>JAIFKM010000168.1 GCA_020049575.1 Desulfobulbaceae bacterium
GCGATTCTCGAATCTGCCCATCATTGCCCTCACGACATTGGCAGGAGAAGAGGACGTGGCCAAAGGCAAGGCGGTTGGAATCGACGAATATCACATCAAGCTTGACAAAGAACGTCTCATGGCCTCTGTCCACACCTACATGAAACGACTGCACTGAACCAGTACAAAACAATACCGGAAAAGGACAAAAGGTGCAGATATCCGGGTAGCCATAATTAAGGAAGAACTGTATTAAAAGTTTGGCTTTCTTGATAAAACACCAGGCATACACCACAAAATCAGGTTTTCATGCCTTCAACCGACAACGTGCTCCCCCGAGTAGGAATGTATGAACGAGACGACTCGAACATCGACAACAAAAATCATAGAACTCGCCACCTTCTATGTGGGCGATGCCCTATGCGGGATGGATATCCTGAAAATTCAGGAAATCAATAAACTCACATCCATGACCAAGGTACCCCAGGCACCGGAATATGTTCTCGGTATCCTCAATCTCCGGGGACAGATCGTGACGATCATCGATCTCAGCAAAAAGCTGGGACTCGGCGAGACCGACCTGAGCCAGGATCCGCGAAATATCATCGTCAATTCTTCAGGAGGCCACGTTGGACTGCTCGTCCGCCGGATAAGCGACGTGGTTGAGGCGGACATGAACCGCCGGGAGAGGGCTCCTGCCAATATGAGCGGCATCCAGGGTGAGTTTTTTACCGGGGTATACAAAACAGACGCACACCTCATCGGCCTTCTGGATGTCGACAAGGTATTGAGCCTCGACGATTGATAAGGGTTATATGATTAGCAATAAAAAGTTACGCGTTCTCGTCGTCGATGACACAATAGTCTATCGCTCGGCAGTATCTGAAATAGTTAAAGAAATCCCAGGGGTTGAACTCGTTGGTGTAGCTCATAACGGAAAAATCGCCCTCGCTAAAATTGAATCTCTGAAGCCAGACATCCTTACCCTCGATATCGAAATGCCTGTCATGAACGGCATTGAGGTCCTCGCAGAACTGCAGAAGAATTATCCCGGCATAGGTGCTATCATGCTGTCGACTTTGACCGCAGACGGTAGCGAAATGACGATGCGGGCCCTCGAACTTGGAGCCTTCGACTTTATCCTGAAACCACAGAGCGCCTCTGTTGCCGAAGGAAAACTCGAACTCAAACGAAATCTGCAGCCAATGCTCGAGGCTTTCGCCAAATCGAAGATTGCCCCAAACCTTTTAAGCAGAAAGATCTCAGCGATCAGGAAGCAACCTGTCCTGCGATCGCTCAGCCTTGGCCAGAACACCGAGAAAAAAGGGGTGGACGCGCAAACGAGGACTGCAGGTTCCGCGGTAAAAAGAGGGAAATCTGAAATTGTCACTATCGGAATTTCGACCGGCGGCCCCAACGCGCTCACCCAGATGCTGCCAAAATTACCTGGCGATCTGGGCGTACCTGTCCTCATCGTGCAGCATATGCCGCCAGTCTTCACCAAATCGCTTGCGGCCAGCCTCGACAAGAAATGCGCTCTTTCCGTCAAAGAGGCTGAAGAAGGCGAACCGATCCAGGCCAATGTTGTATACATCGCCCCTGGGGGCAAGCAGATGAAACTCTCCGCCGGGGCCGATGGTAAGAATCGATGCATCAAACTCACCAATGATCCTCCGGAAAATTCCTGCAGACCCTCGGTCGACTATCTCTTTCGATCCGTGGGGGATTATTACGTAGGCCGAGCTACAGCGGTCATAATGACCGGCATGGGCTCTGACGGCACTAAAGGCCTCGGCATCCTGAAAAACAAAGGCGCCCATATAATCGGCCAGGATGAAGCCAGCTGTGTTGTCTACGGGATGCCCAAAGCCCCTGCCGATCTTGGCTACCTTCATGTTGTCGCCCCATTGAGCAAGATCGCCGATGAGATCGTCAAGAGTGTCAGATAGGAACCTTGTAACGGCAGATTTTGCCAACCAACGTGAGCAAACCGACACAACATGATCAAAATCACCCCCAGCGAACTCAATATGATTGCTCAATATATCCACGAAATATCGGGGATATATCTTGATCAAAGCAAATCATATCTTTTTGAAACACGACTGGGTTCGATCGCTGAAGGACTTGGCTGCAAATCGTATCTCGAATTTCACGCCAAGGCTAAAAAGGATCTGACGAAAAATATCGAGCGCCAGATAATCGACGCCATTTCCACCAATGAAACCCTGTTTTTCAGAGACAAGGGTCCTTTTGAGCTTCTCCAGCATAAACTTCTGCCAGAGCTCATTGATGCCAGAACTCCCAGCACGCCAACCCTGAAAACCACCCTGAAAATCTGGAGCGCCGCTTCTTCAACAGGCCAGGAACTCTATTCCATCGCCATCATCCTCAAGGAACTCCTTAAAGACGCATCTCGATACAATCTCAAGCTTCTGGGAACCGATATTTCGGATAATGCAGTATCCCAGGCAAGCTATGGGAAATATAATAAATTTGAAATTGAACGAGGTCTTGATCAGCGGTATCTGCAGAGATATTTCACCCTCTTCGGTGATTCATGGAAGATCAAGGACGAGATCAGGGCAATGGTCAATTTCCGTAAGTTGAACCTCATGCTGCCGTTCACAGCCCTTGGCAAGTTTGATATTATTTTCTGCAGGAACGTGGCCATCTATTTCACTCTTGAGGACCGCAAAAAACTTTTCAACAAGATAGCCGACAGTCTGGCCGATGACGGTTTTCTGGTTATCGGTTCTACCGAGTCACTTTCCGGCGTCTGCCCGCGCTTTGTGCCGAAACGACATCTCAGGGCAATTTTTTACCAGAAAACCAATTAAACGAGGCCTTCCATGAAAAACCTTTCCATTCTCGTTGTTGACGATGATCCCGTTGTTCGACGTCTGCTGCAGCAGAGATTACAGAGGGAAAACTACCAGGTTCAAGTTGCCAAGGATGGCCACGAAGCAAGCGAACTGCTTGGCAGCCGCTACTTTGATGTGGTCCTCACGGACCTTATGATGCCGGGGGGAATTGGTGGCCTTGAAGTGCTGGAAATTGCCAAGTCTCTCTACAGCACCATTGAGGTCGTCCTGATTACCGCCCATTCTTCTGTGGATACGGCAGTTCAGGCGATGAAAAAGGGCGCGACGGACTATCTCGAAAAACCGATAAATTTCGATGAGCTCTTTCTCAAACTGGACAAGATCTCCAATTTAAAAACCATACTGCGAAGCGCCCAGGATCTGCAGCAGGCGATGGATACTACAGAAAATGTCGCTTCGCAAACCATTCAGGATCTCGAAATGCAGACTGCCCGGCTACAGGCCTGTCTTGATTCCGTTGAAACTGTTCTTCTCGACGATTCCCTGGACGAAGACATCAGGATTGCAAAAGCCCTTTCATTGCTGGCCGAGAAATAAGAACATATCCCCTTGACCGGCAGTGTCTCCGCCAACATCATCATTTATCAGGAGATACTGCAACAAAAAGTGCCATTCGCAACCTTTTGTGACGCTTCTACTACTTCTGCTTCAGAACCTCTTCGCTCACACCGATAGCATCAGTGAACAGGGCATCATCCGCCTGAACCTTTTTCATATTCGCATCGGTGAGGTCGGCCCCAGTAAAATCAGCTTTGTACAGATCAGCACCCTGCAGACTGGCCTTTCTCAGATTGGCACGAACCAGAATTGCCCCCTTAAGATTAGCTCTGTCAAGCGAAGCTCCCTCCAGATTGCAGCCAGTAAGATTTGCCTTTTCAAGATCGGCACCTTTCAGGTTTTTACCTGAGAGATTCAATCCCGAAAGGTCACAGCTATAGCAACTCCTGGATTTAAGCAGCGCCGCCACTTTATCCTCATCGACCGTGCTCACCTCCTCAACAGGCGCGGGAGACCCACCAGGATCCGCACTGACAGCCGCCTGCCCGGATACAGCCTCCGGCTGTTCTTCCTTTTTCTCAGGTTCAGTGACCACGGCCTCACCTATTGGCTGAACTGTCTTGACAGGAGGAGCTTCCTGCCCGGCTGAAATAGATTCTGCAGGCTGCGCTGTCTGATCAGAGGACTGCTCCGGTTCCATCACGCTTGCCGATGTCGCTGGAGGAGTAGTCTCGATCCTGGTTTGCTGTTCTATTGAAGTATCCTGCTGAGCATCCGGCTCCGGCACCGTCTCTGGAATTTCCTCAGCCCCTGTCTCTACCGCCGTGGGTTGTTCTGCGGGTATCTCGTTCTCTATCTCTGCTGATTTCTGTACACCGGCCTGCAAAAGAGCCGTGAATTCCTTATCGGTTATCACTCCCTTCAGGTAAGCGCCGTCAAAGTTGGCGCCAGCCAATTCTGCCCCACGCAGATCGGCATTGGCCAGGTCGGCACCGCCGAATCCTGCCTTCGTCAGGTTTGCTTTCTGCAGATTCGCCCCAGAGAGGTTTGTCAGAAAAAATTTCGCCCGGGATAGATCGGCACCCTGCAGATCGGCACCTGCCAGATCAGCTCTGTTGAGATTTGCGCCAACCAGATTACAGCCAGGACAACTTTTCGTTTTAATGAGCGTATCAATATTTTTCCTAACCGCGTTGCCCTCTTTATTGCTTTCTGAAGCCGGAACTGCAACCGAACACAGCAGCAATGAACAGGCAAGTAGACAGGTAGCTATCTTTTTTCTTTTATGCATAATTCCTCGTTGGTTAACCGTTTATATCACACGCAGAACCTTCTCGCCGATTGCACGTTTTTTCTTTAACCGAAAATACCGGATTATTGGCTGAAGAAATCAGATAAGAGTACAGCATATCTTGTATTTTTACCATCAATCACTGTTACTGGCATTATCATACAGGCAATTTTCTACCGTCAACGCCGGTCAGCAAGAAGAGCTTCGAACAGTGTTCTGATCTAATTAATACCGTTTTTGATGCTTCTGGAGTTTTTTCCACTCCCACGGAGCAACTGCGTCGTCGTCGGCCCAAAGGCCTGTGCCATCCTGCCTGGCTGTCTTCTCAAAGTCGCGCCAATCATTGCAAATATCCTCGTTGCAATAGCGATTGGAAACCCAAGCCATTCCACGACGCACCATCTCTTCGTTCAACAATTGGCCATTCACTTCGACAATTGCAACAATCCTGTCATATCTGTCACGGTACTGAGGACGAATGATGACCTTCCGACCTTTGACGAGTTTCCGGCTAACCTCTCGTGCTTCAACCGAAAAAGGCTGCCCCCACTCCGGCGCATCGATACCCCACAATCGAACCTGATAGGTTTTTCCCCGTGTTTCAATGGCAAGAGAATCTCCGTCAATCGAGCGGGAAACACGCGCGTCGTAGGGTTGCTCGATCGCGACTGCGCAGGCAGACGTCGAATAACCAAACCACAAAAAGCTCAGCAGCACTCCCAGATATCTCAGGGATAGAAACAACATATGGAATAACCCCGTTGATGGCGAGATACTCGTAAAAACATTATTGTTATTTTTTCTTTGAATATGATATCTTAAAGGTATTCAGTAATTAATTATCGAGTTTCGACAGTGCTTTTTTTATCTATTCGGACAACGAATCGACACTATATCACCCCAAAACTCCGAATATTGCAAGCAGCAACATATGCAGCATTTTTGCCCAGCGCAGTGACATGACACAGAAACCATTAACTGAAACCGAGGAAAACACTCGCACATTCCTCCTCAATCTACCTGTTTTCAACAGCTTCGACGATGACGAGATCACCTTGTTGGCCAGGCATATGAGCTATGTCCAGCTGAACAAAGGTGAGTTTCTTTTCGTTGAAGGAGACAAGGGGACTTTTATGGGTTTTGTCCTCAGGGGTTTACTCGAGGTCTTCAAGACTATTGAAACGGGTGAAAGCGTCGTTATAGCCAGGTTGACAAAGGGGAGCCCTATCGGCGAAATGGCCTTGATTGATAAATCGCCGAGATCTGCATCTGTTCTCGCCGCCCAGCCGACAACACTTATAACCCTTACGGACAAAGGTTTCGATCTCCTCATGGAAAAATCACCTGCTCTTGGAGTCAAAGTAATTCAGAAAATCGCCAGGCTTCTCAGCCTGAACATGCGCAGAACCTCCAGCAGGCTCGCCGACCTTCTCCAGACACATAAATAATCCGCCGCCTTTTTTAATTAGCCGTCTTCTCTTGAATACGACCGGAAGCATTGAAAGATCCATGCAATTACCGCCAACACTCCTACTAGCCCTTAATAATTCACAGGAACTGGCGTTCGTAGCAGATCACATCAGCAGAAATCTCAGCTGCACTCTCCTGCAGGCTACTGATCAAACTGCCGTTCGAACAACATTAAGAGACAACCATATTCAAACTCTCGTCATCGATCTCGACTTTCCCGCACCTGAACAGGGACTTCTCTTCCTGGACGACCTCAGAAAGAACCAACCGGACCTGATTATCCTTCCCGTTATTCCTGAAGGAAGGCGGGATCTGATAAAAAAAGTCATCGATCGAGATGTATTTTTCTATCTCAATAAGCCCTTCGAGCCTCTGGAAATAACCCTCACCCTGAAGAGGACGCAAGAGGCAATTTCTCCCCGACCCTCGCCTCAGGCCGATAACAATCACCCGGCAACATCTACCTTCCATGGCATCATAGGCAGCAGTTCGACAATGCAAAGGCTCTACGAGCTTATCACCAAGGTCGCTGAGGACGATTATTCCACCATTCTGATTCGCGGGGAATCGGGCACCGGCAAAGAACTCGTGGCCAAGGCTATTCATGCCCAGAGCCGCAGAAGTTTAAAAAACTTTGTACCAGTGAATTGCGCCGCCATTCCTGATGATCTGCTGGAAAGTGAATTGTTCGGGTATACCAAAGGGGCATTTACCGGTGCTACAGCCAATAAACTTGGAAGAATTCAGTATGCCGATGGCGGCACGCTCTTTCTCGACGAAATTGGCGACATGAAATCATCTCTGCAGGCCAAACTGCTGCGTGTCCTGCAGGAAAAGGAATTCGAACCGGTCGGAGCCTTCAAGGCCATCCCTGTGGATACACGCATCCTGGCAGCCACCCATTGCGATCTCGAGCAGCTTGTCAAAGAAGGGAAATTCAGAGAGGATCTCTATTATCGGCTGAGTGTCATCCCCATCACCATCTCCCCTCTCAAAGAAAGAAAGGGTGACATTCCGCTGCTCATTAAAGCTTTTATCGAGACGTACACCATAAAACGAGGCAGGGAGGAGTTCAGCCTGTCGCAGCAAGCCATGTCAGCCCTCATTAATTACCAGTGGCGAGGAAATGTCCGGGAGTTGGAAAACCTTATCCAGCACATGTCAGTGCTTTACAGCGGTAAGCATTTGCAGTTGACAGATCTGCCGGAGAAATTCCATGATCTGGCAACAGAATTCGATCCTGAACCACCCGTTACCTTGTCGAAACTCGAAAGCGAAATCACTCCAGCTGCCTCCGGCGCGCTCGTCGATTCTGCCAGTCTTGATTGGCAAAGCGGTCAGATCGACTTTAACAAAGTCATCGACGATTTTGAGACGCAGCTGATATTGCAGGCCTTGAAAATCTCTGAAGGAAACAAAAAAGAAGCGGCCAGGATACTCGGCCTTAAGCGCACTACTCTGCTGGAAAAAATGAAGAAAAAAGAGATGGGGGGACTTGGCGAAAACTAAGCCTCTCAGGCAGCAAGCTTGACCAGATTCTTTGCCACATTCTCCTCGATATCTTCCCGCGATGCAGGTGTCAAAAGGATATCACGCACCCCATATTTGACTGCTTTGAACACCTTGCTTTTAGTCCAGGCTGGCCCAGCCGCAATGAGAGGAACAGAACAGGAAGAACTCACTTTGATGGCGACCCCGAAAGCCTGCTCATTCACCTCCCGCATCACCAGATAGACCGCCACAAGTTCATTCGAGATGTAATTCTGAACATTGTCTTTATAGGAAAGACTTCGGGCGTTATAGCCGCGCTCCCCGAGAACACCTGCAAGTTTGTTGGCCTCTGAATCGTCGTCGCTGATGATGAGGATATCATACAGCCCTGCTTCCTTTCCGGCGACGGCTACCGGCGGTTTCTTGGTCTCAACCTCTACCGGTGCAGCCTTTTCTTTGAGCGGCACCTGCTCGAGCTGCAGCATCTTGACAGGAAAGATCATCCGCACTTTGCCGAGTTTCTTGCCGCCGATCATGATTGACATGCAACTCATATAATACTGCTGGTCCGGTACGGGTACATCGGCCTCAATTTTGACCTTCATCGGCACGATCTGTTCAAGACCTGTTTTTACAAAGCGGATTTTTTTGATGTACTGCTCTTCAAAAACCGCCGAGTAGACACCTGCGATGATATTGGCAATCTCGCCATAGGCGTCCTGGGTATCGTCGCCAAAGGCTTCTTCATTCACTACTGAATCGAGTTCACTCTGCGGCAGCATAATCAGGGTGCCGCCTATATAGATCGCATCCTTGAGACCTACGAAAAGATAGCTGGTGTTTTCCAATTCACCGACAACATCCATAGAGGCGACAACCTGTTTGCCGGTAAGCTCTTCGTAAAAAAATGTCTCTTTGGAGATCCTGCGGTTTTCTAGGTTCTGAAACTTAGTTTCACAGCCGAGAAGTGCTCCAACCTCTTCCTCGAGCTTTTCCTGGCAGTCTTTGAGCAACCGATCGACCCTTTTCTGGTGTTTTTCAAGATCAAAAGCGGGTTTTTCAGGGATTTTTTCTTCGGCATGCTGAGCAGCGACCTCTTCGGGACCTGGTTCAGCGGGTTGCGGAATCTCTTTTCCCGGTGCCTCAGCTTGTATCTGGGTAGCCTGCTCCTGCAAAGGAGTCTGCTGAGGAACATCCTGCTTTTCTGGCCAGCCTGCAGCTGCCCCAGCGGAAGAGGGCGCTGCTTCTTCCCAGACAAGACCAAAACTTGCGGCCGGAAGCAGCATGTACATATCACCCATCAGCTTGTCACCAAGGGTCATGGTGGCAGAAACCTGGTAATACACCTGATTTGCAATGGGTTCTGACGAATCGGCAACTATTTTTACCGGCTGAATACTGAGTTGTTCTTTCCTGACGAACCGGCAGTTCTGAGGGTACATCTCCTCAAAAACCTTGGTATAGGCTCCGGCGATGATATTTGCTATCTCACCAAAGGAATCTTCAGTATCCTCGTTATAACCGTCTCGGGTAACCACCTCTTCCAACTCTGCGGGCGGCAGCATGATGAGAGTTCCGCCAAGCCTGATGGCATCCTTCAGGCTCACAACCAGGCAACCTTGGCCTGTAATCTCACCAGTAATATCCATCTTGGCGAGAATTTGTCTGCCGCTGAGATTTTCAAAGAAATCTTCTTTTGATACCGGCTGAAAAAGTGCCCCTGACAAGACCAGTGGCACCCCAAGAAGGATGCCGACTTCGCTCTCAACTTTTTTCTGTGCCGCGGCCAGCACCTTGTCTATTCGTTTCTGCGCTTCCATGCAATAATATCAGTGAAGAGAGGATTTCAGGATTACTTCAAGGCCTTCATGCCGATATCTCCATATCGGAAGACAATGTGATATCTTTAAAGGAATCATACTATTCAAGTATTTATCACATACAGAAGTTCGATCCAGAAGGATCCGGCAGGCATACCGAATTCAACAAGGATTCTGGTTGCCCCGGAAAGACCGCAGATCCGAAAGGATTTACCAATAACCGAGGTGGGAATAGCCAGTTCGATATCGACGCCAACCCCGGCGAACGAAATTTTCAGGTTTCCAGCCACCATATTCGCCAACTCGCCAATCGCATCCTTTACATCGTCACCGAGATCATCAACTTCCATGCCCAGAAGAGCTCCCGTTATCTCCCGGGCGACCAGTTCAGGGCAGTGTACTGACAACATACCCCGCAAACCGCCTCCCAGACCAATCATGCTCGTCACATTAGATTGAATAGCTGTAGCACATTCCACCTTAACATCCTCGAGATCTATCATCAGCATTGTGCTGAAGACGTCTTTCGTCCCCAGAGAAATCTCGTTTACCAGGTCAAGTTCAACGGCCATATGCAAATAATCACTCTTGATGGATAAATAAAAAAGGCGGAACCCTCACAGGCCCCGCCTCAACTTCCCTGCCCCGGACAATCAGCTCTCGAGCTGCAGTTCGACATGAAAGCGGCCTGGTTGAGACTCAAAGCAGATTACAGTTCTTTCGGCAGCCTCACTGGCGAGTTGAAAATTATATTCCTTCCCTGAAATGGTAGATGGCAGCGAAAGGTTGATATCACGCCCGCTTTCAGAAAGGATTGTTTTGACATTGCCGCCGAGCATGTTGGCCAGTTCTCCTATGGCATCTTCGACATCAGCGTTGATCTCTTCGACATCCATGCCAAGAAAGCTACTGGTGACAGCCATTGCGACTTCGTTGGGCATATGAATCGCCAGAACACCTTTGTACGTCCCGGCTAACCCGATGAGGCCAGTGATGCTCTGTGTATGCACACTCCCCTCGGTGACGGACTCATCGAGCGCGGTTACCTCCATCATCACCATCGATGAGAAGATCTCCTGCGTCGATTCGATTATTTTTTCTCGTATTTCCACTTTCTCACCTATCCTATGGAGTTTTCCTGTTAGAGAAGCGGTCCGAGGATCTCATTCACCTTGTCGGGGGTAAAGGGCTTTTTAATTGCCCCCAACGCTCCCAGCGACTTTGCCTCACCGATGATGTCCTCACCAGTCTCGGTCGAAATCATCAAAACGGGAATATCTTTGATAGCTGGCCTATTGGCCTTCTCGCGTAAAAAAGCGATTCCATCCATATTTGGCATATTGATATCACTTAAAATGATATCGACATGTTCCTTTTCGAGAAGAGCAAGGGCCTCAAGGCCATCACCTGCTTCAAAAATATTATCAAACTCGATTCCGGCCTGTCTGAGTGATCTGCCGACAATCTTACGCATCGTGCTTGAGTCATCAATTAATAATACATTCTTACCCATCCTGGTCTCCTGTCAAAAAGTGTTTCACAAACTGAGTACTTCACCTGAAGTTCAATTTGTAACAACTTGATATATTGATATTCTCGGGGATTAGAAATTTTCAGAACGAAGAAAACCTCCTGACGCCCATCTACAGTAAGATAATAGCAGCATGACGAGAGAAAAATCAAATAACTAATGGAAAAAAAGAATTCATCATGCACTTTTTCCCGCCCATACCTGTAAATCACCTGACAGCAGCCTCTCCTGCAAGCAACCAAAGGTACAGAAACACCTTATGTCAATATTCTGACACATCAGGGCTGAAACAATCCTCTATGTACATAATGTATAATTTCATTAGTTTACATCTGCTATCAAGATGTCTTTGCTGTCAAAAATCGTTGGTATGTATCTTGCAATAAATTGTAAAAACTCTTAATCGGCCTGGAATATGAAAACCCGTCTATTGTATATAATGCTTGTACTGCTTGCCAACGGCCACTCTGCCCTGGCAGCATCAACACTTTTGGGTGTTTCCAGGACGCACACCCGGGAGAGCACTCAGATATACTTCACCTTTGACAAGCCCCCTGTACATTCTATAAACCTTCGCGAAAAACGCCTCGAAATCTCTCTCGATGATACCCGGCCAGCACAAGGTCTGCAATTTTTTGCAGCTGATACCAGAATCATCAAAATACTGCCTATCACAAACGATGACAGAACTGTCATTTCTTTTTTCTTCCGTCACAAACCGCGTGATGTCAAAACTGAGAAAAGCAAAGAGGGGAGACTTATACTCGACATCCTGGTCGGCGACCAGTCCAGCCTGGCGAATCAGGTCATCGCCAAACAACTCAAGGACATAACGGTTCTAAATGAGGAACCGACTGTTTCCACCAACCCGTTGAACAATTCTCCCTATGCCGGTAAGTGGCCCCTATTTTTCAAAAATTATGAATCTGGCATTTCCTGCACTGTTCCTGTCAAGTATACACTCCCTCCTTTTCCGGTTATCGCCCTGCTTCCTCCTCTCGCTGCAGAAAACAGCAAATTGCTCCCAGTCGAGATCACTGAACTTGCGGCCAACGGCCTCTGGCTTGATATGCAGCCGCTTCTCCTCGACGTATTGAAAAGCAGCAATGACCCTGAAGTGCAAAAAAAAATATCCCTGACCTTGGCAGAAGTTCTCCTTCGAAATGGCAGTCTTACGGAAGCAGACAGTAAACTCTCAGTTCTTGCGAAGGAATATGCAGAGGAACCGGTTGGTATTTATGCGCGATTTCTTCAGGTGCTGTCTCGTGCCAACCACATCGAAGGGTATGCCGCCAGCGCGGAACTCCCTGACCTCGAAGCCACAATCGGCCAGACAAGTCTTCTTTTCCCGCATCTTATCCTTTCTCAAATTGAAACCGCGCTTTCCGCCCAGCAATACAAAAAGGCGCAGCAACTTCTTGATCGTCAGGACGTTATCTATCCCGACGTCATTCTACCAATAAAAGATCTCCGACAAGCTGATACTTTTGTCGGACTGAAAGAACCTCTTAAAGCATACGTAGCCTATCAACTTCTGAAAACTCCTTCAATCATCAATAGTTACCCAGACTCCCTGAAAGGGTACTGCGATACGCTCTATACACATAAAAAATATCGCGAGTCAGGAGAATGTTACCCCCGCCTCATTCCGATTACCGAGGAGAAAGAAACCCTCGGAATTCTCAGTTTCAGAAAAGCCATGGCCGAATTGAAAATAGCTGAAGGCGTTCCGACTGTTGAAAGCTTTTCCCTTATTGAAGACGCCTTCCCCGGTAGTGAAGCTGCCGTAAGGGCGGCTCTGAAGAAAACCGATTTGAAATATCTCCAGGATAAAGATTGGGCTGA
>JAIFKM010000017.1 GCA_020049575.1 Desulfobulbaceae bacterium
CTGGTCGGGGACGGGGTACATGTCCTGACTGGCCACAAGGCCTTACGGTGTGGAAAAGAAGGCGAGACGAAGCTCATCGTCGTGGAGCATCAGGGACAGGAGCACCGCATCGAGTTCGATGCCCTTATCTGTGCGGTCGGCCGGGTTGCCAGGCTGAAAGGATATGGTTTGGAGGATATCGGTATCCCCACCGAACGCACGGTTGTGACCAACGAATATCTCGAGACCCTGTATCCCCATATTTTCGCGGCAGGCGACGTGGCCGGTCCCTATCAATTCACCCACACCGCCGCTCATCAGGCCTGGTATGCCGCGGTCAATGCACTGTTCGGGGAATTCAGGAAATTCAGGGTGGACTACTCGGTTATTCCCTGGACGACGTTCATCGATCCCGAAGTTGCCCGGGTCGGTCTCAATGAGCAGGAAGCCCGCGAGCGAGGCATCGCCGTGGAGGTTACCCGCTTTGGCATCGACGATCTCGACCGGGCCATTGCCGACAGCGCGGCCCACGGTTTTGTCAAGGTGCTCACCGTCCCGGGTAAGGATCGGATTCTCGGCGTTACCATAGTCGGCGAACATGCGGGTGATCTCCTGGCGGAATTCGTGTTGGCAATGAAACACGGCCTGGGCCTTCAGAAAATCCTGGCCACCATCCATACCTATCCGACCCTTGCCGAGGCCAATAAATACGCGGCTGGAGAATGGAAACGGGCCCACGCCCCGAAGAAACTGCTTGTTTGGCTGGAGAAATATCATAGCTGGAAAAGGAGATAGACCATGATGCGCTCCATACTGATCGCCGTACTGGTTCTGCAAGCATGCGCAGTCGATGCCGCGCAATTCGATCACGGTTCGTGGGACACTCTGCTACAGAACAATGTGCAGGTCCTCGAAGGCGGCAAGGCAACCAAGGTTGATTATCAGGGCATGGCCATAAAAAGACCGGCCCTGGCCGAATACCTCGATCACCTGGCGCAGATCCCTCGTGACCAATTCGACACCTGGCAGAAGGCTGAGCAGCTTGCCTTCCTTATCAACGCCTATAACGCCTGGACCGTTGAATTGATCCTCACCAGGTATCCGGATCTGAAATCGATCAAAGATATAGGCACCCTGTTCCAGTCGCCGTGGAAAATGAAGTTTATTCCCTTGCTGGGAGAAGAACGTTCACTCGATGACATTGAACACAACCTCATCCGCGGGTCTGGTCGGTACAACGATCCCCGAGTCCATTTTGCCTTGAACTGCGCCAGCATCGGTTGCCCCGCCCTGAAGAACCGGGCATACCGGCAGGACATATTGGAGGTGCAGCTTGAAGAGGCGGTCTCTCTGTTCCTTGCGGATAAGAGCAGAAACAGACTGCATGAGGGGACGCTGCAGGTTTCCAGCATTTTCAAATGGTATCAAGAAGACTTCGAACGCGGCTGGCGCGGTGCGACAACCCTGGCACAGTTTCTGGCCCTGTACAGTGAGGACCTTGGGCTCAGCGAGAGCCAGGCAGGTGAGTTGGCGGCCGGCAAGCTTGCGATCATGTTTTTTGATTACGACTGGAAGCTGAACGGCACCAATTGACGTTCTCCAATGAAGAAATACAGGCTGTACGGTGCAGCCTGGACATCCTGAAAGGAATAAATGGTTTTTCCGTGATGTATTTTGACACCGGCGGATACATCGAGCGGGTGCTGAACATGAATCTTGGCTTCGGCCGATCGTTTTTCTCTGGCGTTTTTCTCTGGGCGGCATCATTGAGCTGGTGGTTATTTTTCGTTCCGACAGTTATTCAAGCGCTGTTCGCCATATGGTTGATACAACTCCTGCTCCATTTCAACTTTTGAATTACTTGCGGTCATCGGCTGGGGACTCTATTCCAGACAGCGGGATGTCGCCTGCTTGGCCGCTTTCATTCTCTTCACCCTGATCGGCAATGCCTTTATCTACGGGGCAATGTCAGGTCCTCATAATCGTTATCAGAGCCTAATAGTCTCGCTTGCCACACTCGCGGTGGTTATGGCGATTGTCCATTGGCAGCGAAACCAGGGAGAGTCCCCTGCCCTTTATCGCTCTGACTTTTCCAACCCTCTCTGCAGATTGTCTGCCTTTCTGCAAGGGCTAATGCGCATTTTTCAAAACAGCGACAAAAGCCTAACGCACAACTAACACATATCTAGCATTCCGCGTGGTATACAAGCGGTTGAATTGAGGCAGCCTTGAATTCCTGGGTTTCGGTCACTCCCGCGAAGGCAATAGCCCAGTAAAAAAAAATTTGCTGGATACCTGCCTGCTCGGGCATGACGGAAATACTCAAGGTTCCCTGCAGAGATACATCATCAATCACCAACAAAAAAAAGGAGTCAGCACATGCATAAAAGAATTTCTACGATTTCCCTGGTAGCACTGATTGGAACTTGTTTTCTTCCTCAATTTTCCTCTGCTGCTGAAGAAGAACTGCTGGTGTCTGTGAATGATCCGATGGCTGCGTTTCTTGAAACCAGGGCCTATGCTGCCAAAATGGGCGCAACCGCAGAATTCCGCAAAATGGAAGGCGTTGCCTATGATAAGGTCAACAACAAGATTTACATCGCCATGAGTTCGATCGACAAGACCATGAGCGACGACAAAGGCGATATCAAACTGCCTGAAAATAAATGTGGTATCGTCTACGAGGCCAAGCTCGATGACAACAATAATATCTCCAAGCTGATACCGGTAGTTGTTGGCAAAGTGGCTGACAAGGATGCCAAATCAGACTATGGCTCCGGTTTCGCCGACATCTGTGACGTGAATAGTGTTGCCAACCCTGATGGTCTCTATGCAGATGCCCAAGGCAACTTGTGGATTTCCGAAGATACCGATCAGCACACCAACAATATGCTCTGGAAATGGGATGGCAAGACCCTCACCCGTTTCGCCACCGCCCCCACGGGAGCTGAAATTACAGGTATCCATGTCAATGCCCAAAACGACGTTTTCTTTAATATTCAGCATCCCTCGGCAATGAGCAGACATCCCTATAATCGCGGTGTTGTAGGTGTGGTAAACGGCTTCAAAGCGACAGACTCCTTCAAATCCACACCTGTACCCAAAGGTGACGATGTCTTTGATGTCAAGGTTGCAGCCGGGTCATATCAGGTTCTGGCCAGGGTCGGTGAGCCGATCCCCAGTGAGATATCCGGCCAGCGCTTCGGCCAGGTCAACACCATAGCCGGTAAACTGAAAGAGGTGTGCAATCATCCCGACGGCAATATGTTTCTCCCCATTACCGCATCAGGTGACGAGGCCTACCTGTATACCAATTACGAGTGCCGCCCCGGAACCGTCGGCAAGATCTATATGAAGAGAAACGGCAAAGGCTGGGACGTAATCGATGGTGAGAACGTCAATTTCGATGCGATAAACGGCACCTGGAACAACTGCAACGCCAGCGTCACCCCTTGGAATACCGGTTTGACGAGTGAAGAATACGAGCCAATCGCCGCAAAATCTGGCTGGCAGGAAAACGTCAAGGACATGACTGCCTATCTTGGCCAACAAGCCAATCCGTATGAGTACGGCTACCCGATTGAACTGCTGCCGGATCATGAAGGCGAGTCAACAACCACCAAAGTAGTGAAACACTATGCTATGGGCCGATTAAGTTATGAGATGACGGCAATCATGAAAGACGGCAAAACCGGTTACAGCGGGGATGACGGCAGCGGTGTTATTCTCAGTAAATTCGTAGCCGACGAAGCCGCGAATCTTTCGGCTGGCACCCTGTATGCCGCCAAGGTCAGTCAGGAAAACGATGAAAGTCTGGCCATCAAATGGCTTGAATTAGGTCGGAGCACCGATGCCGATGTCTACGAGGCAATCAAGGCTGTGAAACTGAATTAATGCATTCATCGCAATGATTAAGAAAGCCCGATCTCCTTTTCGGGCTTTCTTAATTTTTCCTTTTAAGAGATCGACAATTACAAGATATGTCTGCTCCTGCTCAACACCCCAAACCTGATAAAACAATGGCTACCCTGGGCCGGCGCCACATACTTCAATGGCTCTGGGGAGTGCCATTTATCGCTGTCATTCTGCAGATCAGCGGTATACTGTTTTCCTACGGCCTGCCACGAAAAAAAACAGGCACTTTCGGTACGGTGATAGATATTGGCTCACTGGCGGAAATGCCTACACCGGTTGACATTCCCCTCCATCACAGCCGCGGCAGGTTCTGGCTTCTCAATAACGAGAACGGCCTTGTCGCCATCGCCAATACCTGCTCCCACCTGGACTGCCTCTTCAATTGGAATCAGGAGGCTGGTTGTTTTATCTGTCCCTGTCACGGCTCGCAGTTCGACCGGCAGGGGAAAGTTCTTTCCGGGCCTGCCAGCCGCAACCTTGATCGCTTTCCACTCCTGGTGGTCGATGCGGATGGCCAGGTTATAGGTCAAACTTCTCCAGAGGGCAAACCTCTCCTTCTCCCCTCTGTCGCTCTTCGTGGCATCCCGGCTGATTCAACTGAATCACTAGCAGGTGTGCAGGTCTTGCCGCGAGTACAGGTCGACACCAGCCGCCGGTTTTCCGGAACAACCATCCTGTCCTGAATGTATCTTCAAGATCCTGAAATATCATGCTATAGCAGCAGCAATCGCAAGCGTGAACATTCCAACGGCATATATCAGAGTTTTTTCCGTCATATCAGACCTCGGAGATACCCACAGGCCAGTCTCCGGTTTGACCACACCTTTCATCTCGGTTTCTGGACGACCTTCCTCTTCACCGTGGAAATTGTGACCGGTGTTCTTCTCATGTTCTATTATGTACCTACCCCCGAAGCGGCATATCAGTCGATCCAGCGTCTGGCTGCCGATATCCCTTTTGGTCAGCTCTTTCGCGACCTGCACCGGCTTGCCGGAGACCTGCTGATCATCGTAGCCATCCTGCATCTATTGCGGGTGGCTGTGACGGGCTCGTATTCCGAGAGCCGCCGATTCACCTGGGTAACCGGCATGATCCTTTTGCTGCTCATCCTGGTCCTCGCCTTCAGTGGCTATCTGCTGCCCTGGGACCAATTATCCTACTGGGCCGTCACTGTCGGTACCAGTCTGTTTCAGGCCATTCCCCTGATTGGCGAACCGCTGCAGCAGGCATTACGGGGCGGGACTGAAATCGGAGAGGACGGCCTGCTCAGGTTTTATGTCCTGCATGTGCTGATCCTACCCGGGATAATGATCTTTTTCCTGGCCATCCATTACTACCGCCTGGTCCGACTGCACGGTATATCTCTGCCTCTTGATGCCACCTCATCCCGGGAACCTTCATCCATGCAATGGATCGCCTTCTGGCCTGAAGTTGTGGCCAGGGAAACAGCGCTCATACTCACCGGTATGGCCGTCCTTCTGTTGATTACCGGTTTTTTATATGATGCCCCGTTGGCAGCGCCGGCCAATCCACTGCATACACCGAGTCATACCCAGGCGCCGTGGTTTTTTCTGTGGATTCAAGGACTGCTGACGCTAGGGGCGACCTCGTTCACCGGAATTATCCTGCCGATGGTGTTCATCCTGGCTGTTACGGCATATCCCTATCTGGACAGAGGAGGACGCCGGCCGATCAAGCAGCGACCGAAGATGCTGGCCGCCCTTCTTGTGATCGGTCTGTCCTTGTCTCTCTTCAGTTATCTGGGCAGTCGTGAAGACGACAGTTATCGACAGTCACCGGAAGGCATTCTCAACACTTTTGCCCCCCGGGATGGCGGTGGTCCTCTGCATGTCCTGCCGTATGATGCATTGAACGATGGCGTTTATATGCTTATCAAACCGCTTCCACGACCGGCAGGAGCAAGCGAACTTGGCCTGTTGATCGCAGCCATCAATGTGGAACTCCAGCGCATCATCGCTGCCAAACACTTCACCGAGGCCACAGGATTTCTTATAATCGAACCCTGGCAGGCCGGAATGAAGCGGATCACCCTGCGGTTTACCGGCCTGTTACCGGCAAGCCCTGACCGGCAGACCTTTGAACGCCAGGTTTTCCGCCATGATGCTGCCTTTCAGAAAGACAGCGGGAAGACAGATCGATGACCTTCTGGAACACCCGCACTGGATTGAGTCTGCTGGCCTCGCTCCTCTGTCTTGTTCTTATCACCCTGACTATCCAGGAGGATGACCGGATGCGTGCCACTGCAGTACAGCAGGAAGGCGCGAACGCCGAAATCGGCGCCGATCTCTATGAACAGCACTGCCGAAAATGCCATGGCGGACGTGGGGAAGGAGTCGGGCAACTGGGCCCGGCACTTTCCAACCGGCATTTCTTTACCGAGAGAAAGTCTGAGGTTGGCTGGCTCGACAGCCTCGACGAGTACATCGTCGCAACAACTGCACACGGTCGGATGATGGCAACACGGCCACTGTATGCAGGCAATGGCCTGACTGCCGTGATGTCGCCATGGTTGATCAGATATGGTGGGCCCTTGCGGGAAGATCAAATACGCTCATTAACCAGATTTGTCATGAACTGGGAGGCCACGGCCCTTGGAAAAGTGAAGTTGAAGTCCATAGATCTGCCACCTTCTGATTTTTCAGACCCGCAAACCGTCCGAGAGGGAATGCAGGTTTTTCATACGCATTGCGCCTCCTGCCATGCTATCAAAGGAAAGAAAGATCCCCAGGCCACCGGCCCCTCACTTGACGGAATCGCCAGGACAGCAGGCAATAGACTTTCTAAAGTCTCGGCCGCCGACTATATCCGCCAGTCCGTGCTCATCCCCGATGCTTTTATCGTCGAGGGATTTTCGCAGGAGGTTGAAATGCAATCGAGTTGCGGGGCGGTACTGCCCGAAGATCAACTCCAGTCAATCATCGCTTTTCTGCTCCAGCAGTACGACTGATTCTGCCCCTTATGACCTGCCGCATACTCCTTTTCGCCATTCTTCTTCTCGTTTTCGGAGCAAACCGGCTCTCCGCCATCGGAAGACCGGATTTTAGCAAAGATCCTCTTGTCCATGGCGCCTGGCTATTCAAAGTGCACTGCAACCGTTGTCACGGTGAGTATGCCAAGGAAAGGCTCGCTGAAGAGTACAGATCTGCGGATAAACTTGAAAAAGCGATTGCTGACAAAGGCTGCCGGATTTCCTGGGCTCGCGCCAGAGGAGGCCCTCTTTCTCCGACTGAAATAACAGCAGTGAGCAGATATATGCTGATGTGGGAAGAACTCGGCCGGGAACCCGATCTACCACCCCTCCCGGAAATTCCCAAGCTGGAGCCAGAAAAACCAGCATCCTCTTATCCCATCCAGACGGGTCCAGTTCCAGGGCAGATACCTCAAACCACGGGTGAAAATGCTCTCAGTCCACCGCTCTCCAAACTCATCAGAAAGAATACGGTTGCCAGAGGAGCATGGCTCTATACGGGTAATTGCTACCGTTGTCACCTGTCGTATGACCAAGCTCGTATGGGCCGAAGCCTGAAGGGCGAGAAACTGCAGAAGATGATAGAAAACGGCAAGACTTCAACCCAGATGAACGGTTTCAGCATCCTGGCCGGGGGGAGATTGAAGAACTCCGACATTGCCGCCATCATGTCGTACATCACACTCTATGAGAATTACGGCCGGCCGCTTGCCATAGCCCCGGAATTGCTGAAACCTCCTTCAGTAAATCCATCGGATCTGCTCCCCGTCGGCCTGCCACAGTTTCCTCTGGTGGCGGGCAATGCTGCACTCGGGAAAAATTTGTATATGATGCATTGCAGCCGGTGCCACGGTTCTGACAGAGCTGGATATATCGGTCGCGATCTCATTCCTCCCTTTTTGAGTCTGCGTCCCGATCTCTTTCTCAAATCGACAATAAAAGACGGAATACCCGATTCACTTATGCAACCTTTCTCAATAAATGAAGGTGGAAAATTGAGCCCTAAAGAGGTCGATTCCCTTGTCGTTTATCTGCTGACTGCCAGCAGCCACGATCTCCCTGAAACAGAGTCTCTGACAACACTTCCCTGAGATACTCCATTCTTCACAGAAACTCTCGCCCGGAAACAAACACATGGGCGTAGGCCCTTCATGCCCTGGATAATCATCCAGTTTATCAGTATGAATGCAGTTCTACAGGCGCTGGATGATATAGAGAAACGTCGGCAGACGGCTGAGGATTTTCAGGCGGTGGAAATCCATGACCATCGCCCGGGATGGTCTGCCGACCCTGAGCGGCGAGAGATAGATGCAGCCTTTGGGACTCACCCGTGAAAGCCCCTCACGGACCAGGGCCAGAAAGGCAGGATAATGACCAGCCGGCAGATTCTCATCCATGATGAAATTAGCGGTCACTTCGACGGTGGCATGGCGCCGGTTGATCTCCTGCATCCGCTTGAAGGCTGCCACAACGGCTGCCGCCCGCAGCGGTTTGCCCAACACTTCCAGCGTTGCCTGGTCGGCTGATTCCAGGCCGATATTGAGATAGATATGGCAAGGCAGACTGCCGAGATCGGCAAAAAGCCCGTCAGGCGCATCCAGCAGGGAACCGACAGAACCGAACAGGAAGACATTGCCGCCCTTGATGTTGGCCGCCTGAAAGTCGAAAGCGCTGCAAGCCTTGGTGATTGTCCCGGCGATCAGGCCAGGACGTGCGGCCAGGGCGTCATGCTCTCCGAGAAAGACCGAGGGCGTGTTTGCCATATTCTGTCCGAACCAGCCTTGCAGTGCGCTGATCTGACGATCGACCTCCTCCTCGCTTTTTTGCCGAAACGGCCTGTCTGACTTAACACTGCAGAATCGGCACTTGTACAGGCAGCCCTCGGATACGGCAAGCGGTATCACATCATAATCGACATGCCGGCAGTCGGGGGGCAGAACCGTGCTCCGTGAGCCGGAAATGGCAAACAGGGCCTGAGCTCTATTCTCCAAGGCATCGGGGGAATTCGCCAGAGCCCCGGCGAGAAAGGCGCGGATATCGGCAGGGGCGGCAGCAGCCTGTTCCGCCACCTCATGGATCAGGGAATGCCAGCACGCTGTCAGTTCCTGCACGACAGGCAGCAAAAATGGCCGGCCGCCTAGAAGTGAGTTGGTAGGATAGGGAGTGTTGGGCAGGTAGTATTCGCCAATAGCCTCGACCACCCCGGTATAGCCTCCGGTCGAGTAATAGATCCAGTCATTTCCCGCCGTCCGTTTGAGCCATTCCTGGGGATGGGGCCAGTCCCGTCCCCTGCCCCTGAGATAGACGATCTCATTGTTCAGGTTGAAGCGCAGAACCGTATCGGTCGTCTCTATCTCCGAATACACCCCGAACTGCTGCGGGTAACTCGCCTTGCTGTAGGCGTCAGCCCCCCGCTTGCGCAGTGTAATCGTGATATCGCGCCCTATGGTGCAGACATCGGCCGCCGGAATAGTTTTCATTTATCTTCCATATATTCAAAATAACGTAACTTTTTCCACATTAGACGGCCTTTGCAGAGTTGACAAGGGAAAAAGGGGCAGCTATAGCCCCCCAAGCCGTTCAGAAAAAATGCCGGCATACAGCCGTAGAGATCCTCCCTGAATAACTGAAAAATACCTCTGGAATCATGAAATATTTTTTTCAGGCTTTCCTTGTAGTCATAAATCCCAGGTGATAGGATTTGCAAAAGGTTTTTCTGCAATGAACCGTTCAAAGGAGAATTCATGGCCACCGGATCTATTACCAGCAGCTTCCGTTTCAAACTCATTGTTCCCGTTGCCCTGGCCCTTTCTGGTGCCATTCTGGCGGCCATCATATTTATCATAGTCACCCAGAATCGGGGTAATGTCCAACTCAACGCACTCATCGCCAAAGCCTTCAACCATACCGGCCAGGAGATCAACGGCAATCTGACCAGTCTAGCCGATCAACTCGAGGATAAACTGAAGGCGATGAACTCTTCGGACCGCACTCTGCTCAGCGACTCATCCCGCGACTCACTGCACAAAGCTGCCGAATCCATGTCCTGGCGAATGCGGAAAATGTACGAGAGTTCGGCCGAGAACTTTGCCCTGCTCCTCTCTCAGGTTTCTCAACCGGCAGTGATTGCCAAAGACTCCATCCAGCATTCAACCAATGATACAGTGTCTGAAATCAGCCTGATCTCCAAGGTTATTAACGACGTCAACGAAATTGTCACCGCCATTTCTCTGGCTATCGAAGAGCAGAGCGCGACAACTTCTGAGATCACCAGAAATGTCACAGAAGCCGCCGAGGGGATAGCCTCAGTGAATAACAATGTTGCCCAAAGCTCGATCGTTGCAGGAGAAATTGCCAAGGACATTAACGAGGTTTCAAGACTCGCGGCTAATTCACGCCAGTGCAGTGAACGGGTGGAAGTTGGTTCGCAGAGGCTGAACACTGTGGTTGTCGAACTGCAGAATGAAACCGGCAAATTTAAACTCAATGTCCCTCCCGGCCAGACGAAAAAGAGTGCCTGATGAACAGATTGCTTTTCCCTCGTAAACCTGCAGGAACGTTGATTCATCTGCTTATTCTGCACTTCTACAATTATTTATTCATTCTTCATCACTCACCTGAAAGGGAGTCACTATGATACGAGATTTAGCCTTGGCTACCAAAGCCGCCTGCAGCCTTGAAGATCAGATATCTTTGGTGCCGCTGGTCCTGCAGCTTCGCGACCTGGCTGAAAAAGCCACAAAGTCAGGACTGCTGGCGCTTGAAAGCGAACTGTCCCAGATCTCGGACCCCTTTCTCAATCTGGGGGTCCAATTGATCATCGACCGGGTGGAGACCGAGAATCTGCAGGATATCCTCGATTCGGATATCTACTATAATGAATCCAATGGCCGACAACTGATGAAGAAGATCATCATCCGCGAGGGTCTGCTCAGAATTCAGGCCGGCGACACGCCGCGCAACGTCCTTATCTGCACCAAGGTATTCCTCGGCAAACTTGAGCCGAACCACTGGAAATAGAAAACTTACAGCTGCCTGCCACTTTTCCTGCGGCCAATCACCAGATTCCCGACATGCCTGTCCGTGTGTCGGGATATCGCCCTGCAGCCAATCCGCCTCCCGCCTGATCATCCTGACACCCCGCATCTACGTTTTTGTAGCCTTCAGGCCATTTTCGTAGGATCGTCTACACATCTCCCCCGAGCCACCTTCCCAACTGCAGTCCTCAATTTCATCAAGCGCTCTATCTATCCGTAATTATTTCCTATAATTTTATTATCCCGTCTGGCACAGGGGTTGCTCTACGAAGGACAAGGAGTCTCTCCATCAAAGCGCATCAGCCACAGAGCGAGGAAATATCATGAAATCAGCAGCCGTACTCAAAGACCGCGAAGGACAGATCCATCGCAAGGGTGCGAGTCCCTTTGCCATGGAATGCAACAAGGACAGCCTGGCCGGCGCGGTCAGCCAGCGGGCCTGCGTATTCTGCGGCTCCCGGGTCGTACTCTACCCCATCGCCGACGCCGTCCACTTGGTGCACGGTCCCATCGGCTGCGCCGTCTATACCTGGGATATCCGCGGCGCCCTGTCATCCGGGCCGGAGTTGCATCGGCTCTCATTCTCCACCGATCTGCAGGAACTCGATGTCATCTTCGGCGGTGAAAAAAAACTCTACAAGGCCCTGATCGAACTGATCGATCGCCATGCCCCGAAAGCTGCCTTCGTCTACTCCACCTGCATCGTCGGCCTTATCGGTGATGACCTGGCCGCTGTCTGCAGAAGGGTCGCCGAGGAGAAGGGCATCCCGGTCCTGCCGGTGATGTCCGAGGGTTTCAAGGGTAGCAAGCGAGAAGGCTACCAGGCGGCCTGCACGGCCATGCGCCAGCTGGTCGGCACCGGCGACATCAGCGGCATCTCCAAATACAGTATCAACATCCTCGGTGACTTCAACCTGGCCGGCGAGATCTGGCTGATCCGGGAATACTTCAACCGCATCGGCGTCGAGGTGGTGGCCAATATTACCGGTGATGGCCGGGTCGATGACATCCGCCGCTCACACGGCGCCAGTCTCAATGTCGTCCAGTGCTCCGGCGCTACAATGGATCTTGCAAATATGATGAAAAAGGATTTCGGCATTCCCTCGTTGCGGGTCTCCTATTTCGGGGTCGAGGACATGGCCCAGGCCCTCTATGATGTCGCCGAATTCTTCAAGGATCCGCTGATGATTGAAAAGGCCAGAACCCTGGTGCGCGAGGAACTGGCAAGACTACTGCCGGAACTGAACAGGTACAAAACAGCGCTGAAAGGTAAAAAAGCCGCCATCTATGTCGGCGGAGCCTTCAAGGCCTTCTCACTGGTCAAGGCCTTCCGGCTGATCGGTATGGATGTGGTGATGGTCGGCTCCCAGACCGGCACCAAAGAAGATTACCAAGAACTGCAGGAGATCACCGACGAGGGAACCATCATCGTTGATGACTCCAATCCTCTCGAATTGTCGTCATTTCTGCAGGAGAAAGAGGTCGATATCTTTGTCGGCGGGGTCAAGGAACGGCCCATTGCCTACAAACTTGGGGTCGCCTTCTGCGACCACAATCACGAGCGCAAGGAAATGCTGGCCGGATTCCAGGGCATGCTCAACTTCGCCAAGGAAGTTTATGGCTCCGTGATGAGCCCGGTCTGGCAGTTCGTCCCCCGTCGGACACAGGAGAAAGAAAATGACTAAGATGCCCTATACCTCGACCACAAATGCCTGCAAGCTCTGCAAACCTCTCGGCGCTAGTCTGGCCTTCCGCGGCATCGAGGGGACAGTGCCCTTCCTGCACGG
>JAIFKM010000108.1 GCA_020049575.1 Desulfobulbaceae bacterium
GCCAAACGCAATGGTATCGCCGGCTTCACCGCCGAGGTCCTGCGCGACAACCTGCGCATGCAGACCATCTTCAATCATTCCGGGCATAAGGTCCAGACGCGTCTGGAAGAAGGCGTCTACAGTTTTGTCATCGACTTCTGAACCCACCACACCTCCTGCCGCCGCGACCTGCAGCGGTGGCGGGAGATCCCCTGACAATTTGCCTTTGCTTTTCCAATAATCTCTCTTACTATAAAGAGTTCCGGCTCGATTGCGGCATCTGCGCAGTGCATGCAAGATCATTTTTCCACAGATTGCTTTTACCTACCCGAAAATAAGGACGACAACGAGAATGGGGAGACACATAGAGATCTACGATACCACCCTGCGTGACGGCACCCAGGCCGAAAATTTCAACCTCTCGGTGGACGACAAGGTGCGCATCACCCAGTCCCTCGACAAGCTGGGTATCGATTTCATCGAGGGAGGCTGGCCAGGCTCCAATCCGGTGTCTGTCGAATACTTCCAGAAGGTCCATGGCCTGCATCTGCGCCATGCCAAGATCGCGGCCTTCGGCTCCACCCGTCACTTCAAGAACAAGGCCTCAAAAGACGCCAACCTGCTGGCCCTCCTTGATGCCCGCACACCGGCAATCACCATCTTCGGCAAGAGCTGGGATGTGCATGTTCGGGATGCCCTGCATATCGAACTCGAGGACAATCTGCTGATCATCGAAGATTCACTGGCCTTCCTCCGGCCGCAGGTGGAGCACCTGATCTACGATGCCGAACACTTCTTCGATGGCTTCAAGGACAATCCGGAATACGCCCTGGCGACGCTTGGCAAGGCGGTCGACGGGGGGGCCGAGACACTTGTACTCTGCGACACCAACGGCGGCACCCTGCCCCATGAGCTGCAGCCCATTATCGAACGGGTCAAACAGTATCTTGCGGGTCTCGAGAAAAAGGTCAAACTCGGTATCCACGCCCACAATGATTCGGAGACGGCCGTCGCCAACTCGCTGCTCGCCGTCTCCTACGGCATCGACCAGGTGCAGGGCACGATCAACGGCTATGGTGAGCGCTGCGGTAATGCCAATCTGACCTCGATCATCCCGGCCCTGATCTTCAAGATGGGCCTGGCCTGCGAGGTGCGTAAACATATCGATCGACTGTACAGTGCCTCCCGTTTCGTCAACGAACTGGCCAACCTGCCGCACTACCGCTACCAGCCCTACGTCGGCGAATCAGCCTTTGCCCACAAGGGCGGGGTCCATGTCAGCGCCGTCAAACGCAATCCGCTGACCTACGAGCATATCGAGCCGGAAAAGGTCGGCAATTTCCGCCGTATCCTCATCTCGGATCAATCCGGACGGGCCAATGTCCTGCACAAGGCCAAGCAGTGGGGGCTCAAACTCAGCGCTTCCGACCCGCTGCTGTCGTCGATCATCAACGAGCTCAAAGAACTGGAGAACCAGGGTTATCAATACGAAGGCGCCGAGGCCAGTTTCGAGCTGCTGATGCGAAGGGCTTTGGGGCTGCAGCGCAATTATTTCAAGTTTGAGAGTTTCCGGGTGATGAATCACAAGTACAGGATGGACAAACCGCCGCTCACCGAGGCCACCATCCGGCTCTTTGTCGGCGGTGACGAGGTTCATACCGCCTCGCTCGGAGACGGCCCGGTGAACGCCCTGGACTGCGCCATCCGCAAGGCCCTGACCCGTTTCTACCCCTTCCTCCAGGAGATGGAGCTGGTGGACTACAAGGTGCGGGTTCTCTCCGGCGAGCACGGCACCGAGGCCAAGGTCCGGGTCCTCATCGAGAGTCGGGACAAGGTCTGCAGCTGGGGCACAGTCGGTGTCTCGGTGAATATCCTGGAGGCCAGCTGGCAGGCCCTGGTGGACAGCATCAACTACAAACTGATGAAAGAAGATAAGAAGAAATAGGGGGTCGAAGGTGGCGGACAAAATACGACTGGGCATCAGTTCCTGCCTGATGGGCAATCCGGTGCGTTATGACGGCGGGCATCAACACGACCGCTACCTGACCGAGACTCTCGGCGCATATGTGGAGTATGTGCCGGTCTGCCCTGAGGTCGAATGCGGTCTGGGAATCCCACGAGAGTCGATGCGTCTTGTCGGTGATCCCGAATCGCCGCGCCTGCTGACCTCGCGCAGCGGGGTCGATCATACCGGGAAAATGTGCGTCTGGGCTGATGAACGGCTGAAGAAACTGGCGAAGGAAAATCTTGACGGCTTCATCTTCAAAAAAGACTCGCCGAGCAGCGGCATGGAGCGGGTCAAGGTCTATGGCGAGCACGGCATGGCCCGAAAAATCGGCATCGGCATCTTCGCCCGAGCCTTCATGCAGGCTTTCCCAACCCTGCCGACGGAAGAAGACGGGCGTCTGCACGATCCCGGCCTGAGGGAAAATTTCATCGAACGGATCTTCGTCCACCGGCGCTGGCGGCTGCTGCTGGCTGAAAATCCGGGCATCGGCGATCTCGTGGCCTTTCATACCGCCCACAAACTGCTCATCCTGTCACACAGTGAAAAAATCTACCGAGAGATGGGCCGCCTGGTGGCTCAGGCGAAAACCCTGATCAAAGAGGAGGCCTTCAACACCTACGAACAACTGCTGATGGAGGCCCTGAAGCGACAGAGCACGCTGAAAAAACATACGAATGTTCTGATGCACATGCTCGGATATTTCAAGCAGCAGCTCTCAGCCGACGAAAAATCAGAACTCATTGAAATCATAGAAAGGTTTAAGATGGGCTATCTTCCGCTCATTGTGCCGATCACCCTGCTCAACCATTATGTCCGCAAATACGGCGAATCGTATCTGGCCGGTCAGTTCTACCTCAACCCGCATCCGCTCGAGCTGAAACTGCGCAATCACGCCTGAAGACCTTTGTTATCAGGAATCTGGGATATCCCGCTTTATCCGGAGGAATTCGTCGAGATTGGCAAAAAAATTATCAACCAGGACCGGGTCAAAATGATTGCCGCGCTCCTCCTTGATCAAGGCAAGGATCTTTTCGATGGGCCAGGCGGCCTTGTAGCACCTGTCGGAACCAAGGGCGTCAAAAACATCGGCCAAGGCCACTATCCGCCCGTAGACATGGATATCCTCGCCGGCCAGCCCCCTGGGATACCCCCTGCCGTTCCACTTTTCATGATGTTCGTGGGCCACAATGGCCGCAGCCTGGAGTATCGGTCGCTGTGAAGCCTTGAGGATATCGTAGCCTATTGTGGCATGGCTCTGCATGATACGGAATTCGTCGTCCGTCAGTTTGCCGGGCTTATTGAGGATGGAGTCGGAGATGCCGATCTTGCCGGCATCATGCATTGGCGAGGCATAGCGCAGGAGATCTGATTCCGCCTCATCCAGGCCGTACTTTCGGGCCAGCAGATAGCTGTATTCCGCAACTCGCCGCACATGGTTGGCGGATTCCTTCGAACGAGTTTCGATAACCTCGCCGAGAGTGAAAATGACCTCTTTCTGGCTGTTGGAAATCTCCTCATTGAGCATGATGCTGTCATAGGCGCTGGCTACATTGGTCAGATAGATCTGCGTAAGCCGCTGATCCGCCTCGCTGACCGGCGTCAGACAGTCAATGTATAAGACACATTCGGCCCGATTCACGGTACGCATGTGCACGAAATAATCGCGGCCGTCAAACCCTGCCCCCCTGCCCTCAGTCAGGATGGCGTTTACCTTCTCAAAGATGCGACCAGGCAGGGCTTCAAAGGCATCCATGCCCTCTCGCCCCGCAAAGATTCCCGTGCCGCTCAATACATCCATGCCATCCTGGTTCCTGGAGACCACAAAACCGTTATCAAAAAAGACCTGGTCACCAGTTTCGTGATTGTTCCGGGCACCGCCTTTAAGGAGATACTGCAGACTTTCCAGCACACCGCTCATCAATTCCGGTATCGTCTGATAAGCAAACAACTCGCCTGAGGCATCGGCCACCTCTTCGAGGTGCCTGTTCATTAGCAGAACTTCCTCTTCCTTCCTTTTCCGGTCAGCTATCTCAGCCCGCAACGCCATGTTATTCTGGCGAAGGGCCTCGGTTTTTTTGCTGACCTCCTCTTCCAGGTGTTTCTGGTATTGTTTGTTTTCCTTGATCAGACCGGCCTTTTCAAGGCAGCGCTGGATCGTGCTTTCCAGGATCGCCATACTGCCGACGGGCTTCGTGAGATAATCCCACGCCCCGAGTTTCACGGTCTGGACTGCATCGTCGAGTTGACCGGCCCCTGAAACGATGACCACCGGCGTGTCTGGGGCATGTTCGTGCAGATAGGCCAGAACTTCGAGGCCGCCCATCACCGGCATATCAAGATCGGTAATGACTATGTCAAAGGGTTCCTGTTTGAAAAGCTCCAGACCAACCTGACCGTTTTCGGCCTCCCGTGTGACATATCCCCAATGCTTCATAAAAGCCACGAAGGTGCCGCGTACCATCGGTTCGTCATCAATTATCAACACGCGGACTACCTGTGATCTCATCATTTTCTCCCGCAGCATTCAGAAATCATTGCCCAATGAATATCATCCTATCGCATCGGTTCCTCTGCAGTGCCGCTCTTGAGGAATTTCCATTCTATCGCACAATCGGGCCGATGAACAGGCTGGCAGAAGAAATTTTTTGCTGCGGCATACCGCGAGCAAAAATCAGTGCGCAGTCTTCTATCGCTCAACTCTCCCGGGCATGTCGCACCGCCAAGATCAGTCTTTGTCAGTATTCAGCAGATCCGACAGATCCCGCTGCAGGTCTGCCAACCACTGTTCTTCAAACCGGGATGCGGGGCCGCGACGGCAGGCCCGTTCAATTTTTTCAGCTAGATCGGCCTGATTCTGCAGGCCAAGATTGAGCAACAACCCCTTGAGGGAGTGAGCCGCATCACCCCCTGCCTGCAGATTCGTTTCAGCCAAAGCTCTTGCCAATTTTGCCATATCACCGCTGATTGTCTTTCGGGTCGTGGCGAGCAGGACTTCCGCCTTGTCTTCTGTAAGACCATAGAAACGCTGCAGGTGGTTGGTAATCCTTTTAAACATCCTTTCCAACTGATCTTTCGGTTCCTCCTCATACGCATGCCCTGGAGCGATACTGCGATCAGTTTTAACGGCACAGACATGTGCAAGAACAGCTGCCACCTGTTCAGGGATAAATGGTTTGGTGAGATACTCATCCATTCCCGCCGCCAAACATTTTTGCCGATCACCGGACATGGCATGGGCCGTCAGGGCGATAATATTTGCATGCATTCCCGCGCGCTTCCCTCTGAGCCCCTCTTCCAGAGTTGCCGGAAGTTCTGCCGGCAGTCCCTCCCCTTTTTCAGTTGCCCTGATTATCTGGGTGGCTATATATCCGTCCATGACTGGCATCTGGATGTCCATCAGGACCACGTCAACATCCTCTGCCGCTAAAAACCCCAAGGCCTCAAGGCCATTTTCAGCCATCCAGACCTGGTGACCCATATTCTCCAGGACCATCCGGCCGAGATCCCTGTTGGTTTCATTGTCTTCGACCAGCAGGATCTGCAATTGCCGTCCCGGCTTCAGCTCCTGGGCTGCTGGATATCTCTCTGTGATTGCAGCATCTTCAAGACCATCCAACTCTTTGAAGCAGATGTGGAAACTAAAAGCGCTGCCGACGCCTGCTTCACTCTCGACAGAGATATCTCCCCCCATCAGCTGACAGAGTTTGCGGGTAATCGACAGCCCCAATCCAGTGCCCTGGTATCTGCGCGAGGCGGTATCGTCAGCTTGGCAGAAACTGTCGAAGATCAAATCCTGGTATGCTTTTTCAATACCAATACCCGTATCCTTTACCACAAAGAGTATCTCTCTTTGCTCACCTCGCAGTCCGCGATTGTGGACCGAAAGACTGACCCTGCCCTTTTCGGTAAATTTTATGGCATTGCCAAGCAGGTTGAAAAGAATCTGACGCAATCGCTGGCTGTCACCTTTGACCGCCAGCGGTACATCAGGGGCAATCTCGACCCTCATTTCAAGATTCTTTTCCTGGGCCATTGTCCGCATGGAGGCTACGGTCGAATTGACCAGTTCCTGCAAATGGAAAGGCTGCATTTCCAGCACCAGTTGTCCCGCCTCTATCTTGGAAAAATCGAGGATATCATTGACCACCGAAAGGAGGGAATCCGCCGAAGTGCGCACCGACTCGAGGAGACGGCGCTGCTGCAGATCCTCGCAGGCCTCCATGGCCAGCCTGCTCATGCCGATGATGGCGTTCATCGGCGTCCTGATCTCGTGGGACATATTCGCCAGAAAAGAGCTTTTCGCCCGATCCGATTCCTCCGCCTTGTCGCGTGCCTCACGGATCTCCCGCATGGCCCCATCTATGGTGTCCGACATATCGTTGAGGGCGTGGGTCAGTTCCCCTATCTCGTCATTGCTGTCAACGACCAGACGTTCTGCCAGTTCTCCTTTCTGAAAGCGCCTGATCCCTGCAATCATCGCCGTTATCTTGCCGGTCAGGGTCGAGGCCATCCACACCGCAATGCAGAGGACAACAAGGATCATCAGGAAGGTGGAGAGCGACAGATTCTTTATCGTATCAGCCAGCAGATCGCCGATCAGGAGCCGGGTATTTTCGTGCTTCTTCTCAAGCCGCATAACATACTCATCTGTCAATGAGCTGATTTTTATGGCCGTTTCCGTTGCCGCACTATGAAATTCATTGATATTGGCACCGATGGTGACATAGCCGAAACCACGCCCGCTGTAGCCGTAGCGGCCGGTATAATACGGAATGGCCGCGGCGGTATTGAGTTTCCAGAGATTGCTCCAGAATATGACAAACGAACCTGAACCGCCGTACTGGGTAAGATTGTGCCAGCCGGTACACTGGGGGGCAAAGTTCAGATAGCGGCAGTCGAGGCCGAGCATTCCGGCCTCGGTCAACTCTTTAGCCGCCTTTTTCTGCAGGGACTGTTTGGAAAAGCGCGGCGCGGTCTCCAGGAAATCAGCATAGGAGAGACCGCTTTTCTGCCAGAGCGAATATATCTCTTCGCTGAGCCAGGGAACAGCCGGATCACCAGTCTCGGGATCATACCCGGTGATGAAGTAATCTCTGGGGTGGGAAATGTTCCGCCCCAGATAGTCCCACATGAAGGCATAATTGCCGGATGCCGCATCGGAGATCGGCGAGAAGCGCTCCTCGGTCGGCACGAGATGATCTGTGAACTCCATCAGATGAGTATGATCAAGGGCGAGAGTCACATAGCCGATCTTTTTCCCTTCCCTGAACACCGGCGTCGCCCAGCGGACAATCCCCTGAAACCGTTTCCCCACCGGATTCTCTTTTCCGGCATATGCCGCCTTTTCAGGCGCAAAGGGTATTTTCCTGGCAGCAGCAACCGCTTGTGTATACGGACCAATCACTGGCGATGAGAGATAGGGACCAATCACTTCCGAGACATAAATCTCGCCGGCCCTGAGTTTTTCGAGTTCCGCGAAATATGTCTCAGCCCGACACCAGGTATTGCCTTTTTCGGCAATATTCTTCAGATCGGGCGACAAAAGATCCGTCGCCGATGCCTTGAATTCCTCCATGCCCTCGAGATTGACAAAGGTGATCTCATGATACAGCGGTCGGAGGGAAAACAACGCCTGACGATTCGGGCTTCTGTATTGAAAGTCCTTGTTATTGTCGGTGGATTGTGAACTTATCTGGGGATTCGGATCAGGATGGCCTGAAGGAGCTTGCCAGGAATCCCCCTGTTCGTTCAATGACCAGGGCTGATGCATGACCACCCTGCCCGCACGAATATCCAGGAACTTCTGAAAGTCTTGGGCGTTCAGCGACAGTTGGGCGGCCAGCAGGATATCGCCATCCCGCTCATAGAGAAAAGAGGCAACCGATTCTGCCGTATCGGTGGTCAGCCGCTCGATATTTTCCCGGGATTTCTGATCCAGGGCAACAATGGAACTCTCCGATGCCAGATCGCCCACCTGGCCAACCATTTCCTTGGTATCGCCGACCATTTCCACGTACTTGCCGCGGACGGTATCTGCCAGAATATAGATCTGTCTGGCGGCAAAGAGGGCAAGAAGCACCAGCGGTATGACCTTGATCAGGACAAAAATGACAATCAATTTGCCCCGAATGCCAAAACGGATTGATCGGTCAATCTTCACTCTCCGTTCCTGCCTTTCTTCCGCCATGCCTCAAGTCCCTTTATAAAACTGCTTCATTCCGGTGTGCAACACAGCAACGCCGAAATCCCCAGTTGCAAACACGATTCCAAATACACAGCCTCTGCAATGCGACTTATCTCACCCCGTGCTGTTTGAGAAAAGGCACATATTTCTTATCCGTACCTTTTATATGATTTGCCAGCCAATCTTTGAGAAAACTCATCAATTCCATGGAGATCGTGGCATCACCCTGCTCGAACTTGATCTTGAACTCCTTGACCTGGGCCACGAGATTCTCGTGGATTTTCTTGTGCTGATCATATTCGGGATAACCGTGTTTCTGAAACAGTTTTTCTTCGACACCGAAATGAAAGACCGTATAGGCCACCAGACGTTCCAGGATACCGCCGGCCACTGCGGTGCTCTGGCGCAGTCTCATGGCCTTGTGCAGATCATTGATCATACCGACAAGTTGCTTGTGCTGGTCGTCGATCTGGTTGATTCCCAGTTGCAGAGTGCTGTCCCAGCGCATCAGGTCAGGAACCCTGGCGGTGGAATCCTCCTCTTTGACAGTTGTCGTGAGAAAAGATTTATCGATTTTAAACTGGGTGGAAAGGGTCTTCAGATATTCCGCGATCTTCTCAATATCGAGGGCGCTGTTTTCCACGTCACTGCCATTTTCGGCAAGTTCTGCGGCAGTCTGGCTGACCCTGGCGATATCCTGGGCAACCTCGGAGGCAACCGTTGAACTCTGGGCGACATTGCCGTTGACCTCACCGATTCCCTGGGCCGCCTGCTGGACATTCTCCGATATCTCGCCCGTCGTCGCGCTCTGTTCCTGCACCGAAACGGCAATGCCGGCGACAATCGTATCGACCTTGTGGATGACCTCGGTGATCTGCCGGATCTCGCTGACCGTCTCGTCGGTTGAGCCCTGGATCGATTCTATACTGGCGCGGATCTCGCCGGTGGCAGCCGCGGTCTGTTTGGCGAGTTCCTTAATTTCATTGGCGACTACGGCAAATCCCTTGCCAGCTTCTCCGGCCCTGGCAGCCTCGATGGTGGCGTTGAGGGCAAGAAGATTGGTCTGGTCGGAAATCTCGGTGATTGCCTGTGTGACCTTGCTGATCTCCGCCGCAGCCTTGCCAAGGGCATCGACCTTTTCGGAAGAACTGCGGGCGAGTTCCACCGCGTCGCCGGTGATAACCCTGGCCTCGCGCGTCTTTTCAGCAACTACGGCAATCGAGGATGAGACCTCCTCTGCTGCCGTCGCCACAATATTGACATTGGTCGAGGCCTGCTCACTCGCAGCCGCTACCGAATTCATATTCGAGCTCATCTCCTCGGTGGCGGCCGCAACACTGGTTGCCATCTCGGATACCGACGTCGCACCCTCGGCCATCCGGTGCGAGAGACTGGTCAATTCATTCGAGGCCGAGGCCAGGCTCACCACCTCACCGCTCATCTTGCCGATCATCTGACTCAGACCATGGGAAATTGTGGAGAGAGCAGACGCCAGGCTCCCCAGTTCATCTTTGCGATCAAGCTCAAACCTGCCGGTCAAATCGCCCCGGGCAATATCGCCGGCAAACACCACGGCTTTCTGCAAAATGCCGGTAATCCCCCGACCAATAACAAAGCTGAGCGCAACGCCCAGGCAGACAGCGGCAAGAGTGGCAAAGAGGATAATCATTTTCTGCAGGCCCACTGTTGCCTGCAGATTTTTCGTGCTCGTTGCTAATTCCTTGTCTATCTCAGCCGTTACACTGTGCAGACCATCGAGTACCTGGACTAGGGCAGGTACAGTCTTCTGCTGAAAAACCTTTTGAACCTCAGGCAGAAAGACGGCCCTGCTGCTACCGCTCTGGGTAATCGCTGCCTGCATATCCAGAACGGATGCATGCAGTTCGCGGTGGGGTCCTTCCATTTGCTTCAGGAGAGGGGCCAGCCCCGGCAGCCTGGCTTCCGCCACTTTACGCTCATCGCCATAAAGCCAGATGCCTAACTGACACTGATGATCATCAGCCTGGGCATCGAGAGTGGTTTTCTGATCGTCGGTGAAAAGCGCCGTGACAGAATTCCGCCACTGCAGATGGTCGATTTCTTTTTGCAGGACGAGTTCCTTGACATCGGCCAGGTACATCCTGCTGTCAACCTCGGCGTTGACTGACTTGAAACCGAACCAGCTGAAAACACTGATAAGCATAAGCAACAGGAGGACAGACCCGAAACCTGTCGCGAGCTTGCCGCCGATTGAAAGGTTTTTCCAACTCATAATTCTCCCTCCTGATTTTTTATGTGCAGATCCCACATCGCTTCAATCTTAATGGAAAAAGTATATCGTGTCCACCAGGCGATATCAAACTGAGACTGCAAAAAGACCATATTTATACACAATTGTTCTCTACGCCCGGAGCACCGCCGTTATATCCCGATTTCAGCGGAAACTCTTCACGACCCCCGCATCAAGTAATCACATATTGTGTCATTGAGTAAAACTCAGTTGCGAGAAAGCAGATTTGTTCTGCTTTCTCGGCGTTTCGGCAAGAGACTGCAAAAAAAGAACGACAGCATCGTGAAGTGTCCAGGGGTGGCGGATCTGCAGCGCATAGCCCTGGCCCGGGCAAGGAGTAAGGAGATTGGCATGCTGGTTATCAGCCATGACCAGCATGTATTGCAAAGAGTGGCCAACCGCATTGACAGCCGATTTATTGCAGCAGCAGAGGAAGGCTGAGAAACGAATTGAAAAGAGCCGATCACAAGCAAGGCATCCGCCGCGATTCAACCTTGTTAAAAGCTCGACAGGGCGTCGCCAAAGGCCAGGGCATCGAAATACATCTTCTGCACCAGGCTTTTATCGACCCCGAGTTCATCAAGGGCGGAGATACAGGCCTCGCGGTCGTGCTGCTCAAAGGCAATGGCCGCGTCAAGGAAGGGAGCCATCGGCCCGGTACGGCTGCTCAGGGCATTTTTCAGGACATTGCCGAGCGGCAGCTGATCAATCACCTTGCCCATTTCCACATCAAGCATGGCATCGAGCAGGGAGAGCAGGCCGAGAAGGAAGATCTCCGCCGACATCCTGCGGTAGTCACAGCTCTCGGCCAGCAGCTCGCAGAAACGGGCCCGAACGATGGCCAACTTGATCAATTCACTCGGCTTGTCGGTGGCAATCTCGGAGATGATGACCAGGAGGATGAACCGCTTGATCTCTTTTTCTCCGAGAAAGACGATGGCATGTCGAACCGATTCAATGGCGCTGATCCGGTAGAAATACGAGGAATTTATATATTTCAGAAGCTTATAGCTCAGAGCCGCGTCTTTTGAGATAATCTGCTCGAGCCGCTCGGCCGTGGTGCTCTTCTTCGTCACCTCGGCCAGCAGGGCGATAAGGCTGGCCTTGAACGATTCCAGCTCATGGACCCGGAAGACCTCCGGTCTGGCAAAAAAATAGCCCTGAAAATACTTGAACCCCAGCTTCAAGGCAAACTCGTATTCCTCATAGCTTTCAACTTTTTCGGCCAGGAACTTGACCGGATAGTGGGCAAGCCGGCGTAAAGTCCGGCGGATCTCATCTTCGGAGGATATTCGGAAATCGATCTTGATGATATCGGCCAGGGCCACCATTGATTCAAGCGATTTGTCATAGACGAAATCATCGAGGGCAATGGTATAGCCCTCCGCGCGCAAGGCATGGCAGACTTTCAGGATTTCTGCAGTCGGAGGGATGTCCTCGAGAATCTCGACGACGACCTTTCTGCTCGGAAAGGACGAAGGAATCCCCCGCAGCAGCAGGTCCTTGGTGAAATTGACGAAGCAGGGCCTGGAACCGCTGATAACGTCAATACCCTCGGTAAGGAAGGTGGCGGAGAGCAGACTGGTGGTCATTTTCTCGCCTGAGGCCAGACGGCCGTCATCGGTGCCGCGATAAAGGAGCTCGTAGGCAAACAGCCTTTTATGCTCGTTGAGAATGGGCTGCCGTGCCACAAAAATTTCCATAAGACACCGATACGTAGAGTTTTCGCAATTATTCAGTCTTAAGCAGGTGAACCTTGTCCCTGATCCCTTTGGTCATCAGGACCTGGCCCTCCCTGTCGATGATAACTCCGTCCATCCCCAGCCGTTCCAGGACGGCCAGGCCCTTCTGCGGCCCCATGATAAAAATGCCGGTGGCATAGGCATCGGTCAGGGCAGCCTCCGGGGCGATGACCGTGACGCTGCGGCAGAGGCTTTCGGGGTAGCCTGTTTTCGGGTTCAGCAGGTGATGATAACGGATTCCGTCCAGGATGAAATAGCGCTGGTAATCGCCTGAGGTAGATATCCCCTGGGTACCCAGATTCACCGTGGCGAACAGTTCATCCTTATCCCCCTCCGCTCTGGGATTCTGGATGCCGATATTCCACGGTCGGCCGTCGGGCTGCCGGCCAAAGAGCTTGATGCCGTTTGCCTTGAGACTCTGGACCGCCTTGTCGGCGGCAAATCCCTTGATGATACCGCCAAGGTCCAGCTGTATGCCGGGATTTTTCAAAAAGACAGTCGCGGCCACCTCGTCTACAACAATATTTTCATAACCAACGGATGGCAATTTCTCGGCGATAGCAGATGCCGAAGGGCGGGTTTTTTTCTTGAAATCCCAGAGCTTGACAATCGGTCCAACGGTTACATCAAAGCCCCCTTCGGTCTGCTCGCCGACCATTACGGCGGTCTTGATGATCTCCAGGGTATCCCTGGAAACATGCACCGGTTTGATCCCTGCATTGCGGTTGATCGCCGAGAGTTCACTGTCTTCGGCATAAAAATTGAGCAGTCGGCCCAGGCGATCAAGTTCATCATAGGCATCAGCTGTCGCCTTGCGGGCCTTCTCCGGCGAATCTGCGACAACGGTAACCGTCACCAGGGTATACAGAGAAGAACGGGTCTCTTTATAGAGATGCTTCTCTGGTTTCCTGCCCATCTGCAGAAAAAGCCCGACAACAATGACAGAGAGTACAACAGCAATACCAAGCCGCCCGACAATCTTCATAGAACTGCCGTCATCTTCTTTCTTCCTGCCAGCCTGCACGCATGCTTGACACCTCGACTCTTATGGCTTTTCATAAAAGATATAGGATGTTGAGTAATCGCTGAATTCAAAATAGACCTTCTTTTCAGTCGGGTCTGCTACTCCGTTCAAATCGGCATCAAGAATCCCATAGCCAAACCGATAGGGACGTTCCGATTCACCGCCAGTAGCCGTAGCCGTTGACAGCTTGTCAATTT
>JAIFKM010000152.1 GCA_020049575.1 Desulfobulbaceae bacterium
TCTGGCAGACCGATGACCGGGCGATTTTCGAGGTGATTGTGGACATAGGCGGCGAGAGCCCTGGCTTGTGCCAGGTTGCCAGAGAGACCCGCGATGGCTTTTTCGGCAACTCGGCGAATTTCAGGGTGGTCGGATTGAATTGCCGGGGTGGCCGCGAGATATTTCTCTGGCTGCGGACAGGGTTTATTCTCCATGGCTGGATCCGGCAGAACTTCGAGGTCGATGGTCAGGAGGCCCGAGGTGTAACGCTGCCGGCCCGAGTCGAGCTGGAAGGTTTCATCCTCGGGAAAACGCAGACGGTACTGGATGCTGGCGAGAGTTTCGTAGCGAGGCATGGCGCCGATAAGTCTGGGCGACACTGCCGACAGCAGTTCTGGTCCCTCTTCGCTGCCCGAGAGGGCCTTGAATTTGGCCTCCTTGAGAAAGACAAATCCGGCAGGAGATTCTTCCTTGAGGACATCGCCTTCATCGTCGATCCAGGAATTGACCCTGGCCCCGGAAAGGACTTCGACAAAATGGTGCAGATTCTGGACCCGGCCGTGGATCAGGATTTTTTCCTTGCCGCGATATTCGATAACCGAATCCTTGCCGGTGAGAGACAGCGGATCGAACCAGGGGATGCGGATTTTTTCACCGACCTCGAGGTCTTTCTGCAGGAGAAAGGCCCGTCGTGAGGTGGAGAGCATGGGTGGAGCGTCAAGATTCAGGCTGTCTTTAATGGTGGTGCTGCCGGTCGACAGGGTGAATGCTACCCTGTTGCCGTCTGCCTTGCCATCCGCCCGCATCCTGTAGAACGGCGACTGGAAAGAGAGCGTGAAGTTCTGCAGTCGGTTGTCAGCGGCCAGTTTCGCTGTGAGGCGAAGATCAATGAGGTGCTGGCTGCCGGCGACGTTGAGGTTCATCCTGGCCTTCTGGGTCATGGTTACTGTCCTGTCTTCATGACCTTCGAAAGTGCTGGCGACAAAGCCGATCTTTTTGTCCTGAAAATAGATTCCCTGGTATTCCTCTCGCTGGGCCTGCTGCAGCGTCGCTGATTCCCCCGGGTCGAGAGTGGCAATAAAGATGTCTCTTTTCAGCAGTAGAGCGAAAAGGATGAGCCAAGTCAGGGCGATGGCTGCCTTGATGAGTGTGGCCGGTTTGCCGGCGCGGGCCGCGTTTTCCATCTCCCCACTATAGCAATTCTCCGGGGGCTTGTGAATGGACGGTGGGAAAAGAACGCGACAGGGGGACTACTCCGGGTTGTCGGTAGCCAGATCGAGGGGGAGAAGGCGCTCGTGCATTTTCCGCAACTCCTCTTCAAGTCTGGCGATTCTCTGGAGGCTGGCCACGTGCTGCTGCTCAAATTCCTTGAGGCGCAGGACCAGCTGTCTGGTCAGCGGACGGATCAAGGGGAAACGTTCGTCCTTTAAGGCGTTATGCAGAATCTGGTCTTTTACCATCACCACCTTGGTGTCTTCCAGGGCCACGGCCGTAGCCGAGCGCGGTTCGTTGCTGAGAACCGCAAATTCGCCGAGGATATCACCGCTCGCCAGAATGGCGACCTGCTGCGGGCGGTTTGGCTGCTCTTTCAGGATCTCGACCGATCCGCTGATGATCAGGTAGAGGTGTTCCCCCGTCTCCCCTTCACGCAGAATTGTCTCTCCTGCCTTGAAAATCCTGGTGAGCAAAGCTTCATTGTCGGTCATGGACAACTCCTTGAATAATTATGAACAGCAGTGTAGCACTTCTTTCTTACTTATCAACTGTCATTGGGGGAAATCAGGTTAAAAATAGAATGCCCCGCCTTCCTGTCTGCAGCGTGCCGGTAAATATCCCTTGAGGATAAATCGGCTGGTTTTTTTAAGGCTTGCAGGCTATATCTGCACCCTGATTATCGAAACAACTCAATTCAGGAAAACCTGATGCCTTGGAACTGCGGCATTCCGCGAGCTCCGGCAGCCATCAATATCATGGATAATTGTATGTTCATAAGTCGTAAATCACTTGTTCTTGCCTCAAATTCTCCACGACGGAGGGAATATTTCCAGGACCTCGGTCTGGCATTTACCGTACACGCCGCCGATATTGATGAACGGGTGGCCAGGGAGGAAGATCCCGATGCCTTTGTCAGGCGAATGGCCAGGGAGAAGGCCATGGCTGTGCGGCATTTGTTTCCAGGCAGCTGGGTTGTCGCCGCCGATACGGTGGTCTGCCTGGGTTCGATGATATTGGGGAAGCCGCAGGATGAAGAGGAGGCTGTGGGCATGTTGATGTCTCTTGCCGGTCGGGAGCATGTCGTGCGGACCGGGTACTGCGTGACCTGTGAGGAAGAAGATGTGCTGGTCGTCAGTTCCGTTGCGACATCTGTCTGGTTCTCTGAATTTTCTCTGGATGCGGCAAGGGCCTACGCCGCCACCGGCGAGCCTCTGGACAAGGCGGGGGCATATGGCATTCAAGGGAAAGGGGCATTTCTCGTGGAAAAGATCGAGGGCTCGTACTCGAATGTCGTTGGCATCCCCCTGCACGAAGTCCTTCTCGAACTTCTGTGTCGGGGGGTGATCGAAGCCAGAAAATAAGGTCATGGTCTCCTCCATTTTTTGCTCGACTGCTGGCATCTCGGGCAATTTCTGGAATTTTTAGGGACTGGAATGTCCAGCGTGGCTTGACTTTCAGCATGTTGGTGTGTAGACAGATGAAGGTTATTGCATGATGAATATTCCACCTACCGCCCTGCCATTGCCCTTCGAATTTACATGCTCGTGGTGGGTTGAGGAATCGTGCAGTAGCCGAAGAGTATCTCGATTGCCATTAAAAAAAATTCCATCAGTTCGAATTTTCTGCTAATATTCAATATATGCATTCTCTTCTCCTTCCAGAGGGGGACCTTTGGGGGTTGAGTCGATACCGGATTGATGAAGAGGTACGTGCAAGTGACCATCGATGAGACTGACTTTATTTCAGGAGCCCGGCAATGACAGAGGCAGATAGGCAGCGTGACGCGCTTGAAACGCTCAAGTCGTTTAATAATGCCATCGTAAATATTCGCATGTATCCTGCCATGGCGCCGCAGGTGACCAATGCCGTCGAAAGGGGATACAAGGCGGTGAAGCTCTATCTCCGCCAGCATGGTGATTTCGTGCTCAGTCGCGAAGAGAGAACACCCATTCTCTGCGGTGAAGAACTCTCAGAGCAGATTGTTCAATCTCTTTCGAATCTCATCGTATTTCGTCAACTCGAGACCCTCGGACTTCAATACCTGGTCATAAGATCGGGAATAGACCGTCATGCATTTGGCCAGATTCTCTTCATGTTTACTGCGAGGGTCGAAAAGATCAAGCGGGAGGGGGGAGGCCGTGATTTTGCTGTCAATCTGCAGCTTGAAGAGTACTTCCCCGAAGAATACCAGTATGCTTCCCCTGAACACGCCGCGAAAGCCGACGAGGGACTGGTGGATCTGGCACTCATTCCTTCTGTCCCTGATGAGTATCTAGCCCCTTTATTTGGCAGACAGCAGACCAAAGAGATCGTTGATGAACTCAAAACCCGGCTGAAAGATCCAGAGAGGGCATCTGAGATTCTGGCAGCGGCTGTCGGTCATCTCCTTTTTGAGCTGCAGAGCCAGAAGATTCTGATCGCGCCACCTGCTTTCCAGACTCTGCTGGAAAATATCCAGACTCTTGTCGAGGTCAATGATCTGCGTACTGTCGCGATGCAGACCGCCCTCCTTGTGCATCGCAGCCTCAAGGAGAAGGGTTTGGCTGTTCTTTTGGCCCAGCAGTTTCCAAAAGGATTCGGCGCTCTGTTTTTTGACGCCCTGGTCAGCCAGACGGAAACCGGCCTCTTCGGGCTCATTGTCGGTGTCTTCCGCGATCAGGCGAGCAGTCTGCGCCTTGCCGGAGACAGAAACGATCCACGCCTACAACTGATCAACGAGACTCTGACGCAATTGCTCAATACCGGCAAGGGGCGCCATTTTCTCGGTCTTGAAAAAGCCAGGAGTATCATTGAATCCGGGGAAAAGGAGCGGCAGAAAAAACGAGTGCATGCCGGGGTGCAATCGCTTCTGCTTGGCAATCTCAGCGGCCTGCAGAACGATGAACTGGTTATGGGAATTCCCGACGCCCTGCAGCAGATGCTGGCCGATGGAAAAAATGAGGAGGTTACGGCTCTCCTTGTCATTCTCAGTGATCAGTTGCGGGACAGCGATGCGGCAACGCAGAACAGAATAGCCAAAAGCCTGGGAGTAGTAGGAGAAAATTTCATCACCGCCGGTCGCTGGGATCTCCTGTCCCGTTTTGCCGGTTCGATTCTGCAATGGTTTCGCACTATCGATTTGGGAGATTACACCTTTGAAATAATTGCCCATATCCTCCAGATTTCAATGGTGCAGGCCTGGAAGGCTGGATCAATGGCCGCTGGCGACAGTATTCTCGAATCTTTTTACCAGATTCGCACCGGTATTCTGCGTAAATCTCCTCCGGTCAGGGCCCTTGTCGGCAGGGTACAGGACCAGGGGATCGATAAATCTGCCCTGCCGGCTCTGATTAAGGATTACCTGGCGAATTCCTCCGACGTGCAGCTCACCCGGAGAATTATCATGCAGGGTCCGCTTGTCCTGCGCTTTCTCGTGGATGCTTTGTTAGCTTCCGAAAATGCCGAAGAACGTATCAAAATCAGCACGCTGTTGAGCGGTGCAGGCCAGATGCTGCCTCCTCTTCTGGTCAGTCGTCTGCCTGAACCGATGCCGTGGTTCTGTAAACGCAACCTCATCAAATTGCTGGCCGAGACAGGCGGCGAGCAGCATGTGGATGCCGTTATGCCGTTTCTTACCCATGAAGAACTGCGGGTACAGCGGGAGGCCATGTTCTGCCTCTACAACATAAGCGGTGGAAACAGGAGGCCGGTACTCCTGCAAATGCTTGCCAGGGCGGGTGAAATCCTGAAGCCTGAGATCATCAAGGCCTTGATGCCGTTTTGTGACGAAGAGGTGGTAAAAGCTCTCGCCGAACTTCTCGAAGACCAGGAATTCTTTACCCCGGATAATCGGGAGACCCTTATCCTGGAGATCTGTCAGACACTCGGTCGTTGTCCTCTACCGCAATCCTCGGAGGCCCTGGAAAAATTCCTGCAGGCAAAGGGTAAACGGGCCGGGAAAAAAATCAGCCAGGGGGTCTGGAATGCGGCCGAAGAGGCCCTTGCCTTCATTCAGGCGGAACAGAAACCTGATAAAAAGCGCCTTGCGCAGCTTGCTCAGCAACACAGGGAAGCTACGCGCATGGCAGGGCAGGGAGGCCGGAATCAGGTCAAGGAGAGAGAGAATATCACCGGTCTGCCTGAAGAACAGGCTGTTTTGACTTTTCTCGCGCAAGGCAAGACGGACTCTGCCAAAAAACTCATTCTCGACCTCATCGGTCGGACAGCCAGAATGCGCAAATTCAAGCAGGCAGAAGATCTGCGTGACTGGCTGATCGAAATAGATGCGATGGCCCTGAGTGAAATTATCAGGTCGGCTGAGCTCATTGAAGAGGAAAAACGGGCGGCCATAGACAAGGGACATCTCGAGGTCTGGTCTGCGCTCTACGATGTCCTTTCTGTGGATGAATTCAGCGCCCTTTATCATTGTCTCGAACATCGGCGTTATCACAACGAGGACCTTATCGTCAGTCAGGGGGCCCTGCAGAATTCATTGTTTTTCATCAATTCGGGCAAGGTCAAACTGTTTTTCCGGGAGGAAGGCAGTGATGTTCTGGTGAAAACCATGGTTCCGGGCGAAGTCCTCGGAGCAGGGACATTCTTCGACGCTTCGGTCTGGACTATTTCCGCCGCAAGCCTGGGTTCTTCGGAGATATCCTCCCTCCAGCTGAAAGATCTTGAACGCTGGAAAGAAGAGTATCCCGCCCTAGATTCCAAGCTCAACGATTTCTGCAGCAGTTTCGAACGGATTGATCAGTTTTTCAAGAAATCGAATAGAGATCGGCGGCAATTCAAACGCCTCAAGATATCGGGGAGAATCAGCGCGACCCTGTTGAACAGCGAGGGACAGAATAGTGGCGTGAGCACCAAGGGGGAACTCTCGGACATTTCGACCGGAGGCGTCTCGTTTTTTGTGCGCATTTCCAAAAAGGAAAACGCCCGCTTACTGCTCGGCCGGGGTGTTCGGGTTGTTTTACCGGGCAGTGAGGTCTCGGGGCAGGCTGCAGGGCGCCAGGGTATAATAATGGCGGTGAGAGGGTACCACGTCATGGAAAATGAATATTCGGTGCACGTCAAATTTGATGTGAACATGCATCATCATGAGCTGCAGCGGGTTCTGCAAGGTTCTCCCGAGGGTGCCCGGGCCGGCCTCTAACAGGCAGGATGCCGGCGCTGCGGCAGGACTTCGGCGCACAGCATCCTGTCCTGGATCCAGGGAATGAGGGGAACGGCTATGGCGCCTTCGAAAAACGGTATTACAGAATTCTATCTCAATCATCTGCCGTCTGGACGGTTGGAGAAAACCACACTCACCGCAGATTGCCCTTTCTGCCGTGAAAGGGGACTGGACCCTGCCGGGCATCTGGTTGTTTTCCTCAACCAAGATGGTCCTTTTCATGGCTATTTCCGCTGTTTGAACCGCTGCGTGCCCGGCGGTTTTCCCCTCTGGTTCGGCAGGCTTGCCGGTATCGATCCATCTGAAATTCCAGGTTTTGATCCTGACCATGAGGCTCTTGCCCAGGTAGTCGACTATCCCGTTGATAACATTAACAAGGAAGTGGCGGAGTACCACGATCGGCTGACTGACAGCCATTTGGCAGATTTTGAAGCCGCCGGCGTAACTGCCGCTGTTCTGGCCGAGTTGCAGATTGGCTACAATGGCCGCTATCTTGTCTATCCTTACTTCCAGGCCGATGGCAATTGCTACGCCGGCCGCTGCGTTTTCCCCGATCGGCCGCAGGATTATTTCTGGCACGGCAATGAGAAATTTGCCACCGAGCCCTTTCAGATCTTCAATATTCGGGATCTCCAGTGCTGCGAAAATGGCGCCCTCTTCCTCTGTGAAGGGGAAAGCAATCTGTTACCGCTCAAACAGTTGGGATTTCCAGCGATTGCCGTACCGTTTTCAAACAATTTCACTACGCTTGACCCGGAGCTTTTTGCCTTCGTGCGAACCCTCTTTATAGTTACTCTCAATTCAGACGAGTCAATGACTGCCGCCAAGGCCCTTGCCGCGCGCGTAGGCTACAAAGTCAGGATTCTCCGCTGGCCAGTCGGATTGCCCCGGAATTACAGTATATTGCAACTGGCCAGAGACAAGGGCGGCGAATTCCGTACGACCGTCATCTCGGCCATGATCCAGTCGTCGCGGACGTTTTCTCCTTTTGCCAGCCCGCAGGCAGAGCACCAGAGATTTCTTCGACGCCTCATGGAAGAGCAGGAGAGCGGTTACGCCGAAATGCGCTCGGGCTTTTCGCGCCTTGATGCTGCTCTTGACGGCATCCATGGCATGAATGTCATAGGCGGTGCCCCTAAGGTGGGCAAGTCGCTGTTTATGATCCAGATTGCCTCCGAGATGGCCCTGCGGGGAATCCCGGTTATCTACTATGACTTTGAGAATGGCCGGCAAAAGATTTATCAGCGCACTCTCAGTCGCCTCGGCAGGATTGAGGCCTCGGCATTACGGAACAGGGAACTGAGCAGAGAAGAGAGGGGGCGTTACGATGAGGCCTGTGCCAGCATCCGCAGGATGCTCACTACTTTTCGGGTGGTCAATGATCGTAAATTGACACCGGAGTTGATGCGCCGGCACATAGATTTCATCCGTCACGAAACAGCCAAAGATTACACTGTGGTAGTGATCGACAGTCTGCATAAATTACCTTTTAAGGACCTTTCGGAGCGACGGACAGGGATTGATGCCTGGTTGCGGCAACTGGAGGCTATCCGTGATGAACTGCAGGTCTCATTCTTGATCATCTCCGAACTTGGCAGGGGAGGCGACGGAACGTACCGAGAAGAACCCCATCTGGGGATTTTCAAGGGATCAGGGGATATCGAGTACAGTGCCGACAATGCCATGGTCCTTTATCCCGAGGGTGACCCTGGGAAGTCTTCGGGCGATGTTCACCGGAAGAATTCCCTCTGGCTTGTGGCCAGCAGGGAGCACAGTCCGGGGCATATTGCTTCCTATACTCTTGATTACCCTTACTGGGGCTTCTGTGAAACGGCCTGATGAAAGTACGGGTACATCAAAGGAAAATTGATTGCAGGCAGGATCAGTCTGCAGTTCTGGGGCAAAGGCCGTTTGTGTCTGCTATCCTTGATGGATTTCAAAGAAAAGAATTGCTGTTTGAGCAATCTCAGGAAAAGATATTTATTTGACTGAACGGAAAAAATACGCCACACTTGAGGTGTCAATAATTGAATGTTTTCGGCAAAATTACTATGGAGAAAATATGAAACAGAAGATTGTCTGCTTTCTGGCTGTGCTTGTATTCGGATGTTTTTCGACCTCTTTGAGCAATGCTGCCACAGATTGCAGCGGCTCGTACAGTCCTATTCCACCAGGGTATCGGGCAGGATCAGGTGGTGTTTGCGCCCATCTGGGCTTGAATACCCATGCAGGCGTCTGTCAGCCCGGGCAGGAGTACGAAACCCTGTGCGACGATTCTCCCCAAGGCTACAGGACCTGCCGTGGGCCCCGCCGCTGCTTTGACGACCGTGACCGTGGCCGGGGTGGTGATGATTTTTATGGCGGCGGTCGCCGTTCGCGGCCTGACAATGACTGCCGTGGATGGGATTACAACTACGATCAGCCCTGTCCGAGGGGTTATATCAATGATGATTGCCGCGGTGGTTGCGAGCCCTACTAATTAATGCCCGTGGCCGCGCCCGTTGGTGGGGCGTAGCGCCCAGGATTCCTCTCGCCCCGACTGTATTCTGATACAGTCGGGGTGTTCTTTTTTATGACTCCGGCATTTTATCGCAATGGCAGGTTATCTGTTAATTTTGCTGCCAATTCTTCCTGCCAGCGCTGTAAGGCGGCAAGGGACATCTCTGCCCGCTGCCGGCCCCGCTGCTTTTTGGGGATCTTTGTCTCCCAAGCAGGGAAGAGTCCGAAATTGACATTGGATGGTTGAAAATGATCGGGATCACTTTCGGTCAAATGCCTAATCAGGGCCCCCATGGCGGTTTCCGTCGGTGGCACGACCGGCTGCTGGCCATTGCTCAGACGAGCGGCGTTGATTCCTGCCAGTAATCCCATAGCGGCGGATTCGACATATCCTTCCACCCCAGACAACTGCCCGGCAAGGAACAGATCAGGCCTGGATTTGAGCTGCAGGGTCGGCTGCAAGAGGAGCGGGGCGCAGACGAAGGTATTACGGTGGATTGATCCAAGGCGGGCAAACTCGACCTGCTCCATTCCCGGAATCAGCCGGAATATGCGTTTCTGCTCGGCATAGGTCAACTTGGTCTGGAATCCTACCATGTTGTAGGTGGTTCCCTCGCGGTTCTCCTTGCGCAGCTGCACGACGGCATAGGGTTCATATCCGGTCTTTGGGTCAGGCAGACCAACCGGTTTCATGGGGCCATAGCGCAAAGTCTCCGGTCCGCGGGCACAGAGCACCTCGACCGGCAGACATCCCTCGAAATAATGCGGCTCTTCAAAAGGCCGCAGCGGCACATAGTCAGCGCGAGCCAACTCCTCGATAAAATGCAGATACGTCTCTCTGTCCATCGGGCAGTTCAGATAGTCACCTGGGCCGTCGTCATATCGCGACTTCTGGTAGACGATTTCCCGATTCAGCGATTCGGCGACCACGATGGGGGCGATGGCGTCATAAAATGCCAGGCCTTCCTGCCCTGTGAGCCGGACCAGAGAATTGACCATGGCCTCTGAGGTGAGTGGGCCTGTGGCAAGTATTGTCGTCGTATCTACCGGAGGTGGCAGGTCTCGCACTTCCTGTCGTTGTATTTCTACCAGGGGGTGGTTCTCGAGAATGGCAGTAATGCCTGCCGCAAATTTTTCGCGATCTACTGCCAGGGCTTTGCCGGCAGGAACCTCGGTCTTGGCTGCAACCTGCATCAGGAGCGAGTCAAGCCGACGCATCTCCTCTTTCAGCAGGCCGACGGCGGACTCGACATCGTTTGAACGCAGGGAGTTGCTGCAGACCAGTTCTGCCAGGAGGGGAGAGCTGTGGGCGGGGCTGTAGACGTGGGGCTTCATGTCTAAAAGTCTGACCCTGCAGTTACGGCGGACAGCCTGCCAGGCCGCCTCGCAGCCTGCTAACCCTCCGCCTATGATGGTAATTGTTCGAGATGGGTTCATTGCCTGCCTTGTCGTAAGGATGTCGTTTCGAGAAACGGAGTGCAAGATGATGGTAGATCAGGGATAATAGATCTGTACCGGAACCTTTCTCCTGCCCCAGTAGAGAGCCTCCTGATGTGATTCGAAGAAGAGATCGATCCTGTCTTTGCCCTTGATGGCACCGCCCCGGTCCTTGACTCGTCCCCAGCCATATCCTGGTACATACATCCTGGTGCCGAAGGGATAGAATCGGGTGTCTGCGGCAATCGTGCCATCTTCCGGCATGAGATACCACGGGAAGAGGATGGTGCGGACCGGAATCATCCAGGGGCGTTGCAGGCTGTCCATCGAAAACAGACCTTCCTGAGGTTCCCGGGGATATTCTCCGCTGGCAGTCTGGCCGGTATACGGGCGGCCTGCAGCGGCTCCATAATTCACGTATCGATTCCAGAAATCGAGATGGAGCCAGGCAGAACTGCCGCGTTCCCAGCCACAGCAGGCCGAGCAGCCGCAATAGGCGGTGGTCTCCATGATCCGCCCTACTGGTGCGCTGGCGCAGCCACCCAGGAGGAGCAGGCTGAGAACACAGAGGAACAAACAGCTTTGGCTGTAAAGTCTGGCGAGTGAGCCGCTCTCTTCTGCGGGTTTCATGAGGTTCGGTGAAACCATTTTTTTATCTCCGCCCTGCTGATGTTTTTCCATACCGGTCTGCCATGCGGGCAATGGCTGAAAAGATCCGCTTTGGCCATCCGTTCAAGAAGCGCTTCAATTTCTTTTTCCGAGAGCCGGGCTCCAGCCTTGACCGCAGCCCGGCAGGCCATGGTAGCAAGGATGTGGTCAAAACGGTTTTCTCTGGCCGCACCACCGTTTTCAGCGCCGAATTGCTCGAGCATATCGAGGAGCAGCTCGCCTGCTGCACACCTGCCGGCAAGACCTGGTATGGCCGAAATGACATAGGTGTTGCCGCCGAAATGGCGCAGGGAAAATCCCATCTTTTCGAGCTCCTCCAGATATTTTTCAACAAGTTGCGATTGGAAGAGAGAAAGTTCAATGGTCTCCGGGAAGAGAAGATGCTGGCTGCTGATTCGACTGCTGCAGTATTGCCTGCGAAGATCCTCGAACAGCAAACGTTCATGGGCGGCATGCTGGTCAATAATGAGAAGCCCTTCGCTGCTCTGGCAAAGGATGTAGAGATCGTCTAGCTGGCCGATTACCTGTAGATTGCCTTCTGTATGATCGGTATCGATGAGACGGGTTTGTTTCGCAAATTCCGGAGGAGAAGAGGGTTGCTGCTTTGCCGGTTCAGGTTCAGCCGTTGCCGGTGGTTGCGGGGAGATTTGTTTATAGTGGGATGAGGTGGTGGTGGTTGCTGGTTGGCTGCTGCGAAGCACGGGAATGTGTCGTTGCTCACGATGATGCTCAGCTGGAAACTCAACAGAAATTGGCTGCCGTGGGGTATTGAGATCTTGCGAAAAGGCTTCTTTGCAGGTCTCGGAGTTCGCTTGTGGAATCTGCTCTACTTCCCGCATCTGGCTGCGGCCGAATATACTGCTCTGGATCTGCTGCTGACAGGACTGCATGGCTCTGGCAACAGCCTGGCTGATATACAGGTGGATATCGCGGCTGTTGCGAAAGCGTACTTCATGCTTGGCAGGATGGACATTGACATCCACCTCGCCTGCGGGAAGTACAAGATGGACAAGTCCGGCCGGATTCCTGCCTTTCATCAGAAAGCTGCGCAGCCCCTCAGTCACTGCATGGGCCATCATTCGATCACGGATGGCTCTCCCGTTGACAAAGGTCCGAAGTCTCGCCGAGGCCGAAACGGCTTCTTCCGGCGGGATGAGATAACCGAAAACCCGCTGACTACCGGGAGCAGTCGGTGAGTCAGTGATATCGATGAGGGTCCCATGATAGGACATGATCTGGCCGAGACGGCCTGCAAGTGTTAGGCTGTTGTCGAGGTGTCGTAATTCCTTGCCGTCGATCCTGAGGATAAAACTCACTTCAGGGGCACCGAGGGCATAATTCTGTACGACCTCATCTATGTGACCGAGTTCGGTGCGGGCTGTCCTGAGAAACTTTCGGCGAGCGGGGGTGTTGCCGAAGAGATTGCGAACCTCGAACTGTGTGCCGTATGCAGAGCCGGTTGCATGCACTTTGATAAGTCTGCCGTAGTTGATGACTGCCTGACTGCCGAGTGGTGAGCCGGCTGGACGCGAGGTGACGGTCATCTGCGAGACGGAGGCGATGGAGGGGATGGCCTCGCCACGAAAACCAAGCG
>JAIFKM010000192.1 GCA_020049575.1 Desulfobulbaceae bacterium
CGCTCCGCGCACCATCATTGGTGCGCGGAGCGAACCCTACTGCAGATATTTCCAGGTTCATCTTAAATGACGGTGCCGCCACCATCCAGCACCTTTCTGATGAGGCCGGCAATATCTCTTTTAGTCAGCGGCTTCATGGCGAATTCCCGGATGCCCAGGGCCTGTGCCTCCTCTTTTGACACCAGATTGCTGAAACCGGTGCAAAGGATGATCGGCAGTTCAGGCCGGATCTGCAGCAGTCGCTGGGCAAGTTCGACCCCGGTCATGCCTGGCATGGTCTGATCGGTGATGATAATATCGAATTGATCGGGCTGGTTCTGGAAGGTGGCGAGGGCATCGAGGCTGCTGTTCTTTACTGTTATTGTATAGCCAAGTCGCTCCAGCATTGTTCTCGCCATCTCGGCTAATATCTTCTCGTCATCGACAAAGAGGATGTGCTCATGGCCGACGGGTGTGACCTCGGCAGTTGTCGCCTCTGTCTTCGGGTCGCAGGCCACGGTTGGCAGGAAGACATGGAAGACGGTACCTTTGCCGGGTTCGCTGTAACAGGAGACATAGCCGCCGTAGCTCATGACGATGCCGTGGACGATGGCAAGGCCCATACCGGTGCCCTTGCCCTGTTCCTTGGTGGTGAAGTAGGGATCGAATATTCTGGCCTGCAGTTCCGCAGACATGCCACTACCGGTATCGCTGATCGACAACTGGACAAAGCCACCAGGTTGGATCTGTGGCTCACGGTTGAGATCCTCCCGGCTCAGATCGATTTTTTTCAGCGTAATGGTCAGGACGCCGCCGGTCTTTTCCATGGCGTGGTAGGCGTTGGTGCAGAGGTTGACCAGCACCTGGTGCAGTTGGATCGGATCGGCGAGAACCGTCCCGGCTTCCGGATCGACATCCTGCCTGATGTCGATGGTGGAAGGCAGTGAGGGACGCAGCAGCTTGACGGCTTCCCTGATAATGGCGGCAGGCTGCAGCGGCACCCGCTCAGCCTTGTCCTGTCTGCTGAAGGCGAGGATCTGCTTGACCAGGTCCTTCGCTCTGAGACCTGCCTTGATCACCTGCTCGAGATCCGAAGCAATGCGGGATTCGGCAGGGCTGTCCTCTTTGGCCATCTCGGCATAACCGAGCAGTGCCCCGAGAATATTGTTGAAATCGTGAGCAATACCTCCCGCCAGGGTGCCGATAGCTTCCATTTTCTGGGCTTGGAGAAGCTGGGATTTCAGGCGATCCCGCTCGGCCTCGCTCTGTTTCTGGGCGCTGATATCACGGATCGATTCTATGGCGCCTACTCTTCTGCCGTGGGCATCGAGGAGTGGGGCGCCGGTTGACCAGACATAGGCCCCTTTGCCCTCATACAACGATGGCGCAAAGGTCTCGGCATACAGCGTGCGTTCCTTGCGGGCCACATTGAGATAGGTTTTTGCCAGTTCCTTCTCGTCGGTGTCGAGAAAGTCGATGAGCAGTCTGCGTCTCTCGTTATAAAATGGCACGGCATAGGCGTAGTCGCCCTGGTCGAGCATGGTCTCTTTGTTGACTTTGGTCATCTCCTCTATGGCCTTGTTCCAGGCGATGATCTGTCCGTCGTTATTGATAACGAAGGTGGCGTCGGGGAGAAAATCGATGATATCCGCCAGCTGCTGCTGCGACTGGCGTAAGGATTCGTTGCTGCAGGCCAGCTCTTCATTGGTCTGCTGGTGGCCTTGCATCTCGTTCTGCAGGCTGGCTTCGGATGCCCGCAATCTCCTGTTAAGGCCCAGAGAATAAAGCAGCAGGCCACTCAGAAGGATCATAACGGCGATGACGCTCAGCGAATGCCAGAGATAATCGGTACGCAGTTGTCTGAAGGTGATCCGGCCATAGTCTTTGTATATGCCGAGCTGTAACTCCTTCAGACAAGCCTCGACCTCAGCGTAATCGAAAGGCACAGTCCAGCCGGCGTTCCCTGATACCTTTGCGGCCGGACTGTCTACCGGCATGCCAAGCAGTTGGATAGCAACTTTTTCGGCGATATCATCCCGGGTGTGCCTGAGCCTGGCAAAGGGCCATTCAGGATACAGACGGGTGCTGAGGGCGTAAGGAAAATCGACCGCCTCTGTAGCGTTGAGTATCCTGAACGAATCCGGCTTGATTCTGCCTTCGGCGATCATCTGCTCAAGAATCGGCGCAGCGATCGTGCCAGCGTCGCTCTCCTCGTTCTGGACGGCCTTGACCACATCGTCATGGGTACCGCCGAATTTCAAGGTTGAAAAGTCACTGAAAGGGTTGATGCCGAGCCTCTTGAATTCACGCCAGGCAGCAATCCAGCCGCCAAATGAGGTTTCCTCGACAGCCGCGAAGGATTTGCCTTTAAGATCCGTAAGTGAGGAGATGTCCCGACGATTCGCCCGGCAGAAGATGACGCCGCCGAAGAGACCGGTGTGACCCTGCGGTGTCAACCTCTTCATTGTCACCATGCGGCTGACGCCGTACAGATTCTGCAGTTCGACATAGAGATAGGGATTGGTGATGACGAAATCGACCTGGGCGTTTTTAATCGCCGGCGGAATCTCCTGGAAGGTGAGGGGGACGATGTTGAAAGCAATGCCAGGGATGTTTTCAGCGAGATATCTGGCGGTAGGCGACCACTCCTGAAGGCAGGCTGCCTGGCCTCTTCGAGCCAGCACGCCGATTTTGATGGTTGATGTTTGCTCGGCAGCCACGGCCTTACTGCCGCAGTTCAGGCAGAAAACAATGGAGAGGATCAGAGAGACGATGGGAAAAATTCGGTATTGGTTCATCCATGTACCTTTGCAACTGAACGGGCGTGTCGTCAGTAATGTATTCACGCTGTCTGGCTGAGCGTTTCCTCGATGTATCGTCCGTATCTTGTTCCCTGCCGAGGTCTAGGACTATTCTGCCTTGGACTGCATGCTGGAGAAAAACTCTTTGTCAGTGCCGGAAATATGCCCTTGCAGCCAGTTCGTGACATACTTGACCATATCAACGGAAAGAGAAATATTTCCGTGCAGATAGTCCCGCTCATACTGGTTCATCTGCTTGATGAAGCTGTAATGCTGCTGGCGGTGTTGGGCCAGATCGGGGTGGTCCTTGAGATAGGCCTCTTCGGCGATGAAATGTTGTCCGGCATAGGTCATCAGATCCTCCAGCATCTTTGCCAGGACATCCCTGCCGGCCCCTTTTTGCAGGTTGGTGTAAAAATCGGCCAGCAGAGAAAAAAGCTGCCGGTGCTGGTCGTCAATTTCTGTGATGCCGACAGCCAGATCTGGTGTCCAGTGTATTGATATTGTGTTCATAATTGTTGGTTGAGTTGAGTGTTGCTGCCATGCGGCGAAGAGTCAATGTCGATCAATTGGCGCAGGCAGTGATGCCACGAGCCCCTGTCAATTCACAGATTCCTTTGCAGAACTACTGTGTGCGGAACATCCTTACTCCGTCAATTCCTGCACAGCCGCCAGAAATTCTTCGGTGTCAAAGGGTTTGGTAAAGATCCTTTTCGCTCCGAGGCTGGCGGCCGAGTCAAGGTAGATATTCGGCGATACCCGGCCACCGCCCGACATGGCAATAATTTGTACGCCAGGAAATTCCCGGCGCAGCTGGATGATGGTCTCGATTCCTTCCTGGTCGGGCATGATCAGGTCGGTTATCACCAGATAATCAGGCTTCTTGCGAAAGATCTCCACGCCTTTTTTGCCGTCTCCGCAGGTCTCTACGGTGTGCCCGGCGCGGGTCAGCAGTCTGGCAAGCATTCCCCGGAAACTTTCATCATCGTCGATTAGTAATATCTCAGCCATTTTCCCCTCGGTTGGTGCGCAGGTGTTTGCTCTGTAACTCTGTATTCTGTTAGGATTGCTGCACAAATCCTCAGCCAGATTTTTTTTCCTGATAAAAGACTACAGTCTAAAAGGATAAAAGTCTAACATACTGACAGTAAGAATTAACCATCTCTCTGCTTATCCTCCCTTTCCGGCAAGCACTTTACGGATCAGCGGCGCAATATCCTTTTTCAGCATCGGTTTGATGACGAACTCTTGGATGCCGATGGCCTTGGCCTTTTTCTCGGAAAGCACCGAGCTGTAGCCGGTGCAGACAATGATCGGTATATCAGCCCTGATTTGCAGCATCCTCCTGGCCATCTCCGCCCCGGTCATGCCGGGCATCGTTTGGTCGGTGATGACCAGATCGAAGTAATCAGGCTGCTGCTGGAAGGATTCGAGGGCTTCGAGGCTGCTGTTGAAGGCGGTAACGGTATAGCCGAGTTTGCCAAGCAGGGACCTGGCCATTTCAACCAGCATTTTCTCGTCGTCGACAAAGAGGATTTTCTCGGTTCCCATCGGCAGATCTTCATGGTGCGTGTCTTCCTTGGCGAGTTCGCGCTCCACTGCCGGTAGAAATACATGGAAAGCCGTACCAATGCCGGGTGTGCTGTCAACGGTGATATATCCCCCGTGATTCTTGACGATGCCATGGACCATCGAGAGACCCATGCCGGTCCCTTTGCCGACTTCTTTGGTGGTGAAGAACGGGTCGAAAATTTTCAGCTGGATATCCGGGTGGATTCCCTGGCCTGTATCACGCACCGTCAGGTTGAAGAACAGGCCTGCCTCGAGCCCGGGTTCATGCGCAACCTCGTCGGCTGTCAGGGAAGTCTCGGAAAGGGATATCTCCATGACGCCGCCATTTTCTTCCATGGCATGGAAGGCATTGGTGCAGAGGTTCATCAGAATCTGGTGAATCTGGGTGGGGTCGGCAAAGATGAGCATCTCTGAAGGGGCAAGTTTCAGGCGGATTTCAATCGAGGAAGGGATGGATGGCCGGAGCATTTTTTCCACCTCGAGGATGACTGAACCGGGTCCCAGATATTGAAATTCACTGGCCGAGGTCTGACGGCTGAAGGCGAGGATGCGGCGGACCAGATCCTTGGCCCTCTGGCCCGCCTTGAGAACCTCCCGGAGATTTTTGAAAGCCATGGATCGGGGATCTGATTCGTCCTTGGCCATTTCCGTGTACCCCAGAATTGCCCCGAGAATATTATTGAAATCGTGGGCGATACCTCCGGCCAGGGTGCCGATGGCCTCCATTTTGAAGGACTGCTGCAGCTTCATTTCCAGTTTCTGCCGCTCTTCTTCTGCCATTTTCCGCTCGGAAATATCCACGAAGGTGACGACGCAGCCCCGGACGGCCTCCCATTGATGCACGGGATGCGACCAGTATTCAACCGGGAAGGAAGATCCGTCCTTGCGCCAGAAAACTTCCGTGTCGCAGTGCGATATCCGGTGCTCCTTGAACGCCTTGGTGATTTCGCAGAAATCTTCAGGATAGGGCTTGCCATCTGGAAAAGTATGATGGGCGAGGATGTGCATGTTGAGGCCAATCATTTCGTTCGAACTGTCATAACCCAGCATCCTGATACAGGCGGAATTGGCAAAGGTGCAACAGCCGTCCAGATCACAGCCATAGATCGCCTCGACGGTATGATCGAGGAGAAGGCGAATTTCCTCTTCCTTTTTACGCAGATTTTCGACTGTGATCTTGCGCTCGGTGATATTTCGCAGAATTACGCCGATGCCATCGGGTACCGGAAATATTGTTATCGATACATACAGCGGACCGGAGACGGCAGAGGAGTAGTCCTCCTCCAGGCAGCAAGGATCACCTGTCTTCAGAACCCTGCGGAAGGCCAGTACGCGCGCCGAATCCGTGCCGGGTTCGGTAACAAAGAGCAGGGTGCCGAGCAGTTGCTGCCTGGTGGCCTTGAACGGCAGGAGTTTGAGCGCCTGGTCGTTGATCTCGATAAGGTGCAGGTCGGTATCGTAGAGCAGAAAGCCGTCCGTCGCCGAATTCATGAAATTTCTGAATTTTTGCTGCGACTGCTCGAAACTGGCGGATTTTCGGGCAACCTCACGTCTCAGGTACCAGATGCCGATTCCGGCCATCAAGAGCAGCAGGGGCACCATGACAAAGAGCATCCTGATTATCATCTGGCCAAGAGAAATCGCGGGATTCGGCAGTATCGGGGCAAACCATTTCTTATACAGGGTCTCGTAGGTGCCGTCTGCGTAAACGATGGCCAGCCCCTCGTTAAGACGGGCGAGCAGTTCGTGGTCGCCTTCCTGCACCGCGAAACAGAATTTCTGCTCAAACCCCTGTAGGGACTCCCTGTGTACCTTCAGATCCGTTTCGGGAATTTTCTGCAGTGGCTCAATGTTGCTGATGCCGAGCTTTTTTAAAAGCATGAGACCGACAAGCTGTTGCATCAGAACCGCATCATGCCGGCCGGACGTCAGGAGCTGCATGGCCTTCCCGTAATCCTCCGTCAGGATCAGTCTGTCCGAGAGCCCTGTCTTGATGGCGTATTCATGGGCGGTGTCGCCACGCATGACGAGCACTTCCTTGTTTTTGAGATCGGCTAAACTGCGGATAGTTGTTTCACCCTTGCGCACAAACACCGTACCATGCATGCGTAGATAGGGAGCCGTAAAATCATAGACTGTATCACGTTCAGGCGAGTAGGAGACGAGAGGCAGAACATCGAGCTGCCGGCGGGTGAGTTGTTCTTTGATGTCGTCCCAGGGGCCGACGGTGAAATTGATTTCCAGGCCTGCCGCCTTGACTACCGCCTTCAGCAGATCGACAGAAAAGCCATCGGCGCTGCCATCAGCAGCGACCAGGGCGAATGGTGGATAATCGAGTTCACTTGCAGACCTGAGAACCCTGGCCTGGGCGGAAGGCGGTTCCTGAGCCTGTATCTGCCTGGCCGTCAGGAAGACGGCGAAGGCGGCCAGCAGGCAATACGCCATATACAAGATTGCGAGGAAACATCTTTTCTTGAGGTGAGGGCTCTCTGACGGATTTGGCCAGGTCTGCGTCCTGTTTCTCATACACTATCCCGCTGCGTCTAATCCTTTGATATTCCCAACAACCTGTCCATAAGCACAACGAGTTCGTCCACCCGGGGCTTGGTCAGAAAGGCATTGGCTCCTACTTCCTGGCATTTCAGGGACATCTGTTCATTGATCAGCGAACTGAAGAGGATGACCGGCACGGTTTCGAGTCGCAGTTCTTTCTTGATGAATTTGCACAGGGCCAGACCGTCCATCTTGGGCATTTCAATATCGGTGACAACCAGCGACAGGGCCGAGAGAATGTCGGCGCCATCTTTCACCGTCTTTTCTGCAAGATTCCGGATGTGGTTGCAGGCGTCGAGACCGTTTTCAAAGACATCCACCTGGGCGAAACCGCATTTCTTCAGTTGTGAGGCGATGGTGTTCCGGATAAAGGCGGAGTCCTCGACGAAGATGATCCATTTGTCCTCGCGACCCGTTTCTACCTGCTGGTTCATGTGCTTGTGCGAAATACTTGTTTCAGGATTGATGCTGGCGATGATGAATTCAAAATCGATCAGCATGATATCCTTGTCCTCGATATGGATGGATCCGGTGCATGCCGAAGAATAGCGGTCGAGCAGCGCACCCATCGGCGAGATGGCCCCCCAGCTGACCCGGTGAATGCGGTTGACCCCATCGGTCAGAAAACCGTTTTTCACCCCGTTGAATTCGGTGACCAGGACAATCGGGTGTTCGATGGCCAGAGACGGCAGATGGAGAAAAGACTTGAGATCAATCAGCGGGATTGTCTGCCCCTGCCAGAGCAGAGCGCCCATGAAGGCGGGACTGCTATGCGGCACGACCGTAAGCTTGCTGCGCTCGAAAGGTAATATCTGAGCGATCTTGGCGATATTGATGCCAAAACCTTGTTCACCGAGGAAAAATTCAAGAATTTCGACTTCGTTCGTGCCGCTTTCCAACAGGATTTCATTTCCCATAGTTTTTCACCTCCATCAATAACGGTGGACTATTTGTACGTCATTTATTTTTCAAAAGCAGCGATACCTTCATTGATTGACTCGCGAGCATTCACCATTGTCGGCGCATTAAAAATTCGAGAGGGCGTCAGCAAAAGCCAGGGAGTCAAAATACATCTGTTGAACCAGCTTCTTATCAACGCCAATCTCATCAAGGGCGGTAATACAGGCATTTCTGTCATGCTGTTCATAAGCAGTCACCGCATTGAGAAACGGAGCCATAGGTCCTGTGCGGTCGACTAAAGCGTGTTTCAAAACATCGGTAAGTGGAAGTTGGGCAAGCACTGTCCGCATCTGTATATCGAGCATCGCATCAAGCAGGGAGAGAAGACCGAGGAGAAAGATCTCGGCCGACATCTTCTGATACCTGCTATTCTCCGCCAGCAGTTCACAAAAGCGTGCTCGAATAAAAGCCAGTTTGACCAACACTCCTGGTTTATCGGTGGCAATCTCAGATATTATGACCAGCAGAATAAATCGCTTGATTTCTATTTCACCTAGAAAAACAATGGCATGCCGGACGGAATCGATAGAGTTTATCCTGTAGAAATAGGAAGAGTTGATGTATCTGAGCAACTTATAGCTCAAGGCGACATCTTTGCCGATAATCTGCTCCAGGCGTTCAGTGGATGTGCTCTTCTTGGTCACTTCGGCCAAGAGCGCAATCAGGCTTGCTTTGACGGATTCCAGTTCACGGATCCGGAAAACTTCTGGTTTGCAAAAGAAATGACCCTGGAAATATTTGAAACCGAGTTTGCTCGCCAGATCGAACTCTTCATAGGTCTCAACTTTTTCAGCCAGAAACTTCACCGGAAAATGCGCGAGTTTGAACAAGGTCCGACGGATCTCATCAATCGGTGAAAGGCGGAAATCAATCTTGATAATATCGGCAAGAACAATCAGCGGTTCCAGCTTCTTGTCGTAGACAAAATCATCAAGGGCAATGGTGTATCCTTCTTCTCGCAGGCTCTGACAGGCTTTGAGAATATCCGCCGTCGGAGAGACAGTTTCAAGGATTTCGACAACGATCTTGGTACCCGGAAAGGATGAGGGAATCCCTTTCAGCAGGAGTTCTTCGGTAAAGTTTATGAAGCAGGGTTTCGAGCCGCTGATGACATCAAGTCCCTCGGTCAGAAAGGTGGCTGACAAAAGGCTGGCAGTCATCTTCTCATCACTGGCGAGTCTGCCGTCATCAGTCCCACGATAGAGGAGCTCATACGCAAAGAGTTTTTTATGCTCATTCAGTATGGGCTGGCGTGCCACAAAAATTTCCATTTTTTCTCCGTCAGGCGAGTGTTCGTCTTACGCTGATGCCAATCAGGTAGGGAGATCAGTTTGTCCTGATCAAAGACGTTTATTTTTCAAACTGCAACTCAACCTGAAACGATCCGGAATCAGTGTCAAAAGAAATAATGGTTTTTTCTGCAGATGTGTCTGCCTGCTGAAAATTGTATTCCTGGCCAGAGATGGTTGTTGGCAGTGAGAGACTAATATCCCGGCCATTTTCCGAGAGAATGGTCTTTACGTTGCCTCCGAGCATATTGGCCAGTTCCCCGATGGCGTCTTCCACGTCGGCGTTGACCTCCTCCACTTCCATGCCGAGAAAACTGCCGGTCACGGCAAAGGCAACCTTATTGGGCATATGAATCGCCAGGAGCCCTTTATGTATTCCGGCCAGGCCGATAAGGCCGGTGATACACTCATTGTGGACGGTCGCTTCCAGGGCGGGTTCCGGGGAGACGGACACCTCCATCATCACCATCGTGGAGAAAATCTCCTGGGTCGATTCAATTATTTTTTCGCGGAGATCCATGTTTACACCTGTGTTTCTGCCAGTTGCAGGGAGTCGGCTCAGCAGTCTGCAGAACCTGGGCCACCTGTATTTCCTTCTGAGCAATTGACGTGCTGAAATTTTTCAGAGTTACCTTGTATTTCCACTTATTTCTTGAGGCTCAATCCTCCGGGAAGAGGTTTCCCGGAGGATTGACCCGGCGCTAATATTTGCCGAACTCGCTGTCGTCAAGAGCAATGACAGTGGCCGGATTGGACTGCCCGCCCCAGGCTGCTTTGGGTTGTGACGGGGCTGCCAGCCTGGGAGAAGGCCGTTTTGTCTTCGAAGGCGGACTATAGGACATCTCCTGCTGGCCTTTGAGTTTGAAACGGGAGACCAGGTGGCGCATCTGATCTGCCTGGGAAGACAGCTCTTCGGCTGCGGCAGCGCCTTCTTCGGCAGCTGCGGTATTGGCCTGGATAACCTGATCGACCTGAGCCAGGCCCTCGTTGGTCTGGCCGATGCCCTGCGATTGCTCCTGCGAGGCATGGGAGATCTCGGCGATGATGTCGGTGACCTTGCTGACGCCTGCAACAATCTTCTGCAATGATGCCGAGGTGAGATCCGCCATTTCAGTGCCACGTTCCGTCTTCTGCACCGAACCCTCAATCAGCTCTGATGTCTCTCGCGCCGCTTTGGCGCTTCTGGCGGCCAGGTTGCGCACCTCTTCGGCAACCACCGCAAAGCCCTTGCCGTGCTGACCGGCGCGTGCCGCCTCGACTGCGGCGTTCAGGGCCAGCAGGTTGGTCTGGAAGGCGATCTCGTCGATGACCTTGATGATCTTGGAGATATTGCGGCCGCTCTCGCTGATGTCGTTCATGGCCTGCAGCATCCCCTGCATCTGGCCGTTGCCGATCTCGGCATCGCTTTTGGCGACGGCTGCCAGCCTGTTGGCCTCGGCGGCGTTTTCAGCGTTGGTCTTGGTCTGGGAGGCAATCTCGGTCATCGAGCTGGAAATCTCCTCGATCGAGGCGGCCTGCTCGGTTGCGCCCTGGGACAGCGACTGGCTGGTTGACGAGACCTGATCAGAACCCGAAGCGATCTGGCTGGTTGCGAGCGAGATCTCGCTGACAATGCGGTTCAGATCGGTGAACGTCTTGGAGAGCGAATTGCCGATGACATCCTGCTCGTCATGCGGGTTTGGGGTAAAGGTAAGATCGCCGGATGCGAGTTTCTCAAGACCGGTGACCATCTCGGCCTGCATATGGTCGGCAAACTGATCCATGGTGTTGGCCATCTGGCCGATCTCGTCGCCCCTGTCCATCTTCAAGCGCATGCCGAGGCGGCCTTTGCCGATCTCGGTCAGCATCAGCATGGCGTTTTTCATCGGCACGGTAATTGAACGGGTCATATATAAGGCAACCGTGACGCCGAACAGCAGGGCGATAATGCTGATGATCATGACCCCGCGATTGGTGCCTTGGGCGGCGTGGATCATCTCCTCATCGGTCATGACATTTGTGGTGACTGTTTCGTTTATCTGTTTGAGCGATTCCTGGACCTTCTTCAGGTTGACCTGGGTTTCGGTGGAGAAGATAGCGTTGGCCTGCTGCAGTCCGCTCATGTCCTTTTCGGCGATGGTCTGCAACTCCTTCAGATGGGTCAGGGTTTCCTCGAGAATAGGCAGGGTTTTTGTCTGGAAGAGACCTCTGGCCTGATCGCGTGACTGGACATCGAGTTTGGCATAGGCCGCCAGGACAGGCTCGGCGCTGTGATGCAGCTCTGTGTGGCTGGCCACCATGGTCTCCCAGGCTTTTTTGAACTCGGCGCTGCCGTTTTTGAAGGCGGCCTGCCCTTGTTCGCTCTGCATCCATTTACCGAGGGCGCAGAGACCGGGGTCAGTTTCCACCTGCAGTGTCGGGCTGTTTTTCAAAAAGGCATCACGGATGGTGTCGGCCCACTTAAGGTGGTCGACCATACGGGAGGCGATCAGGCCAGGCAACTCGGGATTGGCCGGTTTGAATACCTCGCTGATCTTCACGGCCGACTGGTGTAGAAGGGCGTGGGGTTCTTCGATGGCTGCAAGGATGGGTTTGAGTGAGGGGATGAGTGCCTCGGCCTGGCGGCGTCCTTCGCCGTAGTACCAGAGGCCAAAGCCGCATTTGTGCGGATCGGTCTGAACCTTCAGTTCGGTGACGCTGTCGTCGGTAAGCAAGGCGTTTACCTCTGCTACCCAGTTGAGATGATCGACCTCTTTCTGGGTGATTTCTCCCCGCAACTTGTTACCGGTAATGACCTGGTTGGCATTACCGACGATGCCCCTGATGCCGGTGAATGACCAGACAGCAACGCAGGTCATCATGACGATCAGTACACCGAAGCCAATTGCAAACTTGAGACCTAATGTAAGTTTTTTCACGGTCTTCCCTCCCCTTTTTTTGACGTGCGATGTTGAAAATCTGGCGTGTATCTGAATTGTATATTTTGTCTATCGTGCTGCCGTTGAAGAGCCAGGGCCATAATCCACTTAAAGGAATCTTCCTGGCGCCTGTTCTGTTCAATACGTGTCGAACTCACTGTCATCGAGAGCGGTGACAGCGTCGGGACTGACATTTTATGAAGACTGCCCGCCCCAGGCGGCCTTTGGTGCAGACGGCGGGGCAATCCTCTGCACTGGTCGTTGTGCCTTTGCGGAGTGACCGTACGCAATCTCCTGCTGGCCTTTGAGCCGGAATCTCGAAACCAGATGGCGCATTTGGTCGGCCTGGGACGAAAGTTCCTCGGCTGCCGCAGCGCCTTCTTCGGCGGCGGCGGTATTGGCCTGGATGACCTGGTCGACCTGGGCCAGACCCTCGTTGGTCTGGTTGATGCCCTGGGATTGTTCGTTCG
>JAIFKM010000036.1 GCA_020049575.1 Desulfobulbaceae bacterium
GATGGTCTCCAGGCACATAGAGATATATCGGCGCAGCCTTGGCCGAGGCGGCGTTTAGCTCGATGACCACCGGCTGCTCGTACACCAGCCAGGGGTCAGGTACCGCCTTGATATCGACCTCGCCGTAATACTCCGGCGGCCCCTCAATGACAATACCCACTTCAGCGGCAATCACAGCCGACGAAACACAACAGGTCAGAACTGCGGCGAACAGCACAGGAAATTTCATGGAGCGTCCTCCTCTCTTGTTCATCATCTTCGAAGGTAAAATTGCATCCCGGCCAGCCATTTCATGAAAAAGATCATTTGCCCCGCAAAGCGACGATCTCAGCCATACAACTGTCCCAGACAGCGACGAGCCGGTCAATATCATCATCAGTAGTCATGGGCGGCACCAGCATCATATTATGGAACGGCGTGATCAGCACATCCCGGTTGGCCAGATAGAGATGGGTGTAATAGATCAGCTGCCAGTCGAACTGCGCTTTGGCCTCCGAACCGTTGACCGGCAGATGCGGCATGAACTGCATCTCGCAGCGGGCCCCGCAGCGGGTGACGCTCCACGGCAGATCATGGCGCTTCAGGGCCACATCAAGACCATCCGAAATGCGCTCCTGGCCTGCGATCATCCGGGCAAATGCCCCCTCCGTCGCCACCTTCTCGAGGGTTGCCCGCATGGCCGCGATGGCAAAGGCGTTGCCGGAAAGTGTGCCGCCTATGCCCATCGGGTCGGCCACGCTCTTATGCCCGAAAGAGAGGTTGATCCTGTCGGCCATCTCGGCAGTGAAGCCGTACACCGCGACAGGGATACCGCCGGCGATCGATTTCCCGAGGGTGATGAAATCCGGCTGCAGGCCATGCATTGCGGTGTAGCCGCCCGGTCCGCTCGAGAAGGTGTGGGTTTCGTCGATAATCAGCAATGTCCCGTAACGGTTGCAGAGTTGCCGCATAGCCTCGAGATATCCCGGGGCCGGCAAAACCATACCACAGTTGGTCATCACCGGTTCAGCCAGGACACAGGCCACATCCCGGTGAGCCAGTTCTCGCTCCAATGCGTCCGGGTCGTTGAACTCGACCACCCTGGTCAGGGCGTCTTTGGGCAAGCCCGGGTTGATATCAAAGGGCGAGCGGAGTTCAAGCCTGCCGTCCTCTCCGATATGCGGCAGGGTTTCATCGACACTGCCGTGATAGCATTCGTTCATCACCAAGGTTTTCGGGCGGCCGGTCAGGGTGCGGCAGATCCTGATGACATAACGGTTGGCCTCAGTCGCCGTCATGGCCACCTGCCAGAAGGGCAGCCCGAAACGCCGGGCAAGATCCCGGCCTATCCACAGAGAATCCTCGGTCGGCAGCATAGTGGTGATGCCACGCCGTACCTGCCGGCAGACCGCCTCGGCCGTTGGTTCCGGCGAATGACCGAACATGGCACCGGTATCACCGAGACAAAAATCGATATAACAGTTGCCGTCAATATCGGTAATGCGATTGCCGGAAGCCGAATCGACAAAGAGAGGATGTGAGGTGCCCCAGTCGCCCATCCACGGCATCGGCACCCCGTTGAGCAGCATCTCCTGGGCGCTGGCAAAGGTCGCTCGCGACTTCGGTGTCCGCCGCAGGTAAAGTTCATCCTCACGGGCCCGCAGAACAGCGAGCTGTTCGTCCGTCACCCCGCGGTAGCTGGATTTCATATCGGTTATCATTACGGTCTCCTACCGGGAACCTTGGGCAATTGTGCCTCCGCCACTCCCGCCTGCGCGGCCATGACGAGAGTATTCAAGATTCCCTACAGATTGATTTTGTCAAAAGAATTGTGAAACACCAAACACAGCGTATGGCAAATGATATTCCTGTTTTGAAACTTTTTCAAATTATCCTGATGCGTTTCTATTATTCACGCGAATCCCCATCCAGTTTTCCTCCCGGAAAGGTTTGCAACGCAGTCTGCGGACTTCAGGGTAGACGCAGGCGAACCAATCGGGTGAGCAGGAACCATGCACAAATTGTGAAGGTGGAGGCAGCCACGCCCAGCCAGCCAAGTGTGTTGATCTTGTCCGGCCAGTCGAGCGAAATCGCCCACATTGCAGCGGCTCCAGTAATAAAGAAGATAAAGACCATGAAGGCCGAGGCAGCGCCGACATCCGTATCAACCTGTTCCAGTATCAGGTTATTGCCGGGGGGGCGAGTGAAGGAGAAACTGAAGGTGAAGAGCCACATGGGCAGCGCTATTCGCCACGGAAGCGGCAGCCAGTGCGTGGTCATCAACGTGGCCGAGCAGATCATACCGAGATAACCGATCGGCAGCAGCCGCATCAGCGGAACATGCTTGACACTCCGGGAAAATGCTATCGGCGCCACCATGAAGGCGAAGGAATTCAGGGCAAAAAAATAGCCGTACTGCCGTTCGCTGTAGCCGAGCTGGGTGATATAAATGTCGGCGGAGGCCGCGATAAAAGCAAAAAACGGGATGCCCATAACGGCATAGGTCAGGGCCAGGAGAATATAACGCGAATTCCGAAACAGACGGAGATAACCGAAAACCGCCCGGGACAGGGGTTCGCTTGAAGGACTCGGCAGCGACTCCTCCATGCGCAGGACACCAACCAGGGTTACAGCGCCCATCAAGGCCTGAACCAGAAAAACCAGGCGCCAGGAAGACAGCTCGATGATCCAGCCGCCAATGACTGGCGCAAGCATCGGGGCTGCCGCCACGATTATACCGATCTGGATAAAAATCCGTTGCCTGAGCTGACCGTCAAAACGATCTTTACAGATGGCCAGGGCAATGGCGGAGGCCGAAGCAGCCCCCGCGCCCTGCAGGGTCCGGGCCAGGATCATCACCTCGACACTGCCAGCCAGTGCACAGAAAAGGCTGGCAAGCACGTAGAGGCTTATCCCTGCCAAGAGCGGCGGGCGTCTTCCAAAGCGGTCCGACAATGGCCCGTAGATCAGCAGGAAACAGCAATACGTGAAAAAGAAACAGACCAGGGTCAGGTTGACAGTCGCCAGAGGCTCATGCCATTGTTCGACCAGCAGGGGAATGGCTGCCAGATACATGTCAGTCGACAGTGGCGGGAAAGCCGAAAGCAGGGCCAGGAGCCCGATCAATTTTTTCATTTCACACCGTCCGGAACAGGCCTGTCAGAGCCCTGACCAGACACTCGCATTTTCAGCTTCTCTTTTCGCTCAATGCCCCTGGCCGATCGAATGCTGCAGCAGTTCTTCAAGCGTTGCATACTCAAGAGAGGCCTCATGGGTCGCCATGAGATCCACGGCAGGGGCCATGCCATTTTCGAGAGCCTCCTTCCAGCGGGGCGCACACAGGCACCACCTGTCTCCAGGCTCCAGGCCGGGAAAACCATACATCGGCATCGGCGTGGAAAGATCGTTCCCCCTGCTCTTTGAAAATTCGAGGAATTCTTCAGATACGACGACACAGACACCATGAACGCCGACATCACCCTCAATGACTTCGCAGCTGCCGTCGCGCGTAAAGCCCGTCAACGGCTCCATACTACAGATTTCCAGAGGAGTTCCAAGTACATTCTTATGTTCAGTCATAACCATGCCACCACTGTATATTGAAAAACTTCCCGAGCTCCAGCATACTTTTTCTCAAAGCCGCTGCAACGCATCTTTTTGCAGGAAAAATATGATAATTTCTCTCATAGATATCCGGTTTCCTCACGGCTAACAAGCTCTTTCAGGAGCGAACCGGCTTTCAGAAATGCCGGCAAGCAACATAAAACACCTTCTCCGGGCCTCAGGGACAAAAAACGCTATTTTTAGATAATATCTATAAATTCATAAAGTTAGATGAGAAAAAAGACCCGACATGAACCCGACATGGCTTGGACATGTGGCCATTTGCAACCCTATCCCTCCTGATGTCCTCTATTTTTCCATCGAGTTGGGTTGTACAAAAAAGAACAAGGACGCAGTTCACGTTTAATCTTCACCACCTTGGAGGATCACAGATGAAAGCACTGAGAATGGCTCTTGTAACCTTAATGCTCACAGGATTATTTTCAACACAGGCCAGGGCCAATGACCACGCTGTCAATGGTCTGCTCATCGGCACAGCTGTCGGCGGCATGATGGGATATATTGTCGGCAACGAGATGGACAGAGGCCACTATGACAGAAGACCAATCCATCACCAGCCTGTTGTCTATATCCCTCCTCCGCCGCCGCCCCGATATATTCCCGACCGAGGATATTCCCGGCACGCCTACCGCTCCGATGAAGTCTGCCGCAAGACGGTAGTCGTCAGAGAACGGCATGGCCGATACCGTGAAACAGTCCGCACAGTATGCGAAGATAGAGACAACTGGCACCGCCCCCACTATCGGGGTGACAGATATAGAGATTATGACCGTTGGTAAATAGATTCTCCAAGGTGAAATGAAATGAAAAACTCACTACAGAAGGCCTTCGTTCTGGTGTGCATGACCCTTTGCTCCTGCGCCCCTGCAATTGCTGATGACTACTCTGCCGCATGGGATCGCCACAGAGAGCAGGGATACACTAGAGATTACAGGGAAAACGCCCATTATTCAGGAGACGACCGATGGTCATATGGTGACAACCGATGGCATGATCGTTATGAACGGAGGAATGGCCGATATGAACACAGGCAAGATCGGCGGGAAGACTCCCGCGACCGGCGCGATGACCGCCGGAACAATCGACATGATCAGCGCGACAGATATCAAGCCAATTCACGGGACTGCACAGGCTGGGATTATACCTTCAATCGTCCATGCGCCCCGGGGACAATAAATCGAGACTGCCGCAATGGCTGCGATGGCAGGATGTATTGAGTGGCATGCTTTTGGAGGGCAGTCGGCCGGAGCACCCTGAAAAAGATACAACCCTGCAGATAATTTTCTCTGCAGGGTTGTATCCCGAGACAGATATTGACTCAACTTCGAATTGGCACTTTCTTCCATACCGAGGCCGATATTTCCGGGTTTTCGGGTCGAAATTTGAGCTGCAGACCTTTGAGGAAATTCCGCAATATCTGGTCCTTGCATGGCCTGTAGTGTTTATGCCCGGGTTTACGGAAGAAAGCGCTTAACTCATGCTGGCTCACCGGCAGATCGGCACGTCCCATGATCTCAAGGATCTCCTCGCTTTTCAGGTCCAAGGCAATTTTCAATTTCCGGAATACTATATTGTTAGTCAGACGCTTTTCCGGTTCCGGCTGCGGTCCCGCCTGTCGCCCCCGCCGCTGGTTAATCAGGCCATTGAGGAAAATGGCCAGCTGGCTGTCGCTGCAGTGCTGGCAGGCCGGGTCATCATCTTTTTTCAGCCAATCGCTTATCTGGCTGCGCGTCACCGGATAGTCCGCCGCGCCAAAAACCGCGATCATCTGGGTATCACTCAGGTCAAAACAGTAGCGGATACTGCGTAATATATCGTTATTATTCAATGGAATTTCCTGGCACGATGCTTTCCGAAAAGAGCACTACTGGCGTATTTCCGCAAAGACTGCCTGCGTAAGGCGCTGCAAGTCATCAGGACTCAGTTCTATTTCCAGCCCTCTCCTGCCGGCGCTGACATACACAGTTGGAAACTCCCGGGCGGAAGAGTCGATGATGGTCCGAAGTCGCTTCTTCTGCCCCAGAGGACTGACACCTCCCAACACATAGCCGGTGGAACGCTCGACATCAGCGGCAGCCGCCATGCCCGCTTTTTTAGCGCCGACAGCCTTGGCAATGAGTTTCATGCTCAGCATCGATGCAACCGGGACAATGCCGACCGCCATTTCCTTGTTCTCGAGACTCACGACCAAGGTCTTAAAGACCCTTGCCGCTGGCACTCCCAATTTATCAGCTGCCTCCAGACCATACGATTCACTCGCAGGTGAATGCTCATATTCGTGCACCGTATAGACGATTTTCGCCTTCCGGGCAAGGTGAATACCTGGCGTCATATGCTCTCTCGTGTTTCCAATGCCGTTTCCGGCAGCAGACAATTACGCTTGGGCAAACAATCATGAGGGACACGGTCATGGACCCTGTCCCTCATGCGGCGGTGTTTAGAACGTGTCGCCGAGCAGCGGAAGTTCCTTTTCCAAGGAAAAATACACCAGAAATACAGGATCATCATTTCCTTCATTGTATTTCCGGCGTTTAATCTTCTGAATCAGCTCGGGGTTATTCTCCTCCCGAACCTTCTGCAAAAACAGCCGCCGTCCTTTAGACACCCCTCCTTCCTCAATAAAAAGAAATGTGGCGGAAGGATTGGATTGCAGGTTGTGGTGGGTCAGGCGATCACGCATGATAAACGCCATTGTCCCTTCCTCGAGAAAATGCGGCCGGGAATAAACTGCGGCATCGACTTTCCCTTTACTATCAGCTGTAGCCAGCACCCCAACCCCTTTGGTATGCTCAAAATATTCTTTCAGTTTTTCCATTTCGTTCTCCTTTCTGGTGTGAGTCTTCACTCTGGCTCAACTATAGTAACCTCCCGGCAAAAGTAAAGTTTAGCCATCGACGCCCCAGGGAGAAAAGAGCTATATTATGCAGAAAGGGAGGGGGATCGAAATAATCCAGCAACTCACTACAACCATTACTGGCCATACTACTATCTTTCAAGCGACCTTGGCAGCAAGTTCCTTGCCGTAGGCTTGAGCAACCTTGATACCCCCATCGACCGAACTGGATTTCAACATCAGCGGTGTGCTGACCATATCCATATTGTAGATGTTTTTCATCGTATTGAAAATCCGCTCAGCTGCCTCACCGCTCCAGCCAAAGGAACCGAACGATCCACCGATCTTATTATTCAACTCGGCTCTTTCTGCAAGGAACAGAAAGGTCTTCATCCTGTCCATCATTGTGCCATGATAGGTGGAAGAGCCGAAAACATAGATATCAAAACCGGCAAGTTCAGTTTCACGCTTGATTTCTGCGGCATCTTTCAAGGTCACCTGCACTGCAGCAAATCGCAATCCCTCGGCGATAAGCTCGGCGATGTTTCTGGTTTCACCTGTACGGGTCGAGTAGACAATGAGTGCTTGAGACATTTGAAATTCTCCTTGAGTGAAATTTTTCTCAACACGTCAAATAGTTGCGGCGTTTCATTACAGTAGTACACGAAAAAAAAGCCGATCCGCATTTCAACATGATCACACCGTGATCAACTGTAAAAAGTCAGATCTGGTCTGACAAGTGATGTTTTTGAGTTTTGATCATTTCTGACAGACTCAAGCCCTACGCATTCCTTTTTATTCTACTTCCACGACACTCGGAGCCTGAAATACTGTTCCATGTATCAATATTTCATAAATCACCTCCGACGTAACCGATACAAACGATAGCATCAGTTCCAGCCAGATAAGTTGAACTGAAAGGCCACCCAATCCCTTAGAATGTTTTGCCAAAGTCTTCCGGGCCGGCGTACTGCGCCGCAGGCAGTATGGTCTGCCGTTTCAGTGTCACCGCTTGGCTCGCCGCACCTTGGCCCTTGGCGCGGTCAACCATACCGCTATTGAGATTGGCATCTTTTAGCCATATCAACTTCATTGCATTGTCATGGACAGAATCGATATCTTCTCTGAAACGAGGTTCTTTCCAAGGCAAACCGGACTGGCCAGACCATATACGATGTCGTCACCTGTCCACATTTACACACCATATCCTGTGACGAAGGTAAAAAGATAGCCTGACAGCAATGGAAAAACGTATGAGTTGGGTTTTTCCTGGGGACTGCACATGGTTACTCCTCTCTTTGAGCAGAGACATCCACCACTACCGAGAGTTCATGGATCCCCCCACCCATGACCACTCCTTTGACCGGTGACACATCACCATAGTCTCGCCCCCAGGCGACAGTTATATATGTTTCATTTGCCATAAGGTTGTTTGTCGGATCCAGATCCACCCAGCCAAAGTCGGGCACAAACACAGAAATCCAGGCATGTGATGCATCCGAGCCAACCAATTTTGGTTTTCCCGGTGGGGGAAGCGTTTCAAGATAGCCACTGACGTACCGTGCAGCTAGTCCAAGCGATCTCAAGCAACTGATAGCCACCAGGGCAAAATCCTGACAGACTCCCTTCCGGCTCATCAAAACATGCTCGACGGTCGTCTCAACATTGCTGGCTGATTTGTCATAGGCAAACTCTGTGTAGATTCGTCTCACCAGGTCTGCTGCTCCAGTGAGAACAGGAACGCCAAGGGGGAAGGACGGGGATGCATACTTGAGTGCTTCAGAAGAAAGGGAAACCAGAGGGCTTGCAAAAACAAACTGCTGCGCCTCAAGGTCCTGTGGTTCAGGGTGCGATGCCAGATGTTCAATCACCTTTTCCCAAGGCATTGTTGCCTCCGGAGAAGGAGTCAGCGGCCTTTTTGTCTTGACCAGGCTGCTTACCCTGATTGCGAGCTCATTGTGAGGATGCTGCACCATGAAAACATGGGCAATATTGCCAAAATAATCGGTTCGACTGTGGAGATATTGCGGCGTGGGTGTGATCACCAATTGACGTTCCAGTACTTCCTGAAAAGGAGTATCACGCGGATAGAGAAAGAGTTCATTCTGGGAAAGAGATGCCGGCAAAGAGTATTTATAACCGGTTCTGTGTGTGACACGGTAGATCATAAGGAGTGATTGCCGGCTATTGCATAATGTGGTGTGGAAGGCACTCGAGTCAAGAAATGGGCACTCACCTGTTCCGCAAAGTTTTTGAGCTGGGTCTCAATGGTCGTGAGAAAAGATGTGAGTGATTCAATGCCCGAAATCTCTTCTCCACACTGAATTGCCGATAAATCGAACAGGCGAACTGCAGTTTGCATTTCCAGAACCGTGCGTTCCTCTTTGCTTGCAAATCTCCGCTCATCCTGATGGGGAAGTTGCTCGACATGCCCAGCCAGTTGATTGAATTGAAAGGCGAGAGACTTCGGATTGCCTTCATCGGCAAGCAACAGGTCGAGAACAGGTGCCAGTTGAAACGATGACCTGTATCTCCCTCTATAGGTCATCAGGCTGTCGGAAACCTCGAGCAGGGCCTGGAGGGTATTATGGGAATCACTGCAGACCAGTGGAAGACCAACACGAATGAGCATGGCCTGATTCAAGGCTCGCTCGATCCTCCGGCCCATATCCATGAAATTCCATCCCAGGCCACGGGTCATGCTTTCCATCGCTAGTCCACTGAAAGAGCTGAGGGTGAATAACGTCTGATCCAGGAGATCCAGAGGCTCAACCCCCGCAGCTTCCCTGAAATTCTCCAGGCGATTGATTACTCGAATGGAGTCGATGGAAAGGCGGTCGCGAACATTGCGAGCAGTTTGTTGCACTCGCCGCAAAATGGAGACGATACTCTCTGCTCTGTCTTTACGATACAGGGTGTTTTGGAGATGTTTGTGCACTTCCAGAGAAAAGGAGATTCCAGTAGCACTCAGTTTTGGAATCATATTTTTTGCTTGCAGAATATTGAGTAAAAACTGCAATTCAGGCACTTCCTCCGGCTTTTCCTCCCCCGACAAACGTTTAAAAACAGGACGTAAAAGGCGTATCAATCCTTCTGCTCGTTCCAGATAGCGTCCCAGCCAGAGCAGATTGTCGGCAACTCGGTTTGGCAGGTCGCTGCTACGTTTAAATGCTGGAATGTCGGTAAGTCCAGCCATCATGCTGAATGGCTCAACCGGCTCGTCGGACAAGACCCATATATCTTTGCTCTGCTGCTTTTCTGGACAATCCGTCAGCAATATTGTTGTATCGGACGCTGTAATTGCCAGTCCACCCGGCATCACCGAAAAACCGTTTTCCGTAGCACAGGCAAAGATACGGATGATGGCGCTGCTCGCTGAGACCTCTTTGCCGTTCCAAGCTGGGATAGCAGCGGGTTCAATAGGATCGGATGCAAGATACTTTGCTGACGATGCGGCGAGTGCTGCATGCAGATCAAGGGTCTGATCGACACGGTCATGGCGGTTCATGGCTGAAGAAATATGCAATATATTCATATTGTTCAGTATATACTGAAGTCCTTCAGGGTGGCCTCCCCACCATGTTTGACGGTTCCCCAGCAGCAATTCTTCTCCCAGCAGTTCTCTGCACAAATCCGGCAGAAATGTACACAGGGCTGGTGTTTCTATGAATCCACTGCCAAGTGGATTCACTACGTCAATATTCTGCTCGCGACATACCTGAATGAGGCCGGCAACCCCGGATGAAGTTGCTCTCCGCAGAGCAAAAGGGTCACACTCATAATCACCTACCTGTCGAAAGATCGCTTCAACAGGTTCAAGGCCAGCCAGCTTTTTCAAAAACACCTTACCGTTACGGACCGTGAGATCCTGTCCTTCGACAAGAGGGTAGCCTAAATAACGCGAGAGGAGCGCATGTTCAAAATAGATTGGACTGTCCGGACCGGGGGTGAACAATACAATTCCGGCCTCGTCTTTGCGCAACGATGATCGCTTGATGAGTGCGTTGTGAAATGTTTGGAAAAAGGGTGCAAGGCGACGAATTTGGGTTTTCTGATAAAGTTCGGAAAAGAGACGGGACATGACAATCCTGTTCTCGAGAGCATAGCCTAATCCAGCAGGATTTGCCCCATGATCGGCCAGAACTTGAAACCGACCGTCTGAACTGCGATACATATCTACAGCATAAAAAGTGAGATAACGATTGCCCGGCGGAAGTATCCCATGACAGGAGTGGAGGAAGTTGGGATTGGCAAAAATGAGTTCAGAAGCTATCTTCCCCCCTTTCAGCAGGTTCTGAGGTCCGTAGGTGTCGGCAAGAATTTTTTCGAGCAAACTCGCCCGCTGTTTCACCGCGACCTCAATCCCGGCCCACTCCCGGGCGGAAACAGGAAGCGGGATCATATCGAGGGCCCAGGAAGTGGTCTGTTCCGTCAGATCATCAAAAGGATTTATCGTTGCACCATCTTCGTGACGCATACGCTTAGCCCGCTCGTGGTCTGACGCAAGAGTTGCCAGACCTCTTTTATCCAAGGTCTCAAGAAGTGATTGCCAGTGGGGGCGAGGGCAGGCAGGGGCGGAGAAAGGTTCACAGTAGGAACTTTCCGGACATGAAATTGCATCAAAAAGTGAGGGGATCTTCTTTTGAGATGCGATAGAACCGCTCAGGACATTGTCACTCATACATACTTGCCGATCAACTTTCCAGGCTATGGCAAAGGCGTGATTGCCTCCGCTGACGCCTGTTTACTTGGTTCATTTTCGCAAATCAAGGGTATACGGGAAAAATCGGTTATTCTCCTGCACGGTTACTGCCACCTGCTTATCCGGGGTGTGTCCGCCGGGAATAAACCTGGAATTGCGACGACCTTCAGCCTCGTAGGAATTTACCGGAAAGATTTCATAACTCCGTCCACCGGGATGGCCGACATAATAGGTACAGCCGCCAACAGCCCTGCTCGACCAGGTGTCAAAGAGATCGATCACCAGCGGAGCGTGGATACCAATAGTGGGATGCAGGCAGGATGGCGGCTGCCAGGCCCGATAACGGACCCCGGCCACAAAGACACCCTCTTCAAGTGTCGGTTTCAGCGGCACACGCCGACCATTGCAGTTCACTGTATATCGCTCTCCCGTCATTCCTGAGACTTTCACCTGCAGTCTTTCAACGGAAGAATCGACATAGCGGGCAGTCCCGCCACTTCCCGCCTCTTCACCCAAAACGTGCCAGGGCTCGAGGGCCTGACGCAGTTCAATTTCCATTCCCTGATACTGAACCTTACCATAAATCGGGAAACGAAATTCAAAATGCGGGTGGAAGAATTCCATCGAAAAGGGGTAACCGGCACGGTTCAGAATCTTCAGGACATCGACAAAATCATCTTTCACTATCTGGGGAAGCATGAAACGGTCATGCAGACTGCTGCCCCAGCGCACCAGTTCCTGGCGATAAGGGGTCTGCCAAAACCAGCTCACAAATGTTCGCAGAAGCAGCTGCTGGGCAAGACTCATGCGAGCATGCGGCGGCATTTCAAAAGCTCTGAATTCCAGCAGACCTAGGCGCCCGCTGGAGCTGTCCGGCGAATAGAGTTTGTCGATGCAGAATTCGGCGCGATGGGTGTTGCCGGAAACATCGACAAGCAGGTGGCGATAGAGTCTGTCGACGAGCCACGGCGGGCAGGGGATGTTTGCACCGGTCTGCCGGTCTTGTTCCGCAAAAGCGATCTCAAGCTCGTAGAGGCTGTCGTGTCGTGCCTCATCAATTCGCGGCTGTTGACTGGTCGGGCCCATAAAGAGGCCGGAAAAAAGAAACGACAGCGAGGGGTGGTTGTTCCAGAAGGTGATAAAACTGCGAAGCAGATCAGGACGACGCAAGAACGGGCTGTCTGCAGGTGTTGCTCCGCCAATGACAATATGATTGCCACCTCCCGTGCCGGTATGACGACCATCGAGCATGAATTTTTCAGTACCAAGCCGGGTTTCCCGGGCGAGGCGGTAAAGGGTGGTTGTGCACTCCACCATCTGTCGCCAGCTGTGCATCGGTTGGATATTGACCTCGATGACCCCGGGGTCCGGGGTCACCTTGAGACACTCCAATCGATAGTCGGAGGGCGGCGTGTACCCTTCAATAACGACAGGAAATCCAGTTTTCATGGCTGTACGTTCGATGCAGTGAACCAGCTCCAGATACCCCTCCAGGGAGGTGATCGGCGGCATGAAAACATAGAGACGTCCGTCACGGGGTTGCACACACAGGGCGGTCCGGATCAGCCAGGCGGCAGACTGCCCCATCACCGGCTCCGGATCATCTGCCGGCACGGGCTGCGGTTGAAGGGTGTCTCCGGTTTTTCCTGGAGTATCTGCATCAGAACGAGAGGAAACACTTTGCCGTTCATGCAGTTCCGGCAACTCCTCCCGGAACGCCATGGGGTCCATGGAATACTCCACATGCAGATCTTCCTCGGCCACCCATGGCAGGGAATCCAGGGGCAAGCGCAGTCCGGCCGGAGAATCGCCTGGCAGCAGATACATATGTTCGCTCTTGAATGTCCAGGGGCCACTTTTCCAGGAGCCGTACTGCAGAGGAAGGACATACCCGACAACAGCTCCGAGACCACGCTGGAAGGCGCGGACCATGCGCTGTCTTTCCTCTGGATCGTTCAGCTTCGGATCCGCAGGATTGATGTTGATGGGCAGTCTCTGCTCTTTCAGCAAATTGTGGAGAATATCCTCATAACTTTCCCGGATATACTCTTTGTTGACACCAAGGATATCGGTCAGCGACGTGATGAACTTTTCTGCCTCCTGGATACCAAAGCCGTAGTCCTTGGAAATATCAGCCAGCCATTGGGCATCGTTCCAGACCGGTTTGCCGTCTTTACGCCAGTAGCAGCCCAAAGCCCACCTGGGAAGTGACTCGCCGGGGTACCATTTTCCCTGACCGTAATGGAGGAACCCGCCAGGCCCCCATTCCTTCCACAATTTGACAATGAGTGCTTCGGCAAGGGTTAGTTTTTCCTCACCGAGTGCTTCAGTGTTCCACTGCGCACCCTCCATGTCATCAATGGAGACAAAGGTGGGTTCCCCGCCCATGCTGAGCCGCACATCCCCTGCTGCCAGTTCTTCATCAACCCTGTCGCCAAGTGTGACGATTTCCTGCCAGATCGGCTCAGGATACGGTCGGGTTGACCTCGGTGCCTCAAGAATACGCGTAACAGACATAACATGGCCAAACTCCACTTCACACGCATCAAGAGCCCCGGTAATAGGTGCCGCACTCTGCGGTTCAGGGGAACAGGCAAGGGGAATGTGACCTTCACCGGCAAAAAGACCGGAGGTCGGGTCCATTCCGATCCAGCCGGCCCCGGGAATATACACTTCTGTCCAGGCATGAAGATCGGTGAAATCCGCTTCCGGTCCGGATGGTCCGTCCAGGGATTTGACATCCTGCTTCAGTTGCACCAGGTAACCGGAGACAAATCGGGCAGCCAGTCCGAACGAGCGGAGGATATTGACCAGCAGCCAGGCGGAATCCCTACATGAGCCACTTTTAAGGGTGAGAGTCTGGTCACATGTCTGAACATTGGGCTCCAACCGAATAAGATAACTGATGTCCCTACTCAGTTTCATGTTCAACTCGACCAGGAAGTCGATGGTGCGTCTTGGCGTACAATTAACTTCAGTGACATATTGATTGAATGTCTTCCCCAGTCTTCGTTTGCTCAGGTAGGGGCGAAGCTCGTGCCGCAGTCTGCTCTCATAGGTAAAGGGAAATTTCTCGGCATGAGGTTCCAAGAAATAATCAAAAGGGTTGATGATGATCATGTCTGCGACCAGATCAACCTCGACATGGAACTCACGGGTTTTTTCCGGAAAAACGAGCCTGCCGAGGTAGTTGCTGAATGGATCCTGCTGCCAGTTGATGAAATGTTCAGCCGGAATCACCTGCATCGAGTAACTCAAAATGGGCGTCCTGCAATGGGGCGCTGGGCGTAAACGAACGATATGAGGGGCAAGATGTATTAACCGGTCGTACGTGTATGAGGTTTTATGGTGCAGCGCTATATGGATTCCCACGGGCAAGTCCTTAGTGAAATGATGCCATTATAACCTACTCGATGGCTTGGCCACTCTTCATCCTGGAATGGTGATCGTTCTGTCCATTGCCGAGAGAGTCCTTACTGCTCACTGAGAGTTGAACTCTTCAGAGGCCGAATGTTAAAAAACGTGGTGCCGATTTCACCGCCCAACTGATTGAGCTTGGTTTGCAAATCATCAAGAAACTCATGCAGACCCGCCTCGATTACTTCCTCAATATCGGTATATTCAAGATCTGCCATAAGGCGCCCCAGTCTCTTTTCGGCAGGATTAGTCGAAGCACCATTTGTAGAGCCGGTTATGCGATGCAGGCAGTCCTGGGCCTTTGAGAGGCAATGGTAAATAGACCTGGGGAAGAGTTTGTTGAAAATGAGAAAATTCGCAACATTTGTAGGGGTTATGCGGTGGAATTCTTTCCTGTACATTTCAAAGGCACTGGCCGATTTCAGCACCGATATCCACTGGATATTATCAATCGGGGTATTTACTAAATTCGCTTCCGGGAGCAGCATGAAATATTTAACATCGAGAATTCGCGATGTCTTGTCAGTGCGCTCGATCATCATCCCTATCCTGGCAAAATTCCAGGCTTCCCCATGGCTCATTGTAGAATCGAGCAAACCGGTAAAGAGGTGACTGCGCATCTTGACAATTTTAAAGAAACGATTCGGTTCCTGAATCGCCATTTTGATTGCTTCCTCCTTGATGAGCTCGAGATAAAAATTGTTCAAATGTTCCCACATTTCTGATGAGATTATTTCGCGAATGGAGCGGGCATTCTCTCTCGCCGCTGACACACAACTCAGGATAGAGTTGGAATATCCTCTATCAAAGGTAAGAAACCAGATGACATCTTCTTGGGTGTAAGCCTGTTCTTTTTTTTCATACAGTGCCTGATCACCTGTCGTCATAATAAGCGGCGACCACTGTTTGCTTTCCTCTGCCGGCATGTCCAGCAAGAGGTTGAGATTAACATCAATAAACCTGGCAACGTTTTCTGCCCGTTCAATATAACGACACATCCAGTAGATTGAGTTTGCGACACGGCTAAGCATTTCAATTCTCCTCACTCTGATCTGGTGACAATACCCACGTATCTTTGCTTCCCCCACCTTGTGATGAGTTGACGACGAGTGATCCTTTTTTCAGGGCTACCCGTGTTAATCCGCCAGGCTGCACATAGATATCTTCGCCAAATATCACGTAAGGTCTCAGGTCAACGTGGCGTCCTTCAAGATGGTCACCGACAATAGTGGGAACTCGAGAGAGCGAAATGGTTGGCTGTGCGATATAATTGCGGGGGTCAGCCGAGATTTTCTCGGCAAAAATCTTCCGCTCAGATTCGGTAGCGTGCGGGCCAATAAGCATGCCATAGCCGCCGGATTCGTTTGCCGCTTTCACTACGAGTTCATGCAGATGCTCAAGGACATACTTCCTGTCCGTTTCGTCCTGACAAATATAGGTGGGGACATTTGGCAGGATCGGGTCTTCACCGGTATAATACTTTATAATCTTTGGCACGTATGCGTAGACCACTTTATCATCGGCAATTCCGGTTCCCGGTGCATTGGCCAAGGCAAGTTTTCCAGCTTTGTATACCTCAATAAGTCCTTTCACTCCAAGGAGAGAATCGGGACGAAAAACCGCAGGATCAATAAAGTCGTCATCGATTCGTCGATAGAGTACGTCAACCCTCTTGAGTCCTTTTGTCGTGAGCATATGAACGTGTCCATCCGCGACGATAAGGTCTCGTCCTTCAACCAGCTCAACGCCCATCTGTTGCGATAGAAAGGAATGTTCAAAGTACGCACTGTTGTAAATGCCCGGGGTCAGCACTCCAATGGTTGGAGATTGCACCCCCTCCGGGGCGAGATATGCAAGCATATCCAACAGTTTAGCTGGATATTCATCCACTGCTCGAACTCTCGATTTCTCAAAAACATAGGGAAACGTGCGCTTGAGAACCTGCCTGTTCTCAAGAACATAGGATACACCTGAAGGGCAGCGCAAATTGTCTTCAAGTACGTAAAAACAGCCATCAGCCCCTCGAATAAGATCCGTGCCGGTCACGTGGCACCAGATCCTTTTAGGAGGAGTAAAACCCTCACACTGTTTTCGATAGGTTTTACTGCTAAGAATGAGATTTTCCGGCACTATCTTGTCTTTAAGAATCTTTTTACCATTATAGATGTCCTGCAGAAACTCATTGAGGGCAAAGATGCGCTGCTTGAGACCAGCTTCAATATGCTGCCAGTCTTTATTGGCAATAATTCGGGGAATCAGGTCGAAAGGAAATATTTTTTCTGTACCCTCATCTTGTCCGTAGACATTAAAGGTGATACCCATTTTCAAGAGAAGGGCTTCTGCTTCATTCTGGCGGAGCCTGAGATTTCCTTTCGGCAATGACTCGATTTTATCCACCAGCAACTGTACCCCCGGACGAGGAACGCCTTTCTCGTCGACCAGTTCGTCATAAAATCCTTCCGGGTCATAGGTTGTAAACGTTTCCATCAGCCTCACCTTTGTCTTTCTTGGAAGTATTTGTAATATTTTTCAACAAACTTACAAAAATGTCATTTTCTGGCCTGCATGCTTTGAAAAGCCGGTTTTCCTCCTGATGCTCTGCATCACTCCTTCAGAATGACAGTATCAGGTTTGCCGGGTCTCATCCTCAAGATTTTCAACGATAACTCTTTTGCTAGTGGGATAAACAGCTGGCCCAAACTGGTTGTAAACGGCCACATCCGCCGCATCCCGTCCATATCCCAACACCACATATCCTCCTCTTAGCTCAGTCTGGGTCGGATCGAAGGTATACCAACGACCAGCCACATAGGCCTCGAACCAGGCATGCATCTCCATGGGATACAGCCCATGGAGATAGCCAACAACCATGCGGGCCGGGATACTCAAACTGCGACAAAGAGTGATGCCAAGATGGGCGAGATCACGGCAGACGCCCCACTGTCTGGAATTCACCTCACTCGCTGAAACCGGGGCTTCGCTGCCACTCAACGCAAAACGGATGTTTGCCCTTACCCACGCTTCAATTGCCGCCACCTGATCATAGCCCCAGAGCTGCCCTGCTGTGATTTCTGCGGCCATCTGGCCAAAATGTTCCGATTCACAGTACCTGCTGGGGAGCAGATAACAGAGTACGGAGGAAGGCAGATTCTGTACCTCGATAAATGGACCTGCAGGTGCTCTGACCGTACTGTCCGGGACAGTCACGATGGCCCTGGTATGGACGGAAAAACTGCCCTCAGGCGCCACCATGCGTTGACATAAATTCCCAAAACTATCAGTAAACTCTGAGGGATGAATACAAGGCGAGAGTGAATACTCTTCGCTGGATACCCACTGCTGAGCACCACTCCGAGGTCGCAACATGAAAACAAAAGGTGTCGGCATCGTGATATCAAAAGTTAGATCACAACTCGTATGTAATTGCATAAGATCAGGAAACTTAAATAATTTTTTTAAAATATGAACGTGTCGGCTGGGCGTGCCACTCCTTAAAACCGAGCAATATTCATGTTGCGAAATTCATGCCAATAAACAAAACAATGAAGCAACAGGAGGGCATCTCAATTAAGCGTACTTTTCAAACTTTTGCCGCAGAACCTGGATGGCTTTGGTAGACCACCACGGTAATAAAGAGATGCCCTTCGGCGCGGTCTTCCTTTTGATAATAAACAGGCCGTAAGCCCAGTTCCAATTTCAGGCTGCGGAAGACCGCCTCCAGATCTGTGAGCATGGTATAGCTCTGCCACAGGATAGCTTCATCCCAGGTCAGACCGGTATTTTTTCACTGATTGCCTCCGGAATCAGGTCGATGCAGTAGTTCAAGAGAAAGCCAATACCCTGAATAAATACTATGGTACTACAAAACGTTTCCTAACAAATTGTCATGAAATCATTGGATTATTTAATGACAAATGGAGCCAAATGAAGTGCTTAGTTGTCAGGATTGTTAAACTTGGACCAAAACACCACAGGCCATGGTCTTTCCTTTTTTGCAGAACTTTTTGCACACTAGCCCGAAGACTGCCAAAGAAAATCTTTCTGTTGAAAATCAAGTCGAAAAGTTGAGCCAAAATTTAAGGAAAAAAACGCAGGGTAGAATTGATATATTAAATCAAATTATTGTATACCTAAATACATCATTTATTCTTTTGATGATATCACTTGATACGAAGGTTACTTACGCTGGTTATTTAAGGGCCTCAATTATATGCCGTGTTTGAGCAATATACGTATGCACAGGACTATGTCGCCGGCAAATCTTCTGGTCTGTTTGTGTTGCATTTTAACAATGGTAACGGCCCTCTCGGTCCCCTCCGGGTGGACTTCTGGTCTGGAACCAAGGGGGATGACAAAGTCGCTGACCCAGTACAAGGTGGACATTTGGCAGACCGAGCAGGGGCTACCGATTGATCTGGTGCATGCACTGTTGCAAACCCGGGACGGCTACCTTTGGGTTGGAACGGCGAGAGGACTGGCCCGGTTCGATGGAAAGCGCTTTACCACCTTTGAGGAGTCTGAGGTGCCGGAGGTGGCTACTCTGTCAATTTTTGGCTTCATGGAAGACACAGAGCAGACCCTCTGGATTGGCCACAGCAAAGGTGCAGTAGTATATCGCAATGGCGTTTTTAAGACGGCATTCGCAAGCGAAGTGACGGCCGGACAGCGGGTCTACGCGTTCGCCCAAGCTCCCGACGGGTCGGTCTGGGCGGCTACCGAGAATGGTCTGGTGCACTGGGACAAGGGCGTCATCAAGCTGTATCAGCAGACCGATGGCCTGCCCACCAATCGCCTGCGATCGCTAACCTTTGATCGTGCTGGCGTGCTGTGGATCGCCACTTCTGGCGGCGGGTTGGTGTCCTTTGCGGCGGGTCGGTTCCAGGTTCTGAACCCGGCGAACGGATTCCCTCACTTGCAAGTACGCTCTGTCCTTGCCGACCCGGACGGGAGTGTCTGGGCGGCCACTGCCGGAGGCGGTCTGGTCCATGTCAACCAGGGCCAGATCACAACCTATACCGTGGCAGACGGTCTTCCCACAGACCAACTCACGTCTCTGACGCTCGACACCCAAGGCTCGCTGTGGATCGGCACCTGGGGGGCAGGCGTCAGCCGGATGCACGGGGGAAAGTTCAGCTCCATCTCTACGGCAGGAGGGCTCACCGGAGACCAGATTTGGACAATCCTGAGTGATCGTGAGGGCAGTGTCTGGATCGGCACGTGGGTAGGTGGCCTGAACCGGATGAGCAATCGGAATTTCGAGGCTTTGGGTACTCCTGAGGGACTTTCCCACGACAACGTCCGAACCGTTCTCCATGCCCGCAACGGAGTGACCTGGGTGGCAACGGCGGGTGGCGGACTCAACCGCATTGAAGAGGGGCGCATCACCACTCTTACTCGCAAAGACGGCTTGCCGAGTGACGAAGTGTCCAGTCTGCTTGAGGATCGTGATGGTTCGTTGTGGGTCGGCAGCTACATCGGGGGAATCGCACGACTGCACCAGGGACAGATGCAAATCTTCGGTGTGGCTCAAGGACTCCCGACACCAGATATCCGCGTGATGTTCCAGGATAGCAAGGGAACAGTGTGGGCGGGCACCCAGTCGGGTCTCGCCAGGTTTAACGGACAAGGTTTCAGCGCCATACGCGATGCGGGTGCACCGCAAGATGTCACATCCATCATTCTGGAAGATCACAGCGGCACACTGTGGTTTGGCACCTCGGGCCAGGGCTTGTTCCGTTATCGCGACGGGGCTTTTTCGAAGCTGACCATAGCCGATGGTCTGGTGTCAAACTGGATCATGGCGCTCCATGAAGACGCCGACGACAACCTGTGGATCGGCACCAATGGCGAGGGCATGAACCGCCTGCGCAACGGCCGACTGGTGAGCATCCGCCCGGACGACGGGTTGTGGGATGGCATCGTCCAAACCATCCTGGAGGACAGTACCGGGCACTTCTGGATTACCTGTAACAGGGGCTTTTACCGGGTGGCGCGTGCTGACCTTATAGCTTTTACAGAGCAGCGGCTGGACAAGGTCAGTTCAACGACGTTTGGTCAAGGCGATGCACTGCGCAGCACCCTGTTTGCCGGAGGTGTCAAGCCTGCTGGGGCCATTGACCGTTCAGGGAAGATCTGGCTGCCCTCCAATAAAGGACTGGTCATCGTTGATCCCTTGCACCTGCCCAGCACAAGCAAACCGCCGATGGCTCGTCTGGAGAGTGTGTTGATCAATGGCAAAAGCAGCCCCGCAGGCACCGAAGTGCTGCTGCCACCGGGCTCGGTGCCTTTGACCATCCGCTACACAGCGATGACGCTGCTCCATGCGGATCTCGTCCGGTTCCGCTACCAGTTGGTCGGCATCACGCCGGAATGGGTTGACGCGGGTTCGAACCGGGAAATCTCTTTTCCTACCCTGCCCCATGGCAACTATCGTTTCCGGATCGCCGCATCCTTGAATGGCCAGCACTGGAGCGAGGCAGACGAAGGGCTGGTGATCTCCGTCCAGCCCCACTTTTATCAAACCCTGTGGTTTATGGTCATGGCATTTCTCATGACCGTGGTGGCTGTGGCAGCCCTGTTCAAGCTGCGTACCCGCGGTCTTCGGGTTCGGCAAGCCGAGATGGCGCAGTTGGTAGCGCAACGGACCGAAGAGTTACGGTTAGCCAATGAGAATCTCTCCCGACTGTCGTTCATGGATGCACTGACCGGGTTAGCCAACCGGCGCAGATTCAATGACGCACTGGACGAGGAGTGGCGTCGTGCCTGCCGCAACCAGACCGACCTTGCCTTGGTGATGGCCGATATTGATAATTTCAAGCTCTACAACGATACTCTGGGCCACCAGGAAGGCGACCACTGTCTGGCTGCGGTTGCCGGTGTGTTCCTTCAGGCGTCGGGGAGGGCGGGCGATCTTGCCGCCCGTTATGGCGGCGAGGAGATAGTATTTCTGATGCCAGGGGCAGACCACGCCGCGGCCGTTACCATGGCCGAAAGGTTACGCGCCGCTTGTGAGGCGCTGGCAATAACTCATCCCACTTCACCTGTCAGCCCGGTGGTGACCATCAGCCTGGGAGTAGCGTCCTGCATTCCTTCAGTTAAATCATCTGCCGAATTCCTGGTGGCACAAGCCGATTCAGCTCTCTACCGGGCAAAGGCGGCGGGCCGCAACCGGGTGTGCTGATGGCTTCATCATAACAGTGGCTTAACTGCGTGTCCATTTTTTGGGGCAGGATCAAGCAAAGCATTTGCCTGACAAGACTCTTTAATCAGTTATGTATGGTATGTATAAGGATAGTTGATGATCTTTATATGACTCATAAGATAAACCTGCTTGTATTAACACGTCCAAATTTTTCTTTTCAAGATTTCCCTTCAACATGACGCTGTTTGGTCTTATTGTAAGGCGAGTACGTTTTCAATCGCCGTTTCACCTGTCGCGAAAATAGGGGCAACTAGGTGCTGAGACACTATTTTTTTCCTGTTGCCTTGTGATGGCAAAGAGTAGTTATATACTGCCCAAGTGGATGAGTTCTTTTCCGCCCGCTCTCAATGAAACAATGGGAATGATGGAATCGGCAATTCCCGCCCATTACAAGGAGGATGTTGCTGTTTTTGGGAGATATATGAAACTGTCAATCATTCCTCGATTGAAGCCTTTCCCTTCCAGTACCAGTTCCCGAATGCATCATAATGGTCGAAAAAGGTCATTGCCGGGTGAGGTAGAAAATATAACCGGGTTTTTCCAAGGATACATTTTAGATGAAGAAAGCTATTTTTCTCAGCATTTCAGGAGTTTTAATCGTCGTTGGCGTCTTGGCCGGCATCAAGTTCCTGCAGATAAGAGCGATGATCGATCAAGGTAAGCAATTTGTTCCCCCACCGGAAGTCGTGACCGCCGCGCAGGTTACTGCCAGTTCCTGGGAGACGCTGCTCACCTCGGTCGGTTCTCTTGAAGCGGTGCAGGGAGTGACGATCACCAGCGAGATCACCGGCAAGGTGGCGGAGATCGCCTTTACCGCCGGCGATCAGGTCAATACCGGCAACCTGCTGGTCCAACAGGATATTGCTGTTGAACAGGCACAGCTCCGTGCTGCCGAGTCTGAAGCTGAACTGGCCCGTCTCGAGTATAACCGTGAAAACAAGCTGATTGGCAAGAGCATCATCCCCCAGGCCGACCTCGACAGAGCCCAGGCCAAACTCACCCAGGCCAAAGCCCAGGCAGACAACATCCGGGCGGTAATAGGACGAAAAACCATTCGTGCCCCCTTTGCCGGCCGCCTGGGAATCCGGCAGATAAACCTCGGCCAGGTGATCAACGACGGTCAGCCTATTGTCACCCTGCAGGCGCTCGATCCCATCTATGTCAACTTTTTTCTACCGCAGCAGGATCTGGCCAGGATCAGCACCGGGCTTCCGGTGCGGGTGACGACCGATGCCCTGCCTGATCAGATTTTCACCTGCGCCATTACCGCCATCAGCCCAGAGGTCGAGGCCGCCACCCGTAACGTCCGAGTGCAGGCGACGCTGGCCAATCCGGAAGAGAAGCTGCGTGGCGGAATGTATGTCAACGTAGCGGTTGTCCTGCCAGCTCAAAAAGAGGTGCAGACCATTCCTGCCACCGCCGTGCTCTATGCGCCATACAGCGACTCAGTCTTTGTTATCGAAGACAAGAAAGCGGAAAATGGTTCGCCAGCGGGACAGGTGGTTCGCCAGCAGTTCGTCAGGCTTGGCGAAAAGCGCGGTGATTTCGTGGCTGTGCTCTCCGGCTTGGAAGGCAGGGAAACAGTAGTCAGTACCGGGGCCTTCAAGCTTCGCAACGGCCAGGAGGTCAAGATCGACAACACCATTGCTCCAGAGTTTAAGCTGGCCCCGAAACCTGACGAGAATTGAATATGAAATTCACCGATATTTTCATCCGCCGTCCGGTCCTGGCTCTGGTCATCAGTTTCCTGATCATCATCGCCGGCCTGCAGGCCATAGGTTCTCTCAACGTCCGCCAGTTCCCGCGCAGCGATAATGCGGTTGTCACCGTCACGACCGCCTACGTGGGCGCCAGCGCTCAACTGGTGCGGGGCTTTATCACGACTCCGATGGAACGGGTTATCTCCGCAGCCGACGGCATCGAGTATCTGGAATCCGAGTCTAAACAGGGGCTTTCCACTATCCAGGCGCGACTGAAAATCAATTACGACCCGATCAAGGCCCTTTCGGAAATCAGCTCGAAGGTCGATCAGGTGCGCGGCGACCTGCCGCCGGAAGCCGAGGTGCCGATCATCAACGTCGAATCGGCCGACAGCCAGTTTGCCTCTGCCTATCTCAGTTTCACGTCCGATATTCTCAAGCAGAACGAAATCACCGATTATCTGGTACGGGTGGTCCAGCCGCGGCTCTCCGCCCTCGAGGGTGTGCAGCGGGCGGATATTCTTGGGGCACGGACTTTTGCCATGCGCATCTGGCTCAAGCCAGATCGGATGGCCGCCTTCAACATCAGCCCGGTGCTGGTGCGTGAGGCCCTTGCCGCCAATAATTTTCTGGCTGCGGTGGGCAGCACCAAGGGATCGTTGATTCAGGTCAATCTGACCGCCAACACCGATCTGCAATCGGTTGAAGAGTTCAGAAAACTGGTGATCCTGGAAAAAGACGGGGCTGTCATACGCTTGGATGATATAGCCAACGTGGTCCTGGGTGCCGAGAATTATGAGGCAGAGGTGCGGTTTTCCGGGAAGACGGCGGTATTCATGGGCATCTGGCCCCTGCCGAATGCCAACTCTCTGGATGTCATCAAGCGGGTGCGGGTTGAGATGGATGCCATCGATGCGCAACTCCCCGAGGGGCTTACCGGCCGGATCGCGTACGATGGAACCGCCTATATCGATAACGCCATCAAGGAGGTGATCAAGACCCTCAGCGAAACGCTGCTGATCGTTATCATCATTATCTTCCTGTTCCTCGGATCGATGAGGGCGGCGATCATTCCGGTCGTGGTGATTCCCCTGTCACTGATCGGCGCGGTGTTCCTCATGCAGGTGTTTGGCTTTACCATCAATCTGCTCACCCTGCTGGCCGTGGTGCTCTCGGTGGGTCTGGTGGTTGACGATGCCATCGTGGTCGTGGAGAATGTCGAGCGCCATCTCGGTGAAGGGCAATCGCCCATGCAGGCCGCCATCCTCGGCGCCAGGGAACTCGTGAGCCCGCTGATCTCCATGACCATCACCCTGGCAGCCGTCTATGCGCCGATCGGTCTGCAGGGTGGACTGACCGGATCGCTGTTTCGGGAATTTGCCTTCACCTTGGCCGGTGCGGTGGTCATTTCGGGCATCGTTGCCATGACCCTCTCACCAATGATGGCCTCCCGACTGCTGAAATCCGGCATGACAGAACGAGGCTTTGCCGGAAAAATCGAAAGGGATTTCAAGAAAATACGAAGCCTCTACGGCAGGATGCTTAACGCAACCCTCAACGCCCGGCCGGCGGTCTATCTGGTCTGGCTGCTGATTACCCTCTGCACCGTGCCCATGTTTACCATGTCGGCAAAAGAGTTGGCGCCGGCCGAGGACCAGGGCGTGATTTTCGGCATCCTCGACGCCGCAGCCAACTCGACCCTGGATCAGACCAGCAAGTATGCCAACGCCGTCAACGACGTCTTTCTCAGCGTGGAGGAAACGGAATTTGTCTTTCAGGTATCTTTTCCATCCTCCGGTTTTAGCGGCATGGTGGTCAAACCCTGGAATGAACGGGAGCGCAGCATTTTCCAGATCATGCCGGAGGTGCAGCAGAAACTCCATGGCATCACTGGGATCAGCATGTTCCCGGTTACGCCTCCTGCTCTGCCGGGTGGCGGGCAGTTCCCTGTGGAGTTCGTGCTGGCCTCCACCGCCGAGCCGGAACAAATTCTCAGCTTCGCCAAGCAGATCCAGTTTGCCGCGATGAAAAGCGGCATGTTTGCCTTCCCGCCACTGATAGATGTCAAGATCGATCAGCCTCAGTCCGAACTGGTCATTGACCGGGACAAGGTCGCCGATCTCGGACTCAATCTGCAGCAGGTGGGGGCTGACCTCGCTTCCATGGTGGGCGGCAATTATGTCAACCGCTTCAACATAGGTGGCCGCAGCTACAAGGTCATTCCGCAGATCCAGCGGATGGACCGGCTCAATCCCGACCAGCTGCGCAACATCTATGTCACCGGCGGCAGAGGCCAACTGGTGCCGCTCAGCACCATTGCCACGATCAAGGACAGTACCGTGCCGCGTTCGCTCAACCGATTTCAGCAGCTCAATGCGGTGAAGATCAGCGGGGTGGCGGTGCGCCCGCTGGATGAGGCCCTGCGCTTTCTCGAAGGCGAGGCGGCGAAGATTCTTCCAAAAGGATATGTTCTTGACTATACGGGAGAATCGCGCCAGCTGCGCACGGAGGGCAATGCCTTTGTCCAGGCCTTCGGTCTGGCGGTGATCCTCATCTTCCTGGTGTTGGCTGCCCAGTTCAACAGCTTTCGCGATCCCTTCGTCATTCTCGCCGGCTCGGTGCCGCTTGCGATGTTTGGCGCGATGATCTTCACTTTCCTGAAAATACCCGATCCCAATGTGCCTTTTTGGACCAACGGCTGGACCACCACCATGAACATCTATTCGCAGGTGGGTCTTGTCACCCTGGTGGGGCTGGTTGCAAAGAATGGCATACTTATTGTCGAGTTTGCCAACACCCTGCAGAGACAGGGACTGGCCAAGCGAGAGGCGGTATACCAGGCTGCGATTACCAGGCTGCGGCCAGTCATGATGACCACCGGCGCAACGATCGCCGGCCATTTCCCTCTTACCCTGGTTACCGGAGCTGGAGCGGCGGCCCGGAACTCCATCGGCCTGGTACTCGTCGGCGGCATGGCCATCGGCACCCTGTTTACCCTGTTTGTAATCCCGTCCATCTATATGCTGATTGCCAAAAATCATGCTCTGGACCGGACAACTGAGGAAGACTCTGCACCATTGCCAACAGCCGGCCGGTCTGAACCGACTATCTGAACCTGCGGAATAGAGTATGACGCTTCGCTATTTTCCAAGATTCTGTTACTGCCGCTCAGCAGCCTGCTGCTCTTGCTGCTGGTGGCCTAGCTGTGCCGCAAGCGGATGCCGAAGCGTGCGACCGAAAGTTTTCTGGGCGTTGTTTTCTGGTTGTTGCTGATCAAGGCATTGAGGCCGATTTCTATCAACGAATATTGATCTGCAAACGCCGTGATTGTATGGCGCGGGAAAATGTCGCCACAGGGCGCTAGATTGAAACACCATGATATCAGGCACCACCCTCAGTTGTTTCTCGTGGGTGGCGCCTTTTTTTCCTCCATGGATGGGTTATGTTGTCGGCGTCCGAGGACTTGCCATCATTGCATCGAATGCAAACCGATCATGTTTCCGTCCAGGTCGGCTACCAGGGCGATAAAGCCGTATTCACCGATGGAGAATTTTTCCTTGAAAATTTGGCCGCCCTGTTCCTTGGCTCGTGCCGCTTCAATTGCGCAGTCGTCGCAGGCGAAATAGACCAGGGTGCTGTTACCGCCGGAAGGGCAGCCTTCCATCTTCACCAGGGCACCCATTGCACCTGGGCCATTATCGAGCATGGGGAAAGTCCACATCTCCATGCCTTCGCTCGGCAACTCTACCAATTGCAGGTCCAGCATTTTTTCGTAAAAAGTTTTTGCTCGTGCCATATCCTGCACATAGATTTCAAACCAGACAACGGGATTGGTCTTCATTGCTTGCTCCTTTTCTGAGAATGATCTCGCAGCAGCTCTACAAACCACTGCACTTCGGCTTCGGTCCTTCCGAACCCCTTTTCAGGATAATAGCCATGGCCGATGACAGCAGTATGTCAAGTTCCGTAAAGATTTTTCATGCCGGCGAGATTTTCTTTCACCGCCTGGCGCCAGCTGGCCGGTGCAAGGATTTCCGCATCAGCGCCGAAGCCCAGGATAAAGGCGAAGATCCAGGGATCGTCGGGCAGTTCGAGGCGGGCGGTGATAAAGCCGTCCTCACCATACATGAGTTCGGCACCTGGAAAGGAATCTTCCACCTTAGTGCGCACCGTTGGCGAAAAGCGCAGGATAACAGGTTGCGAAGGGAGGCAATCGAATTGGAAAAAGCGATGAATGTCGCCGGAGTCGCGGCGGAGGAAGGAACCGTCCGCAAGGCGCGAGGCGGAGATGCGAGAGAGACGGAAAATTCTGAAATCACTTCGTAATCGGCAATAGGCGAGGAGATACCAGGCGTAACCTTTATAAATCAGGGTGTGGGGTTCAACCGTGCGACTGGTGCTCCTGCCGGAGGCATCGTTGTAACTGAAAGATAACAGACGTGCATCGTCCACCGCTCGCTGCACAACCTGCAGTGTCTGATTCGGTGTTTCCGCTGGCCCCCAGGGGGTGAGGTCGACCACGAAAGAACGGTGACGGCTGGAGATCCGCACTTCGTCGTCTTTCGGCAAGAGGCTGACGAGCATTTCGATGATCCGCTGCAGATCCTTATGGCCCATGGCCTGATTGACACCCTGCAACGTAGAGATCATTGACTCCAGGTCGCGCGGGGTGAGGAGTTGCCGGCTCAGTTTGAAGCTTTCTGGGATGGCGAGACCACCTTCATGCCCCTGGCTGGAGATTATCGGGATGCCGGCTCCGTTCAAGGAGGCAATGTCACGGTAGATGGTGCGGATCGACACCTCGAACCGCTCCGCCAGCTCCTTGGCGGTAATTCTCCGGCGATTGAGGAGGAGGACGATGATCGCCAGCAATCGTTCAATCTTCACACGGGCACCGTTCTATGAAAAAAAGAAGAGGAAAGTGAATGGTTTTTGCATTCGATAAGGTTTTCCATATAATCCATAATAGTGGAAATTTCATCGGTATGTAGAGTACGCGAGGAAAGACAAAACTGGAACGGTTGAGAACGCTTGAAATCAAAAGAAACCCTGATGAGCATCAAAATTCAGCCAGTTTGAGCTGGCGCTGCGGGACAAGCTGAATTCGTAAAGTTTCTTGTGTGTGGCTTTTTTATAATGCCTGAAAAAATCGACTTCTTAACACCTCACCGGCCGTCATGCCACCCTGGAGGGGTATGAAAATTCTTTACAAACTGTTGCTCGCATTTATGTCTCTGGTTGGTTTCATTTGTATGTTTGGCTATTACGCCCATCAACAAAACCACATGATAGCTTCCAAACTGCGGTTTATCCAGGAAGGATCGACAAAAGAAGTTCTTGCGGCGGCCAACCTGGCCATCGCCTTGCATGTATCTTACAGCGGTGCTCAGGAATTGGTTGAAGAATCCCTGCGTCTCAAACACTTTGCCGATAAGGGATATACCGATGATGATGAGATCGAGCATGCCCGAGACAAGATTCACACGGGACTGGAAGAGGTGCTCCAACAGATCGATTCGACCAGGAATGCCACGACGAAGTCCATTGAGCTGGCCAAGCACCTTGATGACAAGGAATTGGAAGGCGAAGAGCTAGAGGAACTCCACCGCTGGCATACAAGCATCACGGAAGCCTTTTCAGTCTACCGCCGGTCTCTGCTTGAGTTGATCACCATTACCGACTCCGGGGACCTGTTTCGGGCAGCCGAGATGCTGGAAGATGAGATCGAAATCGGTTTTCGCCAAAAGCTGCTGCCCCTGGTTACCTCTTTTCAAAAAGACAGCCGCGATGAGTTGGAGGAAGAGACTCAGGCAGTCTTGAACTCAATCCAGGACGTTCAGTGGACCATGGGTTGGGGTGGCATCCTACTTGGAATTTTTGCTTTTTTGTTGAGTGTGGTTTTGGCAAAGCGGATATCCTCACCGCTTGAACGACTCAGCGATGCCGCAACCCAAATCCAAGCCGGCCATGCCGTGGCACCCTTCAAATCGGATACACGCGACGAGGTTGGGTATCTGACCACGGTTTTTTTCGAGATGGTCTCTACCGAACTGGCCCAGCGCCGCGAGATTGAAAAGACACAGAACGAACTCGAAAATCAGAACAAACGTCTGGAAGACACCGTGGCCGATCGTACGGCTGTTCTGAAAGCCACCAATGTCGAACTTAGCCGAAAAATTGATGAGCACCAGGCTGCTGAAAAACTGTTGGCGCAATCTCTGGTTGAAAAAGAGACCATGCTCAAGGAAATCCATCATCGGGTGAAAAACAACATGCAGATCATCTCCAGTCTGCTGAACATGCAGAAGGAGAAGATTCAAGACCCGACAAACCGATTCCTGATGCTTGAAAGCGAGTCCCGAATCCGCTCCATGTCCCTTGTCCACGAAAAGCTTTACCAGTCGGAGAGCCTGGCCTTCATCGATCTGGGCGATTACATAGATTCGTTGGGCCACTATTTGCTGCAAACCTACAGCAAGGTTAAAGTCAATTTGCAATTGCACCTCGAGCCCCTGATGATTTCCCTGGATAAGGCCATTCCCTGCGGCCTGATCCTCAACGAGGTGATCACCAACACCCTCAAACATGGGTTCGAGCCTGGTCAAAGCGGGCAAATCCACATCACCCTGAAAGAGAATGAGCCAGGCTCATGCAGGCTGCGGATCGCCGACAACGGCAAGGGGCTGCCAGCTGGCTTTGACTGGACCCGGACTAACACCTTGGGCATGCAACTGATTGTCGGTCTGGCCAAACAGATCGATGCACGGGTTACTGTGGTCTCAGAGAGCGGCACGGTCGTTGAATTGACACTAGTCTTGGATAAATAGAAGGCGACAGCTATGGAAAATGCGCGAATTATGATTGTGGAAGATGAGGCCGTGGTGGCCCTGGACCTTACAATGCGCCTCTCGAATTTGGGGTATGCGATCACCGGCACAGCGGAATCTTGTACCCGCGCTATCGAACTGGCCATCGCCGACCCACCTGACCTGATTCTCATGGATATCAACATCAAAGGAGAGATCAACGGCATCGAAACGGCCCGGCGTATCATTGAACAGCAGTCCGTGCCTGTCGTTTTTTTAACCGCCCATTCCGATCAAAAAACCCTGTCTCAGGCTAAGGCGGTTAATCCCTATGGCTTCCTAGTCAAGCCCTTTGATGAGAAAAGTCTGCAAACGACCATCGAGATGGCGGTATACAAACACCGCATGGAGTGTCAGCTCCAGCGAGAAGAACAAAAGCTGCGTGCTTCCGAGGCCGAGGAGGAGCGCTTGCAGGTCCAATTGATGATCCAAGCCCAGAAAATGGAAGCTGTCGGTCAGCTTGCTGGAGGTGTGGCTCACGAATATAATAACATGCTGGGTGTAATACTGGGGCATGCGGAAATGGCGATGGAGCAGATAGATCCCCAGCACCCAATTTCTGCAGATTTGCAAGAAATTCAGAAAGCGGCCCTACGTTCTGCTGAAATTACCCAGCAACTGCTTGCTTTTGCTCGGAAACAAGCCGTTTCCCCCAGAGTGCTCGACCTGAACGAGACCATCGAAGGGATGCTTAAGAAGTTGCGACGACTCATCGGTGAGAACATTGACCTCACCTGGCTGCCTGGGGCTGGCTTGTGGCCTGTTAAAGTCGATCCATCACAGATCGACCAGATCCTGGTCAATCTGTTTATCAATGCTCGGACGGCTATCACCGGTGTCGGTAAAATGACAGTCGAGACAGGCAACAGCACCTTCAATGAAGAATACTGCGACGCCCATGCAGACTGTGTGTCTGGTGAATTTGTGCGAATAGTCGTGAGTGATAGCGGTAGCGGCATGGATTCTGAGACGCTGGCCCACATCTTCGAACCGTTTTTCACCACCAAGGGAGTAGGTGAAGGTACCGGCCTTGGATTGGCCACGGTATACGGCGCCATAAAGCAAAACAACGGCTTCATCAATGTTTATAGCGAACTTGGTAAAGGCACAACATTTACAATCTACTTGCCCCGCCATTTCGGCAAGGAAACTCTTGTGTCGACTATAGATTCGGCGGTACCTGCCAAGAGTGGAACCGAGATAATACTTCTAGTGGATGACGAACTGGCAATTCTTGAGATGACCAAAAGAATGCTGCAATTTCTCGGCTACACAGTGTTGACAGCCGGGACTCCGCGTGAAGCAATCAAAATGGCAGGTGAGTTTGGGCAAGAAATACACCTCCTCGTAACAGATATTGTCATGTCCGAAACAAATGGTCTGGATTTAGCCAGCACCCTTTTACCCAAATATCCCCATCTCAAATGTCTATTCATGTCGGGATACACCTCTGACATTATTGCTAAGCGCGGCATTTTGGTTGATGGGATTCAGTTTATCCAGAAACCATTCTCAATAAAGGAATTAGCAGACAAAACAAGAAAGGTGCTTGGAAAGAGTTTGTAGAATATTCACCTATCTGTTTGAGAAAACAAAAATAAATTCAAAGAAAAAAACTTCCTGCCAGCAACGCGGGTTACATATTGGCAGATCGAATCTTTGCCGTTTGGCGTTGACCGCAAGCTTGGACGTGCTTCTGAACCTATCGTTGACCAATCCACAATTATATTCACACACTGCAACTGTGTTCTCCGCAGTTTCTGAAGCTTTTTCGCGCCGGGTCAGCGCGGGGGCGGCACGAGGATGCTGCGGTCAAACTCGGCCTGCCAGCGGTTTTCACGATGGTTGAAGGTGCGCACCTGAACCCGATCCGGATACAGGTAGAGGGAGTTGCTCCAGATCGTGTCGCCCTTCATGCTATTATTGTGAATATTGATGATCCGATCAGCGTAGATGTTGATGAAGGATGCATAACTGGCTTCAGTGGGCGGGGTATGGGTATGACCGGACACCCAGAGAAAGACCTGGGGATTGGTGATCAGGAGCGTGTGCATCCAGGCCTCCGGCTGGATGACGGCATTGGGACGATTGACATAGTGCCTGAATCTGGTCTGGGTCCCTTGAAGCGGAGGGTGGGCGAAGATGATGGTCGGTTGGTTGCGGTGCCGGAGGAGCTGATTGCGGAGCCATGTCAGTTGCGCTTCGCCGATGCCGGTGCCAAAACGATCATGATCGGTGGAGAGAAAAAGGAGAAGGTAACCGCAGATTTCCAGCTTGTAGTAGTGCTGCTCAAGGCCGAAGGTTTGCCGGAATTTGGCCAGCTTCGCCTGCTGAAAAACAAAGGGGGCACGGATATACCCCCTGGCCGCAAGTGGACAAGGTGTTTGGAAGTAATAGTCGTGGTTGCCGACAATCGGGGCCAGGGGGTGGCGCAGGTTGCGGAAATAGGTGGTGGCGGCGGCATATTCCCTCTCGGTGCCGTACCTTTCGGTAAGGTCGCCGACGGCAACAACCAGGGTGACATCCCACCAGGTATTGATCCGCTCCAGCACCGCCTGCTTGGCGGCCAGATTGTTACCGGGCAGATGAGGATCGCCGAGAACAACCAGGTGGGCGGGTGCACCGCTGCCAGCAAGGGGATGCCCGGCTCCGCATCCGGAGAGGACGATGAGGGCGAGCAGAACTGTGACGACTAGCGGCGCAACCGGTCGACCACCGCTGTCAGTGGCGGTCCAACACCAGCCGGTTCTCAACGCCTCAAACACCGTTGCTGCACCGTTGGCTATCAAATTCAGGGGATACATACTAAACCCATTGTGTCATAAACCCATAAGGTGGCAAGCATGGAATGATGGTCGCAACCCAAGCCCGGGTCTGAACGGAGGGCAAGGGTGGTGGCGCGATCGCCGATCTCGATGTCCGGGATTGAACACTTACTGGAGTTATACACTTTTTTCGCTTTTTCTGCCGCTTGGCTGCTTCGTTCAAACAAGTCTTACCAGTGGACGCGAATAAGCTCGTTACCACTTGCAAGAGCAGCTTCCTTGAAAATTGCCTCAGGTTTATATTGCTTCTTCCCCAAGCCTGGCCATATCTCTCAGCAATTTGTTTTTTCAGAAGATTCGGGCTTAAGGGATAAGCTTAACTTGCGGTTTTACTTAAATGGTTGAGATTGCCAGTACCATCCTCTTAAAATTTTTTCTGCAAAAAACAACTCTGCAGAAAAAGGAATTTTCCGGAAAAGACCTTCATGAGTTGATATTGACCTCGTTACTGAATGACCACCGGTTGGTCCAACGCCGGCTATTGGTTTCAGCGCAGAATAATTGCGTAAGCTGTAGGAAAAATGTAGTATTGACGCGTTGAATGGGATGGCCCTTCGTTGGAAAGGGCTTTTTTGTGAAGCCCGAAGAAAGTAATGATTTATCTCCAAAAAATATCAAGAGAGTGAATATGAAACTGAACCTATTGGTGCTGCTCATTGCCGGATCTGCATCACTTATTATCGGATCTGCACCACTCTTTGCCCAGGAGAAAAGTGAGGCCGTGATTAAAGCGGTTCTATCTGTTCAGCCTATCATCGAAACCTCATCGGATAAACTCTGGAAACTCGCCGAAGTCTCCCAGCAGGAGGTGAAATCTGCCGATTTCCTGGCGACCCTTCTCAAAGAGCAGGGATTTAAAATCATCAGCACCGGAACCGCAGGAATTCCAACGGCGTTCGTGGCGGAGTGGGGTTCGGGAACACCAAAGCTGGGATTCCTCCTTGAATACGATGCCCTTCCAGGACTGGGAAATGAACCGGTAAGCAGCAAGCTGGCAAGAAAAGACGGCGTTACCAGTGGCCACGGTTGCGGCCATAACTTCATCGGCTCCAGCTCACTGGGCGCGGCTCTCGCCCTGAAAAAGGTGATGACGGAACAGAAAATCCCCGGAACAATCCGCATCTACGGATGTGCTTCCGAAGAGAATCAGGGGGCGAAAGTCTTTATGGCTCGCGAAAAACTGTTCAACGATCTGGATTGCGTTCTTCACTGCCATCCCATTGATCAGGCCGTTGTCGGTAATCTTCGTACCGCCGCCAACAATGGACTTCGTGTCGAGTTCAAGGGAACTACAGCCCACGCCGGTGTTTCACCCTGGCTTGGACGCAGTGCTGTAGATGCGGCGGAGATTTTCACCCACAGTGTCAACATGATGCGTGAACACCTTGAACCGACGGCTCGTGTACACTATGTGTTTGAACAGGCGGGGGTTGCACCGAATGTGGTTCCTGACTATTCAAAGGTGTGGATCGTTATTCGGGATAAAAATCGGAAAAATGTCAATAAAACAACTGAATGGGTGAAACAGGCTGCCGAAGGGGCGGCGCTGGCAACGCAGACGAAGGCCGAGTCCATGATCTATTTTGGTGTTCACGACCTGCTTCCCAATACGCCGCTCGCTGAAAATATGCAGACCCACCTTGAAAAAATCGGTGTTCCTCAATGGAGTGCTGAAGAGCAGCAATTTGCGAAAGATCTTCAGAAATCATTCAATGTAGATCAGAAGGGGATGGCTACAAAAGTAGCACCGCTTCAGAAGGAACCTACCCTGGGTGGCGGAACCGATGTAGGCGATGTGAGCTGGAATGTTCCTACTATGGGGATCACCATGCCGTCGATTCCCGTCGGTCTGGGACTTCATACCTGGGCGGCCACGGCTTCACACGGTATGTCCATTGGTAAAAAGGCGGCAGTGAATATGGCAAAGGTCATGGCGGCAACAGGTTATGATATTATGACCAACCAGAAACTGCGTGAAGCGGCAAAGGCTGATTTTGATCGCAGAACGGAAGGTAAGCCCTATCTTTCACCAATCCCCGACGAGATCAAACAGCCCTACGGGCTCCCCGACTTTCTTGTCAAAGACGGCGGCGATGAGATCTTTACGGGGTTGAATAAAAAGTAACTTTTATCCTCGGGGTACTTTCTTCACAGCCGCCGTTCTACAATACTGGAGAGTGCTGCAGACACTCCAACCTGCCGAGATACCAAGCGGTTACTTCGTCAATCTCAGCGTCTTGATGAGTCTGGTCTTTGCTGCACTTGGTGCCGCCTTGTCCGCTTATCTCTTTTTCGGGGAGTGTTTCCCTCTTTTTGGGTGAAAGAACATTGCATTGATTGATGAGATATGGTGACGCAATTGTCAGATTTCGGTGATTAGTATTGTAATTTTGCAGAAAAATTTGGGAACCTTTGGCAAAGGCCTAGTGTTGTTTTTTGTGTAAAAATAATTGCTAAGGTTGCCTTTAAAATGTAGTTTTATAGTAATTGATCGGATGGTCCCTTCGTTGAAAAAGAAGTGTTAACTCACCACCTCATCGTTTTGGTGATGTACACTAACAACGAGAACTGCACCATCCAACTAAAGACCAAGGTATTCGGACTTATCAAAGGCAAGGGCATCCTGCTGCACATCGATGTGGCCCAGTCTGTTAGCAAAATCGTCGCCGGTTTTGGTGCACTGAGCGTCGCCCCACAAGCTATGCACGACTGTCGCAAAAAAGGATTTTCTCGACCTTGCTAAGCATCCAGATCAACGGCCACCGCCCTCAGCGGCTGCAGTTGAGCGCATGGAGTATTTCTTTGAAAAGGCTGGGGGTATGCAACTCAGGCAACGATGATTTCCAGCGAGGCTGGCGTCAGACAAAGCTTTGACCACTGATGGTATTTATATCAGGCTTTTACAATAACTGTTATCGGAGGAGGTATACTCGGGCATTCTGGTCATGTGCTCCATACATCAACTCATCCAATCACAAGGAGGAATCAAGAAGGCAGGAGCCCTCGATAAACAGCCTGCTTTACTCCCAAATCAAGTTCGTGCTAAACCCTGGTTCTGCAGTCTGCAGGTACGTCAAGATTTCTTTCATATGTTCCACTACCGCCACCCATTAGAAAGGAGAATCGTATGCGTATCCCCGAATCAAACTTCGCCCTCACCGTCCTGATCTCAAGCGCTCTCACCCTCTCTGTTCTGCTGCAACCAGCCCAGGCAGCTGATCCGACCGGCGAAGGTACACTCTCCATCGTTGCCTGGCCAGGCTATATCGAGCGTGGCGAAACTGACAAAGCATATGACTGGGTGACCGAGTTTGAAGGGGCCACAGGTTGCAAGGTCACGGTCAAGACGGCCGGTACCTCAGATGAAATGGTGTCGCTGATGAATCAGGGCAGCTACGATTTGGTCACCGCCTCCGGCGACGCCTCGTTGCGGCTTATTGCCGGTAAGAAGGTCCAGTCAATTGACATTGCCAAAATCCCCAGTTGGAAACGGCTCGATGAACGTCTGCAGAACGCCCCCTGGCATACCGTCAACGGTGTCCATTATGGTGTGCCCTTTGTATGGGGCCCCAATGTACTGATGTACAACTCCGCCGTGTTCCCGACAGCACCTACCTCTTGGGCCGTGGTCTTCGAGCCGCAGAATCTGCCAGACGGTAAGGCGAATAAAGGTCGCGTTCAGGCCTATGACGGAGCGATCTACATGGCTGACGCTGCTCTCTACCTGATGACCGCAAAACCTGAACTGGGTATCAAAGACCCCTACGAACTGAACGAATCGCAGTACCAGGCAGTGCTCGATATTCTGCGTAAACAGCAGCCGATGATCCATCGCTATTGGCACGACTACAACGTACAGATGTCCGACTTCAAGAACGAAGGCGTCGTCGTTTCGGGCGCTTGGCCGTTCCAGGTCAACATGCTGCAGGCAGAGAAGCAGCCGATCGCCTCCGTCGTTCCTCAAGAAGGCGCAACCGGCTGGGCAGATACGACTATGATGGGAGCATCGGCGAAAAACCCAACGTGCGCTTACAAATGGCTGGAGTGGTCACTGAGCGACAAGGTCCAAGCCCCAGTTTCCGAGTGGTTCGGCGCCAATCCTGGCGTACCTGAGGCGTGTAAGGCAAAAGCTCCGGGAGGATCCGACTTCTGCACCAGTAACGGGTTTAACAACTTTTCTCAGATCAAATTCTGGAAGACCCCCCAAGCAACCTGTGCCACGCATGGAACCTGCGTGCCTTACAGCCGCTGGACCCAGGACTACATCGCGATAATGGGCGGCCGCTGATTGGTCTCTGCCGGCCTGGCCCCGAAGATCGGTTCAGGTCGTTGCAGGTTTTTGGCGACTAATGATTCTGAAGCTCAGATGAATTCGCGCCTTGGCCAAAGGCATTTTCAACTCCAACTCATCCAGGATTTTCGGTATGCCCTTTGCTGTCGAACTTTTAAATGTTTCTCGTTCTTACGGCAAGGTCCGTGCGCTTGACCATGTCACCGTCGCCATCAAAGAAGGCGAATTTTTTTCGATGCTTGGCCCGTCCGGTTCGGGCAAAACGACATGCCTGCGGCTGATTGCTGGTTTCGATCAACCATCCACCGGTACTGTCCTGATCCAGGGACACGACGCAACGGGCCAGCCGCCTTACGAACGAGACGTCAACACCGTTTTTCAAGATTATGCACTCTTCCCGCATATGACCATTTTGGAGAACATCGGCTATGGACTGAAGGTCAAGAAAGTTCCTCGGCAGGAAGTACGGGAGAGGGCGCTACAGGCCCTGGAGATGGTCGCCCTCCCCGATTTCGGCCACCGCAAACCGTCGCAGCTCTCAGGTGGCCAGCGACAACGCATCGCCCTGGCGCGAGCCCTGGTGAACCGCCCAAAAGTTCTCCTACTCGATGAACCACTGGGTGCCCTCGATCTCAAACTGCGCGAACAGATGCAGATTGAGTTGAAGCGACTTCAGCGGCAGCTTGGCATCACTTTTATCTATGTCACCCACGATCAGGGCGAGGCCCTGTCGATGTCGGACAGAGTTGCGGTATTCAATGCGGGAAAGCTCGAACAGGTCGACACACCTCAGAATCTCTACCGACGACCGACAACGATATTCGTTGCTGGATTTGTCGGCACGGCCAACGTAGTTAGGAGTGAAACCTCCCGATTGATCACCGAGAGGGACACGCCTTTCTCGATTAGACCGGAGCACATCACTCTCATTTTGGAGGGAAGCAAACCGCGGGATATCCAGATACTCGGCCGGTTGATTGATATCCAGTACTACGGAGCCCACAGTCGTTATGAAGTCGAAGTGGAGGCCGGCCAGCTGTTCTCCGTCCAGGTGGCCAGCGACCAACTGGATGCGACAGTGCTACCGAGTGTCGGCGCCCAGGTGATGATCGGCTGGGACCGTTCATCGATGATCTCTCTCGATGAATGTTAGGGGGCGACCATGACCCATGCAACTGCCGATACAAACCTTCCGCGCCATTTCTCCACCTACCTTTACAGGCACGGCACCCTGTATCTGCTTCTCCTGTTGACCCCTCCGTTGCTCTGGTTCGGCATTGTATACCTCGGGTCCCTGTTCGCCCTGCTAATCCAGAGCTTCTATACCTTTGACGATTTCTCAATGACGGTTCTGCCCCGGTTCACCCTGAAGAACTACCAGGGGCTATTTGCGGCCGCCAACCTCGACATTGTCCTCCGCACATTTTCCATGGCGGCATCAGTCTCAGTCTTCTGCGCCTGTCTCGGTTTTCCCATCGCCTACTATATGGCACGCTACGCCACCGGTTGGCAAAGAGGCTTTTTCTATATCGCCGTCCTGCTGCCGATGTGGGCCAGCTACATCGTCAAGGCCTACTCCTGGACCGTCATCCTGGCAAAAGGTGGTATCGTCTACTGGTTCATCGACAAAGCTGGCCTGACTCCCCTCATCGAGGCCCTGCTTGACATCCCCTTTCTCGGCGGCAACACCCTGTCCACATCACATCTCGGCCGTTTCCTGGTCTTCTCCTATATCTGGCTACCGTTTATGATCCTGCCGATACAGGCCTCCATCGAGCGGATCAACCCAAACCTGTTGGCTGCCTCGGCCGATCTCGGGGCCCGACCGTCCCAGACCTTCACAACGGTTTTACTCCCCCTGGCCACCCCCGGGGTCATCGCCGGCTCGATCTTCACCTTCTGCCTGACCTTCGGCGATTTCATCATCCCAACATTAGTCGGCCCTTCCGGCCTGTTCATTGGCACCATGGTCTACACCCAGCAGGGAGCCATCGGTAACATCCCGATGGCAGCCGCCTTCACGGTCGTCCCCATCATAGTGATCGGCCTCTACCTGATATTCGCCAAACGCATGGGGGCATTCGATGCACTCTGACAGAAAAAGTCCACTCTTGCTCAGGATCGTCGCCTTCGGTGGAATCATCTTCCTGCACTTCCCGATCGCGGTAATTATCATGTACGCCTTCAACACCGAAGAGAGCGCTTTCAGCTTTCCGCTGCAGGGGTTTACTTTCAGGTGGTTTGCAGCGGCCTTTGAGCGCCGTGACATCGTCGATGCGATTATCCTCTCACTGAAGGTGGCAACCATGGCGACCACTATCGCCATGGTTTTGGGAACCATGGCGGCCGCAGCACTCTACCGGAAAAAATTCTTCGGCAGAGAAACAATCACCCTGATGTTCATCCTTCCCATCGCCCTGCCAGGCATCATCACTGGTGTCGCCCTGCTCTCGGCCTTCAGGATGGCAGGCTGGGAACTCAATTACTGGACTATCGTCGCCGGCCATGCCACATTCTGCGTAGTTGTCATCTACAACAACGTTATTGCCCGTTTCCGCCGGACCTCCCAGAATCTGATCGAGGCATCAATGGATCTCGGAGCCGATGGTATCCAGACCTTCTTCCACATCATCCTGCCGAACATCGCTACCTCCCTGCTGGCCGGCGGCGTACTGGCCTTTGCCCTCTCCTTTGATGAGATCATCGTCACCACCTTCACAGCCGGTCCCGAGCGCACGCTACCGATTTGGCTGCTCAACCAGTTAACTCGCCCACGTGACGTGCCGATCACCAACGTGGTGGCGGTGATGGTGATGGCGGCGACCATGATTCCAATCCTCGCGGCCTACTACCTGACCCAAGGAACCGAATCGATTGAGGGCAGTAGTAAATAATGCCATGCCCTGCTACTCAGGAAGAGTCTTAGCTTGCAGCTTTGCTTAAATGGTTAAGATTGGCAGCAACATCCTCTTTAATTTTTTCTACAAGACTTAACCACTCTGAAGAAAAAGGAATTTATCGAAAAAGACATTCATGGGTTGATATTGACCTCGTTGTTGAATGACCGCCGGTTGGTCTAATGCCGGTTATTGGTTTCAGAGTAAAAATATTTGCGGAAGTTGTCGGGGAAAGGTAGCTTTGATGCATACGATCGAATGAGCATTCGTTGGAAGGGGCTTTTTGGGGAAGCCCGAAGAAGGCGACCTTATCACCTATCATCCCATCATCCACCCCAGCACTCCTCTTCGCGTCCCGACGGTATATTGCCTGATGACGATTTTTGAGCTTATGCTGGATTTGCTTGGCCGGACATTGATGTCAGTGAGTTCACACCAACCATTTCGGAGAATCGCATGGACGTGCAATACTGGCATTGGCTCGTTTTTGGATTGATCCTCATCATTGCTGAGGTCTTCATCCCAAGCTTCACCATTTTCTGGTTCGGTCTCGGAGCGTTGGCCGTAGGCGGCATTCTCTGGATTTCGCCCATGGAACTGACTGCGCAACTCCTGCTCTGGGCATTTTTTTCCGCCCTCCTTACCGCGTTCTGGTTCGTGGTCATGAAGCCGCGCATGCTCGACAAGACCCTGGTTCAGACGTCGTTGCGATCCATCATCGGCGAAATGGATCTTGACGACGCCCTGTCCTCTCGAGACAGAATCAAAGCCAGACTGAAGGAAACCATCTCCGACGACATTTCGGACTGGGGTATTACACTCAAGACCGTGGAGATTCAGGACATCAACCCATCCGACACCATGCAGCACGCAATGGAGGAGCAGGCCGCTGCCGAACGGGCCCGCCGGGCTACGGTGACCCGGGCCGAAGGCGACAAGACTGCGGCCATCCTGCAGGCCGACGGTCGCCTGGAAGCTTCCCGCCGCGACGCCGAGGCCAAGGTCGTGCTGGCAGAAGCCGATCAGGCAGCCATCAACAAGGTTTCCGAAGCCAGCAAGAGCGGAGAATTGCCCCTGGTTTTCCTGCTCGGCCAGCGTTACGTGGACGCAATGCGCTCCATGGCAGAGGCGAACAACGCCAAGATCGTGGTCCTTCCGGCCGATCTGCCGGCAGCCGTGCGTGGGATCATGGGCACGCTGGGGAAATAGCGCAGACAACCTTACGCCTCCCCTTGTCTGAAAAGAGCGTTTCGCTGTTTCATGCCAAGGTCTCAGTTTCGATATCGAGGGCTGAAGCTGAGGAAGAACCGGCAGTAGAGGAGACCAAGTCCATTGATTCAACTAAATGTCGATCTTCTCCCAGCCCGTATCGTGCAGCGGGGGTCTCTCGTCCTGGCAAGCCTGGCTGTCTTCTTCGGAGCAAGCTTCACTATTCTGCCAATAGCTGCCCTCTTCAAGGCTGTGGCCGAAGAAGGATGGAGTCATGATGCCGCGCAGGCCGTTTTCTGGTTTCTCATTCCCTGCACCTTGTTCCTTGCCATTCTGCTCTGGGGGCTCAACCAGTTTGTTTTCCAGTTAACTATTCTCCTTGATGCGCAGAGAGTTCGTTGGCAAAAACGGACACTACTCGGTACAACCGAGGTCGTCGAGCCACTCGCTGGTTTTCTGGGTATTTGCGGACAGACTCGCCACGACAGTGATGAAGGGACTTTCTATGAATTGCTGCTGCAGCATCGAGAAGCCGGAAAAAACGTCCTTCTTTATCAGGCCGATGAACCGGAACAATTGCATGACCTCTGGAAGCGCTACTGTCGAGTCTTCAAGGTGAAACCCGTTGAGTTTCTGGCGCCCACTGAGCCTTTCTCCCGTGAAATTGAAGATCTGGGCCGTTCTCTCATCTCCCTCATTCAAGAAGGCAGGCTGGTCCTTCCGAATCCGGGGCAACCTCCACCAAATATAATGGTGGAGCAAACTGCTGAACATGCCCTTATCCACATTGCCAAAAAGAAGTCTTTGCTGGTAAGCAAAGAAGAGCTGCGCCTCGGCTTAGACGGCGGGATCTCAATTCCGGTTGATACGGTCGATAGCATCACTATTGAGCCCTCACGACCGCTTTCTACCAAGCCTTGGTTGAAGCTCGTTTTCAGCAAAAAGATATCAACAGAAACGTTGGATCCCGTAACATTTTCACTCTCTATGCCTCTAGTGGAAGGATTGTCTCTTGAGTCGCTACAGTGGCTACAACGGTTTGTTCTGCGCAGTCTTGCAGGGGTTTAAGTCAAGCTCTTAGTGGATAGCAGGATGACAGATCAACCGCCGGTACCAGCCGAAGTAAAACCTCCCGTGAATAGATTTTCCCCTATGTTTCCAAGTGAAAGCAGGTGATGCCTCTTACCTATACTCTTCAAATATCAGATAAAAAGGGATGATGGCATCAGGAACAATCAAGGATTATAAATGCTTCATCAAACGCAAGTTTTCTTGAAATATTGTTTGATTTTCTGAAGTTCAAAATGCTCCATTTCTGGGGTGATTTTTGGTTCTTCTCAAAGACAAAATAATCAGGAAGCATATTCATCTGAACAGGAGTCAAAATTGACTGTAGAAGAGACCAATACCAAGCCCTCGATGATTGTGAATAGCGTTGCATATCGGGATGGCAAACGCATCGGTGAGGTGACGATCGAAGCGATCAGCGAGGTGGTAAAGGAGCCGCATACCTTTGTATGGGTTGGACTGCACGATGCCGATCCGTCGCTGCTCCTGAAGATTCAAGAGGAATTCGATCTGCACGAGCTGGCGATCGAAGATGCGTTGAACGCACATCAGCGGCCCAAACTTGAGACCTATGGCGCTTCGCTCTTCATCGTCGTGAAATCAGCGCAGATGCTTGATGGGCGTGTGTCGTTTGGCGAGACGCATTTCTTCGTCGGCGCCAATTTTCTGGTATCGGTACGCCACGGTTGCACACAGAGCTATGCGCAGTTGCGCGTGCGCAGCGAGCAAATGCCGCACATGCTGGCGAAGGGTCCGGCGTATGCGCTGTATGTGCTCCTCGATTTCATCGTCGATAATTATCAGCCCGTGATGACGCATTTCGAGCAGGAGTTTGAGTGTCTCGAGGCCGATATTTTCAAAGGTCAGTTTCAAAGTGAGGCGATCGAACGTCTTTACGATTTGAAAACGCAATTGCACGAACTGCGCAATGCGGTGACGCCGATCGAAGATATAGCGCTGCAACTAACGCGCTTGCACGCCGATTTGATTCCCAAGGAAATGAATCCGTATTTCCGCGATGTGCACGACCACGTCTCGCGCATCATCGCGACACTCGACGGCCTGCGCGAAATGCTGATCACTGCGATGCAAGTCAATCTTGCACTGGTTGCGGTGAAACAAAATGAAGTGGTGAAAGCACTCGCCGGGTGGGGAGCGGTGCTCGCCGTACCCACTGTCGTGTTCAGTCTCTATGGCATGAATTTTCAGGTGATGCCCGAGTTGCAATGGTACTTTGGTTATCCACTTGTGGTCACGGGCACGGCTATCGGTTGTCTGCTGCTGTACAGAAAGCTTAAGCGCTCGGGTTGGCTCTAAATTCAATCGATCCTGCTGGAATAACGGGGATATCCTAACGCATTTCGTGCTTGCCGATTACCATCACCGGTAATAAGGGACACCGTCGAAAAGGCTGCGAACAAGATTCGCAGCCATGGGCGTGCTGACCGAGCATGAGGATTGGATTCGTTTCACGCATTACTTGAGTTTTCTTTGATGCGAGTACTCGATTCGTAGGCAAAGGTAAATTGCTGTTGCCTTTGCCAAGAGCCTTTTTTGCCGTAGCATCAAGCCATGTGGGTATCAGGCAGTGGAGATCAAATGTAGTAGCCGTCGCCGCATCCGTTTCCAAGGAGCAATCTTGAGGTATGCCGACAGAATTTAATCTGCCGGCATACCTTTTTTCCACCTCTTCGCAAATCCCATGACATCCGGTCCACCCGAGCAAAAGCAGCAAAATACCCCCGCCATCGCCGGATTAATCACACCCATACGGAACACGCATTGCCAAGTGTGAAATCAATCAATACAGGTCATTCTCAGGGCTCGTTTTCACTGGGACATTTCACATAAAAACGAAAGGGAAGATTTGGGAATATCTGAAAAAGATTCGAATCTATTTTTACCCTTTTACTTGCGTTGCATGTTTTGCCAAACTTACAGCCATTAACACTTCAAACGCTTCTCTACATAGCTATTGACGAAATCAACCGCTTCTCGAAGCAGTGGTGTATCAGGTAGAGATGCGGCGAGTAAACCGATATTGTCTCGCTCCCTTAAAATCTCAAAAGTTGGCCGGAAATTTATGTCAAACACCCAACTCATCTGCAGTACCTTGAACTCATTGATAGTTTTTAGCTTTGTGTAATTCATGATCTGTCCATCAAGCAACATGTGGTAGACCTCTTCCCGTACCAGACTGTCTGCCCCCAATCCGAGAGTAATCACAGGATTTCGCAAAGATTCTGGCATTTGGAAGTGCTCGGACATGACCCGTAAGATATCAACCTTATCGGCATCACGGATGAGTTGGCAATGAAGCAAGGTTTCCGGATCAAGATTTCCTGGGATACGGAGCCGGTTATGAAAGAAAATAGCTCGACTGATGATTTGGCGTTCGGGAAAATTCAGCGTGTGGAGGACGTGATGACGATTCAACTCCCAAATCGAAAGTTTGGCATGATTATCCGAATCAGGATCACGAAAGGTTCGGTATTTTTGATACTGGGGAAACCGACCGATGTCGTGAAATAAGGCTGTCACGTAAGCTATCCGGGTATTGTTTTCCAAAAGACCAATACCTGATGAAATCCGTTCAATGGCTTCACAAACACGGAAGGTGTGAGCTTCCTTCAGGTCCAGACATTGTTGATGCAAGGGGTCTACTTCTTGGAAAGTTCGAATATATTGTTTCGCCCATTCTTTGAAAAAATTGTACTGATCGTCATTCATGGTGAATATTTAACAGATTGGAATATTGAGAGGATTTGACTGCAGAAGGCGAGTTTTGCAATTTTATCCTCCATCTCTCACGGCAAGAAATAAATGTATCTAAAAACTGAACATATCACACCAATTTCTTTGAATTTATTTTATATTAGAACATGATCGACGATAGATTATAGAAATCATTTCACATCAACCATAGGAAAAATCACATGACTATCACGAACCAGTAATGTCCAGATAGGATTTTGCAGTACATCCGACGTAAATATTTACGCCAAAGGAGTGTTTTTTTCTTGACAAAACAATGAGACAGGGTCGCATTGTTTCATAATAAACCTATAATTTCAATTAGTTATGAAAATGCTGCGATCACGGTATGCCAAGCACAAGCACTCGAGAATCCTTTAACCAAAATCCTGAAAGAAGTTCCGCAACTTGTTTCAAGGGGTAACAGACCTCTGCAAATGGAATTTAAAGACCAGCCCAGCGCACT
>JAIFKM010000183.1 GCA_020049575.1 Desulfobulbaceae bacterium
AATTCGCCAATGCCTACACCGGTAACGAGGAGATGACTCTGGCTGCTGATTCCCTGATCCGTGGACCTCTGGCCACGAGTTTCTGGGTGTTTGAGATCGGTATTGGCCTGGTTCTGCCTTTTTTCCTGTTGATCGCAACTAGGCTGAATTCTGTGCAAGCCATGTCGGCAGCGGCTCTGATGATCCTGGTTGGTCAGTTCTTCTCACGATTCAACATGGTGGTATCCGGGCAGATTGTTTCTCCTAATTACGGTTTCGAAGGGGTCCCGATGTATCTCTCCTACATTCCGACCGGGGCAGAATTCCTGTTGGTCATAGGTGGAATCGGTCTGGTCGGCTTCGGCTTTCTGGTCGGCGAGCGGATTTTCGGCTCGGTTTTCTCAACTGATCAGGAACATTGATCCAGGCAATGATAGAGAAATGTAGCTGGGAATACACAGCAGGTTCTCAACAACTCCACGAGGCAGGTTATGAATACAGATGACAAGGCAATTTTCACCATTGGCATGGCGGCGAAAATGCTTGATGTCCACCCCCGGACACTGAGAAATTATGAAGATAAGGGGCTGGTTGTTCCGAGCCGGAAGGGAGAATGGCGCTATTTCACCATGCGGGATATCCAGTGGATCGAGTGTCTGCGGGAGATGATCCATGCTCACGGGGTAAGCATCAATGCTATAAAAAAGTTGCTCACCTACACCCCCTGCTGGAATATCATCGACTGTCCATTTGAGAAACGCAAATGTTGTTCCGCTTTCTTCTCCAATACTCTTGTGCCAAAGAAGATCAATCGTGTCCCCAGGCCGGACAAGGTCGAAAAACACGAAGATATAGCCGCCTGAAAAAAACTGCCGCAGCAGGATCGGATGTTTGTCACAGATCCTGCTGCGGCGAGTGTGTCTTCTTTCTCACCTTTGAAAATCCCGCAGTATCTCCTTCTCGCCTTCTCTTTTTGCCGTACCTCCTCGCAGAACGTGAAGTATATCTCTGATTTTCTGCCTCTTTAAGATTCCTTGTAAAAAACCATCGCTGCACTGTGGTTTCGTCGTGCTCTTCTCCTTATTTTCCTTTCCTTGTTGCTATCACCTCGGAATCGTTCTGTGTTGCATAATTGTTCCTTAAAAAATCGAGAAAAAGACGCATTCTGCGCCTGTTTTCCTGTCCGGTTATCAGCAGTCTGAGGGGCAGCTGAGGGAAAGAAAAATTTCAGCGTAAAATTTACAAATAAATAAGCTTATATTACAACTAGATATAAAATATTGAGCGTATTGGTCGCAATGAAATTGAAAAATATGATGTGATAATATATTGACAACGGAAATGTACAAGTATACGGTTAAAAAAAAGGATGAATTGTGCTGAAGTCTGTTTTTTAGACCAAGCATCTGATACGAAAACCTGCAGTTCAACCAGGCGCAGGAAAGAAGTGAAGCTCAAGGGTGGAGGTCGGAAGATGAAAGGAATACTGTTTGTTGTGCTCTGGATCGGGTTTGCCACGCTGCACACCCTCTATGAATTAAAGATCAAACCCTTCCTGGATTCTCTTGGCAAGGACAGTAAGGACATTCCTTTTCAATAAAAGTTTGCGGTTATCGCTCCTGTTCGGGTGGCAGTTTTATCCAGCCGATGGCGGCAGCGGCACGGACAATTTGGTTGTGGCAGAAGAGTGGCGGATTTTGAAATCAGGGTGTTTCAACAAGAGGAGTGACAGAAAATGAACAAATATTTAGCGGGGGTCATCCCCCAGACAGGGGGGCTGGAGGCAAGTGTATCCGGCAAGTATAATGCAGCGATTGGTTTGTGCGGCCTGCTGACCCTGATCGGGGTTGCAGCCGGTATCCATTCTATCTATGCGGGCCACGAGCACACTTTCGGGGTTACAAGGGAAGTGCCCTGGGGCATCCTGATCGCGGCGTATGTCTTTTTCGTGGTGACCTCGACCGGACTGTGTATCGTCTCGTCGATCGGTCATGTCTTCGGCTTCAAAAACTTCAATCCGATCGCCAAGCGGGCGGTTTTCATGTCCATTGCCACCATCGTCGCCGGTTTTCTGGTCATTGCCTTTGAGATCGAAAATAGCTGGCGGATGCCGGTTGGCAACGTCATAGGGGCCAATGCCACCTCCAATATCTGGTGGATGGGAACGCTCTACGGAGCGTATCTGTTCTTTATGATGCTAGAATTTGTCATGCTGCAGAAGAACGACCATAAGAAAGCCACGGCCTTCGGCCTGTCCGGTTTATTGATTGGTGTTGCGGCCCATTCGAATCTCGGGGCGGTTTTCGGACTGTTGAATGGTCGGGAATTCTGGCACGGCCCCTATATGCCGATCTATTTCATTACCTCGGCGGCCATGTCGGGCTGTATCGCCATCATCTTCTTCACCTATCTAGCCTATCGGGTGAACAACTGGCAGATGAGCGATGATCTGAAAAAAGCCATGGAATCAGTGGCAAAGGTAGGAGCCTTGCTGATGGCGATCATCATCTTCTTCACGACCTGGAAGATGATCAGCGGCGTCACCGGTCAGCCTCCCGGAAAATACGAAGCGATCATGACCCTGATCAATGGTCCATATGCCATGAACTTCTGGGGCGGTGAGGTTCTGTTGGGCATGGTAATTCCCTTTGCGATCATCATGATGGTCAGGGGGCGGAGCATGAAGGCCCTCTTTATTGCCTCGCTGGCGGGTATGGTTGGCATCTTCTTCATGCGCTATGACCTGGTTATTGTCGGCCAACTGATCCCGAACTTCCATGGTATGGGACTGGTCGACTACCCCGATCTGCTGACCTATGCACCGAAACTGCATGAGAACTTGGTGGTACTTGGCGGTATTGCTTTCTGCGTCATGCTCTTTCTGATGGGCGAGAAGCTGTTCCGCGGGCATCTTTCCGAGCAGCATTAAACAAAGATCAGCTTGTCGTTGATTTTCTCGGCAGGTGCAGTCTTAGCTGTCCGAGCGGTGTGATACGCTGCTCGGACAGTGCAGGGTGCTTTCAGGAGGAAGTGTGCATGGCCAGGAAGAAGACCAGTGTTGAACCGATCAGAAATGATTTGCCCATCTATCCAATCGGGGTGGCCGCAAGGTTGCTCAGCGTTCATCCACGGACTCTGAGGATCTATGAGGACGAAGGTCTGATCCGACCGGAGCGGCAGGGGGAGCGTCGGCTCTATTCCCAGAATGATATAACCTGGGTGGGCTGTCTACGATCATTGATCCATGAAGAAGGAATATCTATTCCAGGTATAAAAAAACTCCTGCAGTTTGCCAGCTGTCACGAGATAACCGGTTGCTCACCGGAAAGATATTGCAGTTGCGAGGCGGTGATGGACCGGGCGCTCCCCCGGAGTCTGAGGATGGCAGGCGATGCCGAGGCGGAAAGAGAAGCCCGGGAAAAGGATCGCAGGGTCAGGGAGAAGGAGCAGGAAGAAATACTTCTGCCCGATATCAAACGCAAGGTGCGCTGAAAACGGCTTCGAAAAAACGCCGTGCAGCGCTTCAGTTTTTGGCAGAATTCCAGACGAAAACACCTGGGGATGTTTTACCTCTCCGGGGGCACTGCCGGGTTTACCAAGCCGTAATGCTCGATTTTCCGCCGCAGCGTGTCCTTTGAAATCTGCAACTCCCGGCAGGTCAGCATCTTCTTCCATTTGTTGCGTTCAAGCGATTGGAAGATGGCCTGCCGTTCTATCTCTTCCAAAGAGAGACCACCCGCCGTCAGACACACGGGCGCGGCATATTCTTCCCTCGTCGGCCCGATATGTTCGGGAAGGTGACTCTCCTGAATATAGCCGCCTGGACAGAGGATGAAGGCGTATTCGATGATATTTTCCAACTCCCTGATATTGCCAGGAAATGAGTAGCGCATCAGCCTGGTGATAACGGCGTCGCTGCAGCCCACGATATCCTTCTGTTTTTCCGCACTGAATTTTTTAACGAAATGATCAATCAGCAGGGGAATGTCCTCGATGCGTTCCCGCAATGGCGGCAGTTGAATATTGACGACATTGAGGCGGTAGTAGAGGTCGTCGCGAAAAATCCCTTCCCTGACAAGTTGTGGTAGGAACTTGTTGGTTGCCGTAATGATGCGGACATTGGCCTTCACCGGGGTATTGGAACCCAGCGGTTCGTAGGTTTTGTTCTGCAGGACGCGCAACAGTTTGACTTGCAGGGAATGCGGGATGTCGCCAATCTCGTCGAGGAAAAGGGTGCCGCCTTCGGCCGCGGCAAACCGACCGATCTTGTCTTTTCTGGCATCGGTGAAGGCCCCCGCCTTGTAGCCGAAGAGCTCGGATTCCAGCAAGGTCTCCGGCAAGGCCCCGCAGTTCACGGTGATGAATGGCATGTCTTTCCTCTGCGAGGCATGATACAGGGCGCTGGCCACCAGTTCCTTGCCGGTGCCGCTTTCTCCGAGAATCAGGACATTGCTCTCGCTTCTGGCTATATCCGGCATTATCTCAAATATACGCTGCATTGACGGGCTCTTGCTGATGATCTGGTCGAAGGTGTAGCGTTTCATCAACTGTTGGCGCAGGCTGACTTCGACACTCAGATCCCTGAAGGTCTCGACTCCCCCGATGATGTTACCCTCATGGTCGACCAGAGGCGCGGCGCTGATGCTGATAGACTGGGGCTTGCCGTGCAGGTCCTTGATCGAGATTGAGCGGTTGGCTACCGGTCTGCCGGTATAGAGGCTTTCGGCCACGGCGCAGTTTTTGCCGCAGATCGACGATTGAAAGATGTCGCTGCAGGTTTTGCCGATGGCGTTTTCCCTGCTCCAGCCGGTAATGAGTTCTGCCGCCATGTTGAACGAGGTGATCCGCCAGTTCCGGTCTACGGTGAACACCCCGTCGGCGATCGAGTCGAGGATCAGGGCGTTCTGCAGACGGGCGGTATTGTCCCGAAAGGATTCAACCCCGCCGATGATCTGGCCCCGATGGTCGAGAAAAGGCGCGGCGCTGACGCTGACCGGTATCGAAAAGCCATCCTTACCGATGATGAAGGTCTCATGATCGATAATCGAACGTCCTTCCCGCATGCAGATACCGAGGGCGCAGCTTTGGACATTGGTGCTTGAGAAAAAAACCAGCGAACAAATTTTTCCCAGCACTTCTTCTTCTTTCCAGCCGGTTATCTTCTCGGCTGCTCGATTAAAAGAGGTGATCTTGCCCTCCCGGTCGGCGGTGAAGACTCCATCAGCCACCGCATTGAGGATAAGCTCATGCTGCAGCTTTTTGGTGATATCACGGAAGGTTTCCACTCCGCCGATAACTGTACCCGTCATATCAAGAAGAGGTGCGGCACAGACCTTTACGGGGATGGAATGACCGTCTTTACCGACGATGTAGGCTATTCGTTCCTCTCCCGAGGCTTTAGTGGCAATACTCTGGACAATGGCGCAGTCTGTTTTGCAGATATTTGACTGCAGGACACTCTCGCAGGTCTGCCCCAGCACTTCCTCCTCCAGCCAACCGGTTATGTTCTCGGCTGCATTATTAAAGGAGGTGATCTTCCCATCGCGGTCAACGGTAAAAACACCTTCGGCAATACTGTCGAGTGCCAGACGACTGGCGGCCAGGGGTTCGCGCAGATCCGAGAAGCCGATGAACGCTCCGATCATTGATCCGGTTTTGCCCGGCAGGGTAATGACCTGCATTTGAATGGCATTCTTATCACTACTGTTGGCGGATCCCAGATCGAGCTGGATGGAGTTGCTGCCGCGTTTTTTGGTAAGTGGTTCGAGGTGGGAGCAAATTGCCCGAAAACGGCTGTCGTTGTAAAATATTTCCCGGCAGTGCCTGCCGAGGAGGTCACCGCTTTCAATTCCCAGGATGTCGGCTGCCCGTTCATTGAATGAAGTGATCAGCCAATTACTGTCGACAGTCAAATAGCCGCTCATGAGTTGCTGCGGGCTGTTGGTAGTTGGATCGGGCATAATATCTTCTCCTGAAGTCAGAAACCACGAATTCAGCGTGCTCTTTCTATCATAGGGCGAAAACTGCTGTCAGGCAAGGTGTTCCTGTGTAAGAAAATGCCATAAAATATGGTATGTACAAAAATTAAAAGGGAATTATTCGGGGGAAAATATTTTGCATTTGCTCAAAACGACACCTTCTGACAATTCCATTAAGGACGGCAGAGATATCATGTACCGTAAATGTACTACAAATGCACTGCGGTCCATCGACAACGGCTGCGGATTACCCTGTATCTCCATCATGTATGCCTCCCGCAGGATCTGTTATGAAAGATGACGGTCCACCTCTCGCCGTCACATCGACAGTCCCGGATATTGATCCCGGCTAGCGGACGCTGCCTGCCGGTGCCGGCAGTGAACTCTTTCATGCTATCCCCGATTCCGGCCCCTGTCGAACATCTCCGGCCGGCCCGGGATACCTGCGAGGCCTGCCACTGGCCGGAGAAGTTCCACGGCAAGAGAACCAAGCAGTTTATCTCCTTTCCCAACGACAACCAGAAAGACCCGGCAATCCAGGGGATTTCTCTGCATATCGGCGGACGCAGCCCGTATACAGAGACCTTCGAGGGAATTCACTGGCACGTGAGCAAGGATGTCAAGGTTGAGTATCTATCGCTCAACGAGACCCGGACGGCCATCGGCAAGATCAAGGTGAGCAAGCCTAATGGCATCACTGAAGAATACAATATGCCTGGCGAAACTGAAGAGAAAAAGGCGGGGAAGGAACCTGGCGGACCATGGACTGCATCGACTGCCATAATCGACCGACCCATGTCTACGAGAATCTCGCCGAGAAAATCGATACGGGGCTGTACTCCAAACGATCAACCCCGATCAGGCCGGTATTCGGCAAGACCATCTCTCAGGATTGTTCCCTCTGCCATGATGAACCCTGAGAATTGACCGATCTTGAAAAAGAAAAAGGCCCGGTGCTGTTGAAGCATCGGGCCTTTTTGCATGGGATATGGCTGTGTTGCAATCAACCGAAACGGCCGGTGATATAGTCCTCGGTCAATCGGTGCCGGGGATTGGTGAAGATCCGCTCGGTCGGACCGACCTCGATGAGATCGCCGAGATGGAAATAGGCAGTGCGCTGCGAAACCCTGGAGGCCTGCTGCATGGCGTGGGTGACAATGACGATGGAAAACTGCTCGCGAAGTTCGGCGATGAGTTCTTCGATCTTGGCCGTGGCGATAGGGTCGAGGGCCGAACAGGGCTCGTCCATCAGAATCACCTCGGGACTGACGGCAATGGCCCTGGCAATACAGAGGCGTTGCTGCTGCCCGCCGGAAAGGCCGGTGCCGGGTTCCTGCAGCCGATCCTTGACCTCTTCCCAGAGACCAGCCTTGATCAGGGAAGTCTCGACGATATTGTCAAGTTCAGCCTTGTCCGTGGTAAAACCGTGGATTTTCGGGCCGTAGGCCACATTGTCGAAAATAGATTTGGGAAATGGGTTCGGCTTCTGGAATACCATGCCGACCCTGGCCCGCAACGGAACGACATCGACGCTCGGGTCGTAGATGTTCTCTCCATCCAGACAGATCTCGCCCTCCACCCGGCAACCGGGGACCGTGTCGTTCATCCGGTTCAGGCAGCGAAGCAAGGTCGATTTGCCGCATCCTGACGGGCCTATCATGGCCAGTACCTCGTTGCAGCCAACATCGATATTGATGCCGCGAATGGCCTCCTTTTCTCCATAAAAGACCGCTACATCCCTGCAGGTCATGCGGGGATTTTCGAGAAAGGGGTTGCCGACGGTCTGGCGTGCGGCCTGGGTCTCGGTCTTATCGAGCGAGGCGGCAAAGTCGTAGGTCGGGAGGGTGGGGAAAGACTGGCTTGCCAGGTGGGATGTCAGTTCCATAACTCTGCTCTCTTGCTGTGTTGCGTGAGTTTAAGTGTGTTTCTTGTCTTTAAGGGAGGCAGACGGGAATCCAGTGCGTGTATTTCACTGAACTCCCGCCTGCGCGGGAGTAACGGTCGTATGCAAAAATGCCTGAAGATATTACAGGGTCTTCATGGCTGCAACATCTTCGGCAACCTGCTTTCTTTCTGCATCAGGCATCGGGATCAGGCCTTTGTCAGCCAGATATCCTTCAGGTCCCCAGGCCTTCTCGTTAGTGAACTCGGCGACGAATTCCTTGATGCCGGGAATCACATCGACGTGGGCCTTCTTCACGTAGAAGAAGAGCGGACGGGAAACCGGATATTTTCCAGCTGAAATAGCCTCAAAGGTAGGTACCTCTCCTTCGATGGCAGAACCCTGGACTTTGTCGGCATTCTGGTCGAGGAATGAGAATCCGAAGATACCAAGAGCCTTTGGATTAGCCTGCAGTTTCTGGACGATCAGGTTGTCGTTTTCACCGGCTTCGATGAATGCGCCGTCTTCACGAACGGTCTCTGAGACAGCCTTGAACTTGTCCTTATCCGATTTGGCCATGGCCTTGATGAAGTCGAACTCTTCGGCTCCTGTTACCATGACCATTTCGACGAAGGCGTCACGGGTTCCGGAAGTAGGAGGAGGTCCAAGCACCTCAATGGCTGCATCAGGCAGTTCGGGATTGATTTCCTTCCAGGTTTTGTACGGATTGGCGATGAGTTGTCCTTCTTTGGCGGGATCCGGTACCTCTTTGGCGAGAGCCATGAAGAGTTCCTTGCGGGTCAGCTTCAAGGGTGCGGCGGTTTTGGCGTTGGCAATGGCAATGCCGTCATAACCAACTTTTACCTCGACGATTTCCTTGACGCCATTTGCGACGCATTTCTCTTTTTCAGAATCCTTGATGGCCCTTGAGGCGTTGGTCATGTCCGGAAATTCAACGCCGACGCCGCCGCAGAAGAGCTTGAAACCGCCGCCTGTGCCGGTCGATTCAATCTTCGGGGTTTTGAAATTGCCGGTCTTGCCGAACTGCTCGGCTACCGCGGTCGAAAACGGGTAGACGGTGGAAGAACCGACGATGGAGATGGTGTCACGGGCGGCCATGGCGGTGCCAGTGGTCATCAGGGTCATGGTCAGGGCGCTAGCCAGAAAGATGCTTTTCACGTTCATTGTTTTCTCCTTGATGTTTTTTGTTGATGCTGTTGTTTGTACGACAATTTTTTCCAATGTTTAGGACGTACTACCACTTTGTTTCAAATTTCTTCCGCAGGATCACGGCTGCAGCGTTCATGCAGATAAGAAAAACCAGCAGGATGATGATCGCTGCCGAGGTCTTTTCGGTGAAGGCCCTTTCGGCGCTGTCTGCCCAGAGATAGATCTGCACCGGCAGGGCAGTCGCAGCGTCCGTGAATCCGCCTGGAATGTCGACGATAAAGGCAACCATGCCGATCATCAGCAGCGGCGCGGTATCGCCGAGTGCCCTGGCCATACCGATGATCGCGCCAGTGAGCATGCCAGGCATCGCCAGCGGCAGAACATGGTGGGTGACCATCTGCATCTTCGAGGCGCCAATCCCCAGAGCAGCCTCACGGATGGAAGGCGGCACCGATTTCAGCGAGGCCCGGCCGGCAATGATGATGACCGGCAGGGTCATCAGGGTCAGCACCAGGCCGCCGACCAGCGGCGTTGAGCGCGGCAGTCCCCAGAAGTTGATGAAGATGGCCAGCCCGAGCAGACCGAAGATGATTGAGGGCACGGCCGCCAGATTGTTGATATTGACCTCGATGAGGTCGGTCCAGAAATTCTTCGGCGCGAACTCCTCGAGGTAGACGGCGGCAGCCACGCCTATCGGAAACGATAGGAGAAAGGTGATGAGCAGGGAGTAGAACGAGCCCTTCACCGCACCCCAGATTCCTGCCAGCTCCGGTTCCCGTGAATCTCCGGAGGTGAAGAAGGTGGTGTTGAAGCGGGTCTCCAGCCTGCCGTCTTTCTCCAGTTTTTCGATCCAGGCTAATTGGTCGTCCTTGATACGACGGTTGTCTTCGGCCTCGCTGGCCTTCATCTGACCCTTGACCAGCATATCGACATCATCATTGGCCGGCACCCAGACCTTCTGCTGCGTGCCGATAAGCCGGGGGTTTTCCTTGATCATGTCCTGCAGCGAAAATGCAGCCCCGGGACTGACGATCATATACAGGCTTTTCAGCTCCCTGCGCTCTTTCACCTCGGGAAAGGTCCTGCGCAGCGAGTCCTTGATCATTGCCGGATAATCGGCAGCGGCGATGTTTTCATTCTTGAAGAGATCCTGGTTGAAATGCACATCGAGTTCGACGAAGGTCTGGCGGAAGGCCGTGTAGCCGCTGCCGATTATGGAGGCAAACAGCACCAGCAGGAAGGAGAGGGCGATGACAATAGCCGCTATGCCACTGCGCTGGAACCATTTTTCTGCCCGATAGCGACGCTGCAGATCCTTGTTCATGTGAACACTGAAGGGTTTCATCGGTTTCTTTTTCTCAGCTGCCTTGTCCACTGTCTGCTTTGAGTTATTCATATTGTTCACGATATTTCTGCACTACCCTGATGGCGATAATGTTGAGGCAGAGGGTGAAAAAGAAGAGTACGAGTCCGAGGGCAAAGGCGGCCAGGGTCTTGGGACTGTCGAATTCCTGATCGCCGACCAGCAGGGTGACGATCTGAACGGTGACGGTGGTCACGGTCTCCAGCGGGTTAAAGGTCAGGTTGGCGGACAGACCAGCGGCCATGACGACGATCATTGTCTCGCCGATCGCCCTCGACACGGCCAGCAGTATACCGCCGACGATGCCTGGCAGGGCTGCCGGCACAACCACGTTCTTGACCGTCTCAAACTGGGTGGCTCCCAGGGCCAGCGAGCCGTCCCGCAGGGATTGCGGCACTGCGTGCAGGACATCTTCAGAGAGCGAGGAGACAAAGGGAATGATCATTATGCCCATGACCAGACCGGCTGCCAGGGCACTTTCCGAGGACACATCGAGATGCACGGACATGCCGAGGTCCCGGATGAAAGGTGCCACGGTAAGGGCTGCGAAAAAGCCGTAGACGACCGTAGGTATGCCCGCCAGGATTTCCATCAGCGGTTTGGCTGTCGCCCTGAATTTCGGGTGGGCGTATTCCGACAGATAAATCGCCGACAGCAGGCCGATGGGGATGGCAACTGCCATGGCGATGAGGGCGATGAGCGTGGTGCCGACAAAGATCGGCACAGCGCCGAATGCCCCCGATGAACCGACCTGGTCGGCCCGGATTGCCGTCTGCGGGCTCCAGGTCAGGCCAAGAATAAAATCCTGCAGCGGGATGATCTTGAAAAATCGGATGGCTTCAAAGAGTACCGAGAGGACAATGCCGATGGTGGTGAAGATGGCCACAGCCGAGCAGGCGATAATGGCTATCTTGATCAGTCCTTCGACGATATTGCGAGCCCTGAGATGGATGTCGATGCGACTGTAGATGGTCGCTGCCGAGACGCACATTGTGACCAGAATCACCATGGAAACGATCCTGCCGGCGCTGGTCTGCAGGGATATATACTGTTCCGCTGCCGCCATGACAGCCGGGTTGCCTGTCCCCGAAAGTGTGTTGCCGGCTACCATGTTCCTGATATCGTTAAGTACCAGACCGAACTCGTTGGCCGACAGTTTGAGCATTTCGGCAGGCAGGTTCCCCTTGATCATCGAGGTGAGTATCATGGGTTCGGCGATCTGCCATAGGGCATAGATGATCAGGGCCGGCAGAACACAGCCGAGAGCGGTCAGTGCGCCGTAATGGCTGGGCAGAGAGTGCAGACTGCGCATACCGCCTGTTTGCTGTGATACCGCCACTGCCCTGGCAGTTCCGAGAAAATAGGCGGAAGCGCCGAGCAGCAGGATGATGAGCAGGAGAAAGGAGTATATCATAAATGTATCAGCTCAAAACTCGTTGGTTGGACATAGTGGAAATTCTCGTGTTTATGCAACGCACCTCAGGGGCAGCGAACGATCGATCCCTCGACCAGGTAGATCACTTCTTCGGCGATATTGGTTGCCCGGTCGCCTATCCGTTCCAGATGCCGTGCCAGCAGGTAGGTGTTGATCAGTGCACCGGGATGCTCGGGATATTTGCGGATCAAATCTTTAACCTTCTCGTAAACCGTGTTGCGGAAGGAGTCGACATCGTCATCGATGAGGAAGATGCGACGGGCCACGGATGCGTCCCGGTTGACCAGAGCATCCAGGCTCATCTTCAGCATGGTGATGACTTTCTCTGACATTGGTCGGAAATCGATGGTCGCGGGTGCCGTGCTTTTGCTGTTGGCGATGGCCTGCACCCGCATGGCGATGTTCACGGCGATATCGGCAATCCGTTCCATTTCATTGTTGATCTTGATCACTGCAATGAGGAATCGCAGATCGCTGGCCACCGGCTGGTGCAGGGCAAGAATCTTCAGGCAGTCCTCTTCGATCTCCACCTCCATCTCGTCGACCTCGCGTACCCGGTCCTCGACCATGGCGCTCAGCTTCAAGATCTTCTTGTTCAGTTTTACCAGCTCGTGATGGAAGGTGTAATGTAGATCCATGTGTGTGTTTTTCCAATTGAATGATAACGCCTTCTGGAGGCGGGAAATGCTTTTGCCGTTGTTGTGAGGACAAGATAAAGGCCGGATATTTTTCTGCTGTTAGGAGTATATTAGGATTGGGTTAAGCTGCGGAAAAGAGCTTGCAGGCGCCCCCGAAATGCAGCACCTTGTCTGCAATCGACAAACAAGAGGTGCTGATTCCGATATTTGGGAAGAGGCGTGCCGGCGGGGAAAGCCTTATCCCGACCGGCTGGAATCAGCTGCACGATACAGTGGGAAAAATAATTATGGCGAAATTACATGTGCTCATCGTCGAAGATGAGGCGGATATTCAACAGCTGGTCAGCTACAATCTGATCAAGGCTGGTTTTCACGTCACCTGCGCGGATTCGGCCGAAGAGGCTTTGGAGTGTCTGCGGCGCGAGGCGATCGGCTGCATTGTGCTCGATCTGATGCTGCCGGGAATGAGCGGCACCGAGTTCTGTGGCCTGGTGAAAAAGGGCGAGATGAAAGAGAAGAGCAGCATCCCGATCATCATGCTGACCGCCAAGGGAGAGGAGGAGGATGTCGTCTCCGGTCTCGATTACGGTGCCGATGACTATATCACCAAGCCCTTCAGTCCCAAGGTCCTCATCGCCCGCATCAAGGCGGTCCTCAGGCGCAGTCATGTGCAGGAAGAGACGAGCGAGGACGGCAGGAAACTGGTAATAACCATCGGCGGCCTGGAGATTGATAAAGGACGGCACGAGGTGCGATTGAATAACGAGCAGGTGCATCTGACCATGACCGAATTCGGCATTCTTGCGCTTCTGGCCGGTAAGCCTGGCTGGGTGTTCACCCGGCAGCAGCTCATCGATTCCGTGCGCGGCTACGATTTTCTCGTCACTCCTCGGGCCATGGACGTGCAGATTTTCGGTCTCCGCAAGAAACTGGGCGAGGCCGGAGATGCAATTGAAACAGTTCGGGGTATAGGGTACCGGTTCAAATCAACCTGGAATGGAGGCGAGTAAGGTTATCATGCTGCAAAAGAAACTGATATGGCAGATTTTTCCGGCAACGATGGTGACACTGCTGCTCGCCATTGTCGCTGTCACCTGGTATGCCTCAACCTCGCTCCATGATTTTTATCTGGAGGAATCGGAAAACGATCTCCATGCCCGTGCTCACCTGGTCAGGTCGAGGGTGGAAAAACTGCTTGGCCAGCCCGGTGCCGAGGAGTTGCGCAGCTTCTGCGTCCAGGTTGGACGGGCATCGGCAACCCGCATCACCGTTATCGATCCCGCCGGCAAGGTGCTGGCCGACTCCAATGAGAACCCCGAGACCATGGAGAACCATCTGAGACGGCCGGAGATCGCCCAGGCCTTTGCCGGAGAAAAGGGACAGTCTCTTCGTTTCAGCACGACCCTGAACGAGTCGTTGCTCTACGTCGCGATTCCGGTAAGCGAGGAAAAGAAGCCGGGTGAGATCGCTGATCTCACCCAGGTGAAAGCCGTTCTGCGGATGGCGGTGCCGGTCACGGCAATTGATCGTACTTTGAAAAGCATCCAGTTGCGCATCGCCCTGGGGTCGATCGTGGTTATCTTCCTCGCCGCCTTGGTGACATTGCTGATTTCACGCAATATCAGCCGGCCGCTCGAAGAAATGAAAAAAGGGGCGGAGGCCTTTGCCGATGGTGATTTCAGCAAGAAGATGCTGCCCAGTCAGCGTAAATCCGCATCTCTGGAAGTCACGACGCTGGCTTCGGCCATGGACAGGATGGCGGAATTGCTCGACGATAAAATCAAAGCCATCGAAACCCACAGGAATCAACTTGATACGGTCTTTTCCAGCATGGTCGAGGCAGTCATCGCCATCGACCTGGAAGAGCGGATTATCAGTATCAACAAGGCTGCGGCCCGTCTGCTGGATATCGATCGGCGTGACGCCCAGGGCCGATATGTCCAGGCAGTTGTCCGCAATATCGATCTGCAGCGGCAGATAAGCCGGGTCCTGGAGACAAAGGAATCGGTGGAGGTGGAAATCGTCCTGCAGGATCAGGAGGGAGAAAAACTGCTGCAGACCAGCATTGTCTCTCTCTATGACGGCAAGGCCCGCAGTGTCGGCGCCCTGGTGGTTATGAACGATGTGACGAAACTGCGGCGGTTGGAAACCATCCGCCGAGACTTCGTCGCCAATGTCTCGCATGAATTGCGGACGCCGATCACCTCGATCAGGGGCTATGTGGAAACCCTGCTTGACGGCGCCCTGGACAGCCGGGAGGATGCGGAAAAATTCCTGCAGATCATTCAGCGCCAGTCCGATCGTCTCAATGCCATTATCGACGATCTGCTTGCCCTGTCGCGTATCGAGCAGGAGTCGCAGGAAGGTGAAATCCCGCTACAGGATAGAGCTTTGTATCCGGTTCTGGCGGCGGCGGTCCAAACCTGCCAGGTCGAGGCCGACAAGACGGAAGTGCAGCTTGTTCTCGATTGCCCGGAGAATCTTCTCGTGGCCATGAACGACACCCTGCTCGAGCAGGCTGTCGTCAACCTGCTGGTCAATGCCATCAAGTACAGCCAGAAGGGGGGGACAGTCGAACTCCAGGCTGGTGTGGCGGGTGAGGCGACGGATAAGAAAGTGGTGATAACCGTCAAAGACAATGGCTGCGGTATTGCCCCGGAGCATCTGCCCCGGTTGTTTGAACGATTTTACCGCAGTGACCGGGCTCGCAGCAGATCGGTAGGCGGCACAGGCCTTGGACTGGCGATCGTCAAACACATCGTCCAGGCCCACGGCGGCAGGATCGATGTGCAGAGCCAGGAAGGAGTTGGCTCGGAATTTCGGGTCAGTCTGACAGGACGGCTTGGCTAGAAATCTGGTAGGACCGGCATAGGATTAATGATCGAAGGGGAGGCTGGATTCAGCCTCCCCTTTGTTTTTTCAGTGATTTCTGCGGCTGGTCAAATCTCCTTTGGTTTGACAAAATGCAGGACGTAGGCAATGCAATTGCCATAGAAGGCTTTTTCGCGGAAACCAAGCCCGCAGGCCAGGCGGGTGACAGTGCCGCGCCTCTGGAAATGGGGGTCAAAGATGACCTCGGTAATCGACAGGATTCCGCCTGGCTTCAGGGCAGTCAGGATTTCCTTGAGCGCTGCCTGCCGGTCCGGAATCTCACCGAGAACCGTCACCAGCAAGGCCCTGTCAAAATGGTTTTTGGGCAGCTGGCCATCACCCAGGGCCGCTTGCAGAAAGGTAATATTGCCCAGATCTGCGAGGCGGGCCTTTTCCCTGGCCCGTTCAAGCATGCCGGCCTGCACATCCATGGCGACCACATGTCCCTGGCTGCCGACACCTCGGGCAACGGGAAGGGTTAGCCGACCGGGGCCGCAGCCGGCGTCGAGGACGGTCATGCCAGGCGCCAGTTCCAGATGCTCGGTGATGAACGCCGCCCGATTGGTCCTGGTGAACGGATTGTCCAGTTCGACCATCCAGCGGAGCCAGACGGGGCAGGGCAGACTATAGCGCCGCGAAGCCAGATGCCAGACGGCGAAAACGATGATGATAAAGAAAATGGCGCAAAGGGTGACGAAGGTGAATGTTGCCATGTGGTCTTTTCCGGTGGAGCCATCTCATGCGGGAATGCGACATCCAAGTCCTCCACTCTCTCGTGAGGGGAGGGTTTTTCTTCCCGTTATGCCGCCTGCGCATAACAGGGATGTGGTGCTATCCAAGGTGCGAAAATCACCAGGCGTGCCGGTTGATATGAACTCAAAACGTA
>JAIFKM010000174.1 GCA_020049575.1 Desulfobulbaceae bacterium
TTATGAATGGCCGAGACGTCGGTATCCTCAGATGAATCCCTGAGCGGTGTGCCGCCACCGATCCAGTAATGTTTGCGGCCCCAGGGGTCAAAGGTTTCCTGGATGCTGTTTTCCCAGAGTCTCCGACCCTGTCGGGTAACGGCGAATCCCTGGAACGTATCCCCCTCGGGGATATTGACGTTGAGCAGGGTGTTGGCCGGCAGGCCATCAGCCAGGATCCTGCGCGCCAGGCAGGTTGCGACCCGCACGGCCAGGGCGAAGTCAAACGGCGCCTCACCGGCAAGCGAGATGGCCATCGAAGGGATGCCGTACATTGTTCCCTCGATGGCGGCCGAGACCGTACCCGAGTAGGAGATATCGTCACCGAGGTTTGGTCCGGCATTGATACCGGAGACCAGCAGATCGGGCTTGTTGCCGATGAGTTTGCCGATGCCGACGACAACACAGTCCGTAGGGGTGCCATCAAGGGTGAATATATTTGACTCGATTTCCCGGGTCCTGAGAGGGCGGCTCATGGTAAGGGAGTGGGAGACGGCCGAATTATCTCTTTCGGGCGCCACGATTACCAGTTGTCCAAGGGAATTCATGGCCTGCTGCAGGGCCTTGATGCCCGGGCTGTTGATTCCATCGTCATTGGTCACCATAATTGTCGGCATATCAGTTATCCTTTGCTGTGAATATTGGTGCTGCGGCTTCATCTGGGCTGGTTTCTTGGGCGATGACCTGCCAGAAGGCGTGCACCACGGGGTTGCGCATGTTTCTGGCAAGGATGCAGGCGCCAACGGAAAAAGGTGCAAGTCCGGGTGACACCTCGAGGATCTTCACCTGGTCCTGGAGGGGGCTTTTTTCCAAAACGAGACGGGGAACAATACCGACCCCGCAACCCATGCTCACCATGGCGATAATGGCTTCGTTGCCGGCGACCTGGGAGTAGATGTTAGGCTGTACCCCTTTTGCCGCAAACCAGCGGTCCGCCCGTTGCCGACTGAGTCCCTGTTCCGCGAGGATCACCGGGGTCTTGCGCCAATCGATGGCGGACTGGCAATATCTGACGGTTTCAGGAAATTGCCGGGGTGCGATAAAGATCAGCGGCGTCTTGATGATTTCGATGAATTCCAGGTGTTCACCGGGGTGATCGGGCAAGGCGGCGATGGAGATATCAACTTCGCCGCTCTGCAGTTTTCCGATTGCCATGGCGGCATCACCGGTCTGCAGATGGATGAGGACACCGGGGTGGGATCTGCGGAATCGCGAGAATATCGCCGGGAGAATGGCCAGTATGGCGGTGACCGAGCAGTAGAGCGACAACTCCCCGACAAGGGCCTGGTTATCTGTCAGGCTGCTCTGCAGTGCCTGCCAGTGCTGCAGGGCTTCTTCGACGTAGTCCCTGAAGACCAGTCCGGCGGGGGTCAGGCGAACTGAGCGCCTGTCGCGGATAAAGAGCGGTTTGCCGATTTCTGCTTCAAGGCGCTGTACCGTGCGTGTCAGACCAGAAGGGGTGATGTTGCAGGCCAGACTGGTTCTGCCGAAATGCAGAGTGCGGGCCAGGTGTTTGAATATCTTCAGTTCTTGTATATTCATGAATGCTGCGGTTTCAGATATTTGCCGGGGAATGTATGTTGCAATAATTGCAATACAGTATCACGAACAAATCACTTGACGCAATAAGTGATTCTCAATATATCAAGGTGACCGTGTCGAACGCTGTAGAAGAAAACAACTCAATAACAAGGAGATAAAAATGGGTTCCAATTATTTCAATTCACTGTCGTTGCGCCGGCAGATTGGTGAACTGTCCCAGTGCCGTTTCATGGATGCATCGGAATTCAACGGTGTCGAGGCCCTGAAAGGCAAGAAAATCGTCATTGTCGGCTGTGGTGCCCAGGGGCTTAACCAGGGGCTCAATCTGCGCGACAGCGGCCTCGACATCGCCTATGCCCTGCGCGACAGCGCCATCGCTGAAAAACGCCAGTCCTGGAAAAATGCCACGGAGAACGATTTCAAAGTGGGTACCTACTCCGAGCTCATCCCTGGAGCCGATCTGGTGATCAACCTGACCCCCGACAAGCAACACACCAAAGTGGTCTCTGCGATCATGCCTTTGATGAAGAAAGGAGCGTGTTTATCCTATTCGCACGGTTTCAATATCGTCGAGGAGGGTATGCAGGTTAGAAAAGACCTGACCGTCATCATGGTGGCCCCGAAATCGCCGGGAACTGAGGTTCGTGAAGAATATAAACGGGGATTCGGTGTGCCGACCCTGATTGCCGTGCACGGCGAAAATGACCCGAACGGCGAAGGCTGGGAACTGGCCAAAGCCTACTGCTGCGGTACCGGTGGAGATAAGGCCGGAGTGCTGCAGTCCTCCTTTATCGCCGAGGTCAAATCCGATCTGATGGGCGAGCAGACCATTCTCTGTGGCATGCTGCAGGCCGGCTCACTGCTCTGCTACGACAAAATGATCGAGAAAGGCGTAGAATCCGGATATGCCTCCAAGTTGGTCCAGTACGGCTGGGAGGTGGTCACCGAGGCCCTGAAACATGGCGGCATCACCAATATGATGGACCGCCTGACAAATCCGGCCAAGCTCCAGGCATTCACCCTGGCGGAGGAACTCAAGGACATCCTGCGACCGCTGTTCGAGAAGCACATGGACGATATCATGTCAGGTGAGTTTTCCCGGACGATGATGGTGGATTGGGCCAATGATGACGCCAACCTGCTGAAGTGGCGAAAAGAGTCGCGCGAGACAGCCTTCGAAAAATCTGTTTCGACAACTGCCGAGATCTCGGAGCAGGAATATTTTGACAACGGTATTCTGATGATTGCCATGGTCAAGGCTGGCGTCGAACTTGCTTTTGACATCATGGTGTCGGCAGGCATCAAGGAAGAATCCGCCTATTACGAGTCGCTGCATGAGGTGCCACTCATCGCCAATACCGTAGCCAGGAAGAAACTCTACGAGATGAACGTGGTGATCTCGGACACTGCGGAATACGGCAACTACCTCTTTGCCCATGCCGCCGTGCCGCTGCTGCAGGATTTTATGAAGAGTATCGATGCCGATGTCATAGGCAGGGGATTGGAGCAGAAAGACAACGGCGTCGATAATCTGGATCTTATCCAGGTCAACGAAGCCATCCGCTATACGACCATTGAGGCCGTTGGCGAGGAACTTCGTGCTCATATGCGGGCCATGAAGTCTATTTTTTAACGATGAGCGGGCGATAAGGTTTCGCCTTCGCCATCACCTTTACTTTTCACCCGGTGGGATGGTCTTTCCCACCGGGTTTTTTGTTGTCAAAAATTTTTACAGTACAGAGTTCCTTGTGCCGTAATTGTAAGATCCTCTTCATACGTTAATGAAATTTTGAAAAGAGCGGGTTCGGGCAAACTGACTTTAAACCAGGAGTATCTGGCAGAATAGGTTAGTCCATGCCTTACCCTTCTTCTTCAGAAACTCTTCCTGGCCAGGGCTGAGTGGAAACCTATACTGAAAAAAACTTTGAGGAGGATGGAATGAACACACGAGGTGTATTGTTTGCAATTATTGGCGTTCTGATGCTCGGTTTCGGCTTTTCCCCTGCTATGGTCAATGCCAAGACCGCGGGTCCCAAGGCTGCTGAAGCCGCAGTGGTAGAGACCGAAGCAAAGAGTGCGGCGGTTCAGCAGATTGATATAAACAAGGCTGATGCCGAGATGTTGACCGAGATTCCTGGAATCGGTCCCAAAACAGCGGAGGCTATAGTTGCCTACCGTAAAGATGTAGGTTCCTTCAAAACGATTGATGAATTGGTTGAGGTAAAGGGAATCGGCCCGAAAAAACTTGAAACGATCAGGCCGTTCCTGCAGAAAATATAATATCTTCTCCCTGGGCAGTCGGGGTCTTCTTCTGGACCTCGGCTGTCTGGCCTGCCAACTGCGAGAAAAAAGTATACATGTTTTCCAGTGGTGATAATTTTTCCACTGGAATATGATCTTTTTCTTGCCCTTTTCTCCCTTGATTTGCCAAATATCGGCGTGAATTTCCCACCCTTCGACAGGTTGGCAAATTCAGATACAGAGATTCTTCGCCATCCTGGCCGGAGAATTCAACCTCCTCCTTTTGGTCGTGCCTGAAAGTATGCTATACTGAAACTGGAGATGGAACGGCGGATGTTGCTCGCCGCTCACTTGCCGAAGCCTGCGCATTGCTGGAGAGGGAGGTGGAAGTATGACAAAGAAAATTTCATTGATTCTGGTACCGACCGACTACTCAGCATGTTCCGCTGAGGCCATACGCTGGGCTGTGTCTCTTGCCGAACCACTGAGTGCCAACATTGTGCTGCTGCATGTGATCAACCAGGAAATCGTCGACGATTTGCTCTCAATACCAGGTATGACATGGGAAATTCTGAAAAGAAGAGAAGACAGAGCCCTGCGGGAATTGTTCGAATCAGCTGTTGTGGAAGAGGGTGACAGGACATTTCTCATAAATACCCTGGTGGAAATGGGAGATCCGGCTGAAAAAATTGTGACTGCTGCCTTCGAAACGCGGGCCGACCTTATCGTTATTCCTACCTATGGTCAGAAGGAGCCTTCTCCAGACTCGGTAGGGAGTGTCACAGAACGGGTTATTCGAACAGCAGGCTGCCCCGTACTCACCCTCCAGGCCGCATGCTGTGACGAGATGTTTGCAGATTTGTGAGCATCAGTCCAGCGCCATTACCATCTCCAGATGGGGAATGCCATCCTCTTCATAGACCTCGGAAGCAGCGGCAAAACCCAGTTTCCGATAAAAGGACTTGAGGTATTGCTGGGCCGATATTCGTATGAGGGTGTGAGGATAGAGAGTCCTGATTCGGGCCAGAGCCTCGAGCATGATTGCTCTGCCGATTCCCGAACCGCGTGCCGACTTGACGGTGAGGAGACGGCCGATTGATGCTTCGGGGAATCTGCTTCCCGGGGGGAGCAATCGCAGATAGGCGATGAGCTGTCCAGAGGGCAAATTGCCACGTCGAGCAATAAGATGCAGAGCGCCCTGGTCGAGACCGTCTGCATCCAGATAGGGGCAATTCTGCTCGACGCTGAAGATCTCCTGCCGGACCTGCAGGATCTCGTACAGTTCATCCCGGCTGAGTTCGTCAAACGCAGCCCAGTGCATTGATATCATAGTTATTCTATAAAATTAGTAAATACGGAATGTTACACGTGTATGGAGGTGCTGTGTTCCTGTAAATTGGCCGGCTCTGAACGCACTGGTTGCCCGTGTTGATCTTTACTGGAAGAAATAATGAGAAGAATGCATTCGCGCAACAGATTGCTGCTTGCCCTGACCTGTATCCTGGCTTTTTCCTTTATCGGTGGTAGCCTGATCAATTACATGATCACCCGGGCCTCGATCCACAAAGAGATTCTGAATAAGGATCTACCTCTGACCATGGATAATATCTACTCAGATTTGACCTCTGAGCTGCAGCGGCCAATCCTTGTTTCATCAAGCATGGCAAACGACACCTTCCTCAAGGCCTGGGCCTTGGAAGGAGAAAAGGACACCGACAAGGTAGTCGGTTATCTTGAGCAGATTCGGGCCAGATACGGATTTTTCACCGCCTTTTTTGTTTCTGCCCAGTCCAGTACCTATTACCACTACAAAGGCATCCATAAAAAAATCTCGCCATCTGATACGCATGACGTCTGGTATTACAGCTTTGTTGAGTCCGGCAAGGACTATGCACTTGATGTCGATACGGATGAGGCCTCCAATAATACCCTGACGATTTTTATCAATAACAGAGTTGTTGCTGAAGATGGGCGTCTGCTTGGTGTAACCGGTGTCGGTTTGAAGGTTGACAATGCGGCTCAACTGATCAGAAAGTATCGGGAAAAATATGAACGGTCCGTCTATTTGACTGATAAGGAGGGCCTTATCCAGGTACATCAGGATCTTTCCTTTGTCGAGAGCAAAAATATACGGCAGATTGACGGATTGGCGGATATTGCCGGCGACATCCTGAAAACTCACGAGAGCCCGGCAAATTTTACCTATCAGCACAACGATGAGCAAATCCTGCTCAACGTGCGTTATATCCCGGCCTTGGATTGGCTGCTCTATGTGGAACAAAATGAGACCAGGGCTCTGGCAGGGGCGCGCATGAATTTTCTGCGGACGGTTCTGATTGGTCTGGTTGCCTCGTCCATCATCATCGGTCTGACATTGCTGACCATCAATCGTCATCAGCGGCAGTTGGAACGACTCATCGTCACCGACGACCTGACCGGCGTCGCCAATAGACGCCAGTTGGAACGTGAGTTCACCAGGGCTGTTTACGTGCATTCGCGGTTGGAGCGGAGATTCAGCCTGATTCTCATGGATCTCGATGGATTCAAGCAGGTGAACGATACGTTCGGTCACCAGGTTGGCGACAAGGTGCTCATTGCCGCTGCCGGTCTTATCAGCAATGGGATTCGACCTACGGACACCCTTGCGAGATGGGGCGGGGATGAGTTTGTTATCCTGGCAATGGGTGACTGCGACGAGGCGGTCAAGATGGCCGAACGCATCCGTGGATTCCTGGAAAATATCCCCCCTGCCGAGCCGACTGCTGATCCCGGTGATGCCATCAGGCAGGTCACCCTTTCTGGCGGTGTTACGGAATATCGTCGTGGCGACACCCTCGATGCGCTGCTCCATCGGGCCGATAAGGCCCTCTATCGTTGTAAAAATGGTGGGGGCAACAGGGTGGACAGAGAGGTATGAAAGACGCCTTTCCTCGAAGAACTGGCTCACTCAATCGCTTGGATATTTTCAAGTGCTTCTCTCCCCAGAGAAACTGTGGTAATCCTTCCAAAAGACAAACCAATCGCCAGAAGGGCTATGAAACTGAAGAGAAGCATGGCCGTCTGTCTGTTCTGCATGAAAGCTGGGCCGGTCTCTTTTGTCACCGGGCTGTCCCCGAGGAAATGAGCAAGAAGCAGGGTGATGCAAAGAAGAACAGCCACAACGTTGACGGGTTGGTTGCAGGGGCATTTCATCTGCTGGCCTTTTTTCCTGTGGCCAGATCCCCATTATGCATTAAAATAGCACTTCCGATTGTGTAATTCAGGTGTCTGCCGCCGCCAAGGAAGGTATGGCGCTGTCTCTGAAAATGAAAATTCGTGTAATGATGAAATGAAAGCAAGTCTTTTTATTGCCCTGCTGGCCAGCCTGCTTACAGCCTTTCAGGCGCTGTTGATATTTCTGCGAGGCAGTGGGATATGTCTGAATGAGGGTTGCAGGATTGTCGACAGCCTGACAAGTGTCCCGCCCCTTGCCTTCAACGTCATGGGCTTTCTGTTTTTCCAGGCGATTTTCTGGGGCCTGCTGCTGGAGAGAAAAAATCCTGGTGTGCCACTCAAGACGGTCAAGGTTTTGGCACTTGCCGGTATGGCTTCCGAGGGGGTTCTGGTTGCTTTTCAGATTTTCATTACTGAAGCCTTCTGTTCGTACTGTCTGATTGTCTTCAGCCTTATTTTGATCTTAAATATCACTCTTGGTTTCAAGCAGATAGCCTCGTCGGTTGCTGTTTTTGCGGTGGTTCTCCTCGCCTTCTCCAGCCTGCAGCTCAAATCAGCCGAGAGTGCAGAGGGCATTTCCCTTGACCGCGGTACCTATGGAATGTGGTCGGCAGGTCAATCGGGGGGACCGCAATTGCATCTCTTTTTTTCCTCTACATGTCCCCATTGCGAAAACATCATTGAAATTCTGAAAAACAGGAAAACCTGTACCGTGCGTTTTCAGCCAATAGATGAGATACGCAGTCTCGATTTTCCCGATCTTCAAGTGGCCCCATCCTATTCTGCTGCTGCCAACCGCAGTTTTTTGAAATCACTAGGTATTGAGGAAATACCAGTCCTGGTGGCGAAGGGTAGCAGCGGCATCAGTATCTTAACGGGAGAGCAGCCCATCAGGGTATATCTGGATCAGAACTGCCCGGCGGAACCTTCCTCACCCGGCGGAACTTCCCTGCAGACATCTTCGGCAGGTCAACGTTATCTGCCGCATTCCGAGCAGGACGATACGTGCTCTGCCTCAGCGGACTGCCCCCCGCTTCCCCCTTCAACCAATTCTCAAAAGTAGGTTGCACCGATCATGAAACACTGTTGTGAACGCTCGTGACTTACACTCTCGGCATGCTGGCTATCGCCGTCTTTGCTGTCACCGGAGTGGTGGCCGGTGGCAGGAAGGATATGGATATCCTCACTATTGTCATCCTCGGTAATGTCACTGCAATAGGCGGTGGCACTCTGCGGGATATCCTCCTTGATGTCAACCCGATCTACTGGATCGCCGATCTCTCCTATCTCTGGGTGGCGACTGCGGCCTCCATCGCCGCATTTTTCCTTGTTCCTAAAATCAGTAGAACTTTCAGATTGTTGGAATATGCAGACGGTTTTGGGGTGGCATTGTTCTCGGTATTAGCAACCGAAAAAACATTGTTACTGGGTTTCTCCTGGCCAGTTGCAGTATTGATGGGCATGATAACCGGTATCTCCGGCGGCATGCTCCGTGATATCCTTACGGCCAGGATGCCGATGCTTTTTAGTCGGGAATTGTATGCCACGCCCGTCATTTTGGGATGCACATTCTTCGTCGTGACCAACCATTTGTTTGATTTCGATAGATACTGCCAACTATTTGCTATTTCAATAATATTCTTGTTCAGATCGGCAGCGATCCGCTGGCAATTCACCTATCCTGGATGGTTGACCTATCCTGGAAACAGATGAAAAATTCCTCCTTGTAATCTCAGGGACTATTTGTTAAAGAAAATGAATAAGCGTCAGGAGCATACCGCGGTATGCGGCGGTATGACTGACGCTTTTTTTCCTTCGGTGCAGAGGAGAAACGTGTGTTTGACCAGTAAGCTGATTGGTCGCGCAATCTTGTTATCCTTCATCACCATATATGTTGAGCGGTCTCAAATGGCTCTCTGAGAGTTAGGCCGGATGAGCCATTATATACATCATCTGTGAGAATAACCATGACATTGACGATTACCGATCAGGCTATTGCACTGAAATTTTTTGAGAAATTAAAAGAGCTCAGTGGCGAGAATGTGAAGCTTTGCATGCAATGCGCTACCTGCACCGGAATGTGCCCGATGGCCGCGGAGATGGATCATTCGCCCCGCAAGATCATGCATCTGGCGCAATTTGGACTTGTGGATATGTTGAGCGCGAGCAACACCTTCTGGAAGTGTGCCTCCTGCCACGCCTGTACGGTGAAGTGCCCGAGGGGCATTGATATCGCCAAGGTGATGGAGGCCCTCAGGCAGCAGGTCCTGCGTAAAAGTAAAAACTACATTGAACCTTCCGCGCTGCCGGCCGAGCGGATCGAGGAACTGCCCCAGATTGCTCTGGTTGCCGGCTTTAGAAAATTGACGAGTTAAGGAGAACAATGAAGATCAGTTACTATCCCGGATGTACCCTGAAGACCAAGGCCGCCAATCTGGAAATGGCGGCGGTGGCCTCTCTCGCGGCCCTTGGTGTCGAGGTCGAGGAGATCGACCGCTGGAACTGCTGCGGCGCTGTTTTTTCACTGACCGCCGATGACCTCATTCACCAGGTTGGCCCGGTGCGGAATCTGGTTCGAGCCAAGGAACAGGGGGCAGAGAAACTCGTGACCCTCTGCTCGATGTGCTACAACACGCTGGCACGGGCTAACCGGATCATGCAGACCGATACAGTGAAACGGGATACCATTAACCGTTTCATGGACGAGGAGATCGATTATCTCGGCGAAGTCGAGGTTGTCCACCTGCTCACCTTCCTCGAACAGGAAATCGGCTGGGAACGGATCAGCGAGATGGTCAAGGTCCCTCTTGAGGGCCTGCGGGTTTCGCCGTACTACGGCTGTACCTTGCAACGCCCCGCCGATGTCGGAATTGAACCATTCGGCAGTTTTCAATTGATGACCAGGCTGCTTGAAAGCCTCGGCGCCACGGTGATGCCCTTTGCCGCTGCCGACAAATGCTGCGGTTCCTACCAGATTCTCAACGGTCAGGATGGGGCGCAGAGCACCGCCGCAACCATCTTGAAATCAGCCGCAGAAACCGGCATAGAGGCTCTGGCCACCAGCTGCCCTCTCTGCGAGTTCAATCTCGGCAAGCAACAGGGCAAGCTGCTGGCCAACGGCTTGATAGATTCGGCGGTGCCAACCTATTATTTTACCCAGCTGTTGGCCATTGCTCTCGGTGTTGCTCCGGAATCGTGCCGATTTGATTTGAATAACGGTGCATCAGTCGATCTGCTGAAGAATAAGAACTGTCTGGTCGCTGCCTGAAAGCAACTACCGGGCAGTTATAAACGTATAGAGCGTGTAACTGGAGAATAAACATGTGTGACGTCGAAAAGAAAGCTCCTCAAAAGACCCCACGGGTAGCGACCGGCGATCGGGCTATCCTGCCTGAGGGCGCAAAGACCATCCCGGTCTACATCATGGGCAAACGCTATGAGGTGCCGGAGACCTTGACCATTATGAAGGCCATGGAATTCGCCGGCTTCAAATTTCTGCGCGGTGCCGGTTGTCGCGGCGGCATCTGCGGAGCCTGCCCGACTGTTTATCGCATGGCTGGCGACTATAAGCTGCATTTTGGACTCGCCTGCCAGACGGTGGTCGAGGCCGATATGTATCTGGCCCAGATCCCCTTCTTCCCGGCCAACCGGGCCGAATACAAGATCGAGGAAATTGGCGGTGCGGCTGAGGCCATTCATGCCCTCTACCCCGAGCTTTTCCGCTGTGTGGCCTGTAATCTTTGTACCAAGGCATGTCCGATGGATGTCGATGTCCTTGGTTATATCTCGGCCTTGAAACAGGGCAATATCAAAAAGGCGGCCGAACTGTCCTTTGACTGCATCCAATGCGGTCTCTGTGCCAGTCGCTGCATGGGCGAAATCCCCCAGTACCACATTGCCCAGCTGGCCCGTCGGGTTTACGGCCGTTATATTCAAGCCCAGGCCGCCCACCTGAAGGCCCGGGTTGCTGAGATCGAATCCGGGAAATACGATGCCATGCTGCAGGATTTGTCTGCTATGAGCAAGGAAGAACTTGAAAAATGCTATGTCGAGCGGGAGCGTGAGCCGGACCTGGCCTCTCCCGGTACCTGGCAGCCCAATGAGAAACAATATCTCTAATCAAAAATCATAATCGTTTGGGATCAAGGAGAACGACAATGGCATATACCCCGGAAATGAAGGAATTGATCAAGAGAGTAGAGGCGACCCGTCCGGCACGGCTCGCCATGGCCCGCCGCGGCGAGAATTATCCGGCCCTGACCATGGCTGAGCGCGAGCAGGTCCTGAGCAAGTATCACCCCGATTACCAGGCCGACGCCAAGCGGACGGTCAAGGTCGGGCCGAACAAGGGCGACACCTTCCAGGAAGGAGTGGCAAGCCTCCTGGAATCCCGCTCGGTGATCCGTCCAGACAAAGTGAATCTCGGCAAGGTTGATTTCGACACCGACGTGCTGGTTCTCGGCGGCGGCGGCGCGGGCACCTCGGCCGCGATCATGGCGGCGCAGGGCGGCTGCAAGGTCATCATTGCCACCAAGTTGCGGCACGGCGACTCGAACACGGTCATGGCCGAGGGCGGCATCCAGGGTGCGACCCAGGAATGCGATTCCCCCTATTACCACTACCTCGATACCATCGGTGGTGGCCACTTCACCAACCAGCGAGATCTGGTGGCGGCCCTGGCCAATGATGCGCCGCTGTCCATTGCCTGGCTTGAAAGCCTGGGCATGATGTTCAACAAGATGCCGGATGGACGCATGGACTCCCGCCACTTCGGCGGTTCCAGCCGCAAGCGGATGCAGTCCGCAGGCGATATGACCGGGGCCGAGATCATGCGGGTGGTGCGTGATGAAGTGCGCAATCGCGCTGATATGATCACCACCCTTGAATTCAGCCCGGCGGTTGAACTGCTCCTTGATGAAGAGGGCAAGTGTGCCGGTGCTATCCTGATGAATATGGAGACCCGCGAATTTTCCATCGTCAGGGCCAAGACAGTGGTTATTGCCACCGGCGGTTTCGGCCGTCTGCATATCAAGGGATTTGCCACCACCAATCACTATGGCGCGACCATGGACGGTGTGGTCATGGCCTACCGGGCCGGGGTTGGTAACAAGTGCCTGCACTCCACCCAGTACCACCCGACGGGTGTTGCTTATCCCGAGCAGAATGTAGGGCTTCTTATTACCGAGAAAGTGCGCGGACTTGGTGCCCATGTC
>JAIFKM010000048.1 GCA_020049575.1 Desulfobulbaceae bacterium
GAGCCAGAGCCTCGGGTATCGAAGCAATATATTCGCGGTCGGTGGCGGTCATGCCCTTCTCGACTTGAGCTGAAAAGCCGCCGAGAATGTCGACTCCCACAGCAGTTGCGGCCCGGTCGAGGCACTTGGCCAACTCAACAAAGCCATGTCTGTCAAAACCGGCGCCGACAAAGGCGATGGGCGTCACGGATATCCGCTTGTTGACCACGGGGATACCGAGTTTCTTGCTGATGGCATTACAGGTCGGCACGAAATTTCCGGCCAGTTCCTGTATCCTCTGTTCAATTCGTGCGCAAGTTCCCTGCACGTCTCCGGTGCGGCAGTCAAGAATGTTGATGCCCATCGTGACTGTGCGGACATCGAGATTCTCCTTTTGGATCATCTCAACCGTGGCAAGGATCTGGTCTGATCGAAGCATAGTGTTTCTCCTCGCCGGTATTTCCGGCATGGCGATAGAGTATTAATCTGAAAGTCAATGCAGGCCTATCTCGTGGGTGACCCGGAAAATGTCATTGTGCTGAATCACCAGCTTCAAACCACTGTCACGGGAAAAAATCTCGAGATCAGCAAGGATTGTGTCCATCGAGGCGGTATTGCGCAAATCGAGTTGCAGGACCATTGTATACTGGTCGCCGGTCAGTGTCGTGGCCAGGTCGAGAATGTTGATGCCGTGACTGAAGCAGAACTGGCTGATGCTGTGCACAAGTCCACTCCGGTTTTTGCCCTGGGCAGTCAGAATGTAGGTGTCTGAAGGAAGTGGCATGCTGGCTATTTCAATAGGAATATCCATTTCTTTGATCAGTACCTCAAATTTCTCTCCTGACTGGATATGAGAAATTTCGGCGAGAACATCTTCTCGAGTGATGTCCTCTTCGAACGTGGCGATAAGGATCATGGTCAGATAGCCGCAGAGAATGGACTGGTTGAGGTCGGCGAGATCTCCCTTGAGTGCATAGATTGCCCCAGTGATTTCTGCGATTATTCCCGGTCGGTCTTTCGACATTACCGAGATGATCATTTGTTTACTCATGCTTATTGGTGCTCCTGTAAAAATGACGCGATGGTTGCGGGTTGAGGCAGATCCGGAGGATATTTCCCGGTTGATTGGCCACGACAATATGGCACTGTTTGCCGGAATCATCAACGATATAATAGTCTCATCTGGCCTGTTTGAGGGAAATATAGTTGATGAAACCATATGGATATTTGAATTGCGGAGGATAATGTTTATACTCCAATGAAAATGAACATGTTGATACAAAATTGCTCAAACTCATAGAGGGGAAGGCGTATGCAGAGGACGGCGCAAGTACTGATGTTTCTTTTGGCAGCACTGCTGGTAAGTGGCTGTGCTGTCGTAAATAATGGAACTGTAAGCAGAAATGCTGAGGTGGATGGATTCTTCAAGGCGGGCGCAATTCCCAATGAATACCGCTATTACTATTTCGGAGAGCGACAGCAGCCTGTGGCAATATTAGGGATCAGAAAAGAGTATACACTGCAGACAGACTTCTGGACGCCGATTGTGCTCAGCGATGAACAAATGGAAAAATGGCGTAAGTATTTCAAAGATAACTTTGGCTGGATTGACAACAGTTCACGGCAGCGGCTGATGTTTGCCGGATACAGTCTCGCGGACCCGCAGGGTAAACAAGCAGGTGTGCTGTATTCTCTCTATGATTGGATTGTTGTTAAATTTCCTGGGGAAAATACGGTTGTTGTCTATCCGCCGCAGCCCAGAATCAAGGATCCGCTGTTGGCTCCGGCCCAGTGAGCGGTTGCGTGGTATGGTTTTGCAGTTGAGAAGGAGGGAATATGCTGAAAATTACATATCGAATCGTGGTGTTTTTGCTGGTCATGTTGACGACCGGCTGCGCGGCAGGCAATTTTGGTTCAAACAGCAGAAATAATGATGTCGACAGGATTTTTCGTTCAGGCTCCATGCCAACAGAATATCGTTATTATTATTATGGCTGGGAGACTGAACCTACAGCCATCATGGGCATCAGAAAGGACTTGACGCTGCGGTCGAAATATTGGCACGAGGTCGCCATTACTGCCCAGCAGACGCAGAAATGGCGGAAATTTTTTATTCAAAGCATCGGTTGGTATGATGATCGCAAACATGGTCCCCTCAGGTTTGCCGGATACAGCCTCTTTGATCCGCAGGGACGTGAGGTCGGGATTGTTTATTCCCAGTACGACTGGATTGTTGCCGACTTCCCGGAACCAGGCGTGATTGTAGTGCATCCTCCGCAACCTAAGGAAAGTGCCCACTCAATATTGCGACCATCTTTTCGGTAACAGGAAAAGGATAGTCCCCCCCCTTTGACTATATGATTCCTTGTACACCAGCAAAAAGAGCATCTTGTGAATATACCAGTAAAACCTCCTATTTCTCGCCGAAGTTCCTCGAGAAGGAAAACAGGCCAGAATGTGCCGCCTTCTGTCCCTGGCAGTGAACTGTCACGATCGCCGCAGCGATTTTTTAACCGGGAATTGAGTTGGCTGGCTTTTAACGAGCGAGTGCTGGAAGAGGCCCGGAATGTCAGCCATCCATTGCTTGAAAGGGTTCGTTTTCTTTCCATATCCGCTTCGAATTGGGATGAGTTCTATATGGTGCGGGTTGCCGGTCTCAAGGGACAGATTGAGGCAGGTATCGTCACTCCGAGTATCGACGGTCTCAGTCCGCAGGAACAGATCTCCGTCATACTCGCCAGGGCGGCCTCCTTGATGCAGGAACAGCAGGCCTGCTGGCGGGAGCTGCAAGTGGAACTCAAGGAGAAAGGGATTGAACTGCAGTCGCCGGAAGAACTCGAGGTTGCAGAACGGAAATGGCTGCAGGACTGTTTCGTTGAGCATATTTTTCCTCTCCTTACGCCGATTGCAGTCGATCCGGCCACTGCCTTCCCGTTCATTCCCAATCTCGGCTTCTGTTTGCTTCTGCAGCTTGAAAGGCCAGATGGCGAAGGGATGTATGCCCTCGTACCCATCCCTAAGCAGGTGGACCGGTTTATCCGTCTGCCCGGCGGCAGGTCTGCCAGGTTTGTCCTCCTGGAGGATATTATCCTGCATTTTCTGACCTACCTCTATCCAAGTTTCAAACTCAAGCGTGGCGGTACCCTGCGTGTTATCCGCGATACGGTTATGGAGATCGATGAGCGGGCGGAAGATCTGGTGGAGACCTTCGAAACGGCGCTGAAGGCCCGACGCCGCGGTTCGGTTATCCGCCTGTCGATCAATGCCGATATTGATCCTGGCCTGCGCCGGATTATCGTCGATGAACTGGAGGTCGATCAGAACAATATTTTCCTGCGCGAGGGGATACTCGGCCTTGTTGATATAAAGCAGTTGATCGTTGCTGATCGGCCGGATCTGCTTTTCCCGCCGTTTGAGGCCCGCTTCCCAGAAAGGGTCAGGGATTTCAACGGTGATATCTTTGTTGCCATTCGGGCTAAGGACTTTATAGTTCATCATCCTTACGAGAGCTTTGATGTGGTCGCGCAGTTTGTCAACCAGGCTGCCCATGATCCGGCCGTTATAGCCATCAAGCAGACCCTGTATCGTACCAGCAGCGATTCGCCGATAGTGGTAGCCCTCATTGAGGCGGCCGAGGCCGGCAAACAGGTGACGGCGGTCGTGGAGTTGAAGGCTCGCTTCGACGAAGAGGCGAATATCCGTTGGGCGAGGGAATTGGAGGAAGCGGGGGCCCATGTGGTCTATGGTTTCGTCGACAAGAAGATCCATGCCAAACTTAGCCTGGTGGTGCGCCGGGAGGGCAGGCGACTGCAGTCCTATGCCCATTTCGGCACAGGTAACTATCACCCGGTCACCGCCCGGATTTATACCGACCTGTCATTTTTTACCGACAACGAAAGCCTTTGTTGGGATGCGCTGCAGATCTTTAATTATATGACCGGCTATGATCCGCCCCAGTGTCTGAATAAGCTGGCCTTTGCCCCAAAGACCCTGCGTGTTGCCCTGATGGATCTCATTTCCCAGGAGGTGGACCATGCCCGATCGGGGAGGCCGGCCACGATCTGGCTCAAGACCAATGCCTTGACTGATCGAGACCTCATTGATGGGTTGTATCAGGCCTCACAGGCCGGGGTGCAGATCAAGGCAATTGTCCGCGGCATCTGCGCCCTGAGGCCCGGTGTCCCGGGGCTTTCCGAAAACATTGAGGTGAAGAGCATTATCGGGCGCTTTCTCGAGCATTCAAGAATATTTGTCTTTGGTGCCGGAAACCCCGTGCCGTCGGAGAACGCAAAGGTTTTCATCTCCTCGGCCGACTGGATGGGGCGCAATATGGATGGCCGGGTCGAGTTGCTGGTGCCGATCGAGAATTCGACGGTGCATCAGCAGGTGCTCAATGAAATCATGGTGCGCTGTTTTAAGGATACATCGCAGAGCTGGGAGCTGATGCCCGATGGGCAGTATCGGCGACTGCCGGTTGAGGGGCAAGGCTTTTCAGCGCACACCTATTTTATGACCAACCCCAGTCTCTCCGGGCGTGGCAGCGCAGGTGAACGGGAGGAAATACTGAAAGAGAGACCGTGAGCACCATTCGTAATTCTGCCCGGAACACTCTTCTCGTATTGGTCGTCATTCCAGATCGACTGGACCGATATTCCGCATCTGCCGCATGATCCATTGCCTTCGCTGCTGCAGGTAGGCGGTTGGTCGTGCGGCATTCCATCGTCGAGGAGAAGGCAGTACGGCGGCGAGCATGGCAGCTTCTGACGTTTTGAGCTGTGCGGCCCTTTTGTGAAAATATTTTCGAGATGCCTGCTCGGCGCCATAGATTCCGGGGCCGAATTCAGCGACATTGAGGTAGACCTCGATGATTCGCTCTTTGTTCCACGCCAATTCCAGGAGAAGCGTAAAGTATACCTCAACCGCCTTGCGCAGATACGAACTGGTTGGCCAGAGAAAGAGATTCTTGGCCGTCTGCTGGGATATGGTGCTCGCCCCTTTCTGTCTCTTTCCCCGGCTGTTGTCTTTGTATGCTTTGGCAATGGCATCAAGGTCAAAGCCCGAATGGTGGAGGAATTTCTGGTCTTCGGAGGCAATAACAGCCTGTATCAGGAAAGGAGAAATTTTTTTCAGAGGCTGCCATTGTTTTTGAATGACAAAACCCTTGCCCTCTGACAGCCCTTCAAATCCTCGGATGATCATCAATGGCGTAATGGGCGGAGGGACAAAACGCAGGCAAATCGTTGAGGCGATGCTCAAGAGGATACAACTGCAGAAGAAGCGCAGGAACAGTTTCTGCAGGGTGGAAAATCGTAGCATCATGGAATCAGTCAAGGAATAAACCGTATGTGGAAGCGGGGTCAGCGGGCCTGCCGTACCTGATGCGCCAGGAAAGTGATTTTCTCGAGGGTTTCCTCCAGGTCAAATGAGAGAATTTTCCTGTTTTCCATGATAATCCGGCCATCAATCATGACTGTGTGGACATCTGCGCCGCTCGCCGCATATACCAGTAGATCAGGATTGTAGAAAGGGGTCAAGCGAGGGGTGGCAAGGTCGAGGACGATCAGGTCCGCCTTGTAACCGGCCTTCAGATGGCCAAGGCGAGGGAGGCCCAGCAGCTTGGCGTTGTCCGTCGTGGCACATTGCAGCACACTCTGGGCCGGCATGGCGGTTGCATCCTGTTGCCGGACCTTCTGGATCTTGGCGAACAGATCCATCTCTTTGAACATATCCAAGCTGTTATTGCTGGCGCAGCCGTCGGTGCCTAGGCCAACGGTGATTTTTCGTTGGCGCATTTCTTCAACTCGGGCGATACCCGAGGCCAGCTTCATATTGCTCTGTGGGCAGGTAACCACCGAGGTTGCAGTTTTTTCGATGAGATCAAGGTCATGGTCATCGAGCCAGACACTGTGCACGCAGACGGTGTTCTCTCCGAGAAGGTTCAGGGATGCCAGATGGCGCACGGGGCTGGTGCCTTGCGGGTCGATGATCATTTCCATCTCCTGCTGTCCCTCCGCCAGGTGGATGAAAAATCGTACATCCGTCTTGTCGGCAAGTTCCTTGGCCTTTCTCAGGGTGGCAGGTGAGCAGGTGTAGGGGGCATGGGCAAACACCGCCGGCGTTATTCGGGGATCGCGGTCTTTCCAATCTGCGATGAAAGAGGCAACTGTCTCGATATTTTTTCTGGGGTCGGGGACGCTTGGTGCCGGGAAGTCGACGATACCGTGTCCAATCACGGCCCGCATGCCGCAATCGCTGAGGGCTTGGGCCGACATTGCCGAAAAGAAATAGGCGTCGGCCACGCAGGTGGTGCCAGACAGAATCATCTCAGCTGCGGCAAGTCTGGTGCACCAGTAAACCATCTCAGGGTTGACGTGCCGTGCCTCGGCTGGAAAGATGTGGCCGTGCAGCCAGGTCTTGAGGTCCAGGTCATCGGCCAGTCCCCTGAAAAGAGTCATGGCGCAGTGATTGTGGCCATTGATCAGTCCGGGCATGAGGAGTTTGCCACTGGCATCGATCACACTTGCTCCTGGAGGAATGGAAATTCCAGCCATGTCTCCTGTCTCGGCGATGGTGTCACCCTTTACCCGGAGATATGCATTATGGGTGAGATTCCCGTATGCTTTTGGCAGGAATGTGCAGTTTATGAACAGAGTTTCAGGCATGATCGGATAACAGGCTGAGGAGGAACGTCGCCGCGCATCGTTTGAAAACATGGGCGTTTTCGAATATTCCAGGTATAATACTTCGTTTTGAAATATTTGTCCGCAAAAGCTCTTTTTGTGCCGCAAGAATCCTGTCTGTTACTCGGGATGACCTTTACGGCTGTGATGGAGAAGAAGGCTGGCGGGTCATGTGGTCGGTTCCGACAGTTGTACCACGGGATAAACAGAAGAGAGGCGGATGACAAGGGTGCTTGTCCCGACCTCTTGTCTTTTTTTGATAAGGAGTTGTTGTTATGGGGTTTCGCTGCGGTATTGTCGGGTTGCCCAATGTTGGCAAATCGACAATTTTTAATGCATTGACGGCGGCAGGTATTGCTGCCGAGAATTATCCGTTCTGCACAATTGAACCGAATGTTGGTATTGTCCCTCTGCCGGATGCACGCTTGGATGTCTTGGCCGATATAGCCAAAACGAAAAAAAAGATCAATACCCAGATGGAATTCGTCGATATCGCCGGGTTGGTCAAAGGTGCCAGCAGAGGTGAAGGTCTGGGCAACCAGTTTCTTGGCCATATCCGGCAGGTTGATGCCATTGTGCATGTCATCCGCTGTTTTGAGGATGAAAATATTGTCCATGTCGATGGCAGCATTGATCCGGACCGAGACCGCGAGGTCATCACCATGGAGTTGATTTTGGCCGATCTCGATACCGTTGAGAAAAGGCTGCGTAAAACCCAGAGCCAAGCCAAATCAGGTGATAAGACCTACAAGGCCCAGGCCGCCTGCCTTGAGCGCCTGCAGGCCCTTCTCGACTCGGGACAACCGGCCAGGAAACTCGTTCTCGAGAGTGAACTGGAAGAGGAACTTGTCAGGGATCTCTGCCTTCTCACTGCCAAACCGGTTCTTTATGTGGCGAATGTCAGTGAGGAAGAGGTTCTGGTCGGCAACGAATATGTGCGGCGTCTCGAGGCCGCGGCCGCCATCGAGGGCGATCGGGTGGTGATGATAGCCGGCAGCATCGAACAGGAACTGAGCCAGCTTGACAAGGAAGAACAGCAGGAATTTCTGCATGACATGCAGATGGAAGAGCCCGGTCTCAATCGCCTGATCAAGGCTGGATATGCCCTCCTGGGGTTGCAGACCTTTTTTACGGTCGGCGAAAAAGAAACCCGGGCCTGGACGATTACTGTGGGCACTAAGGCACCTGGCGCTGCCGGAAAAATCCATTCCGACTTCGAGCATGGATTTATCAGGGCGGAAGTGATTTCCTATGCAGACTATGTCGCCTGCCAGGGAGAAGTCAAAGCCAAGGAAAAGGGCCTGATGCGAGTTGAAGGAAAGGAGTATGTGGTAGCGGACGGTGACTGCATGTACTTCCGGTTCAACGTTTAGCCAAGAGGGCGGGAGAAGGCATGGGGAAAAGCCGATTTATCGAGAATCTCAAGGAAGGAGACCGCCTTGACGATCTGTTTCTGGTTAAATCGGTAAGGATATCCGAAACCAAGGCCGGAAAGAGTTATCTCATCCTGACGGTTGTCGATCGCAGCGGCGAATTGAGCGGTCCTGTTTGGGATAACGTCGATGCTTTCCAGAAGATCTGCCTTCCCGGGGAATTCATCCAGCTGACCGGCATGGTCCAGTCGTTTCGCGAGAAATTGCAGCTGAAAGTTGAGGGTATCAGGGAAGTTGGCAGAGATCAGGTCGATCTGGCCGACTTTATTGCCGTCAGCAGCAAGGACCCGCAGCAGATGGCGGAGGAGATTCAGCGACTGGTACGCTCGATCAAGAATCCTTATGTAAAAAAGCTGCTCAATCATTTTTTCAAACCAGGCGAGATCTGGGAGAGATTTCAGGTGGCTCCTGCTGCAAAGGGCATTCATCATGCCTACAGCGGTGGTCTCATGGAACATTCTCTATCCATGGCGCACATCGCCGAGACTCTTGCCTCACATTATGAAGGGGTTGACCGGTCCCTGCTGCTGGCCGGCGTCCTGTTGCATGATATCGGCAAGGTTGACGAGTTGGTAATGGATCTGGGTATTGTTGATTACACCGATCGAGGCCGATTGAAGGGGCATCTTGTCATCGGCAGTGAGATGGCTGCAGCTGCCGCTGCCAGAATTGCAGATTTTCCCCAGAGCTTACTGGAACAAGTGCAGCATCTCATCCTCAGCCACCACGGCCGGCAGGAATTCGGTTCCCCCACCGTGCCCATGACCGTTGAAGCCATGATTCTCAGCTTCATTGATGATCTTGATGCCAAAATGAACATGATTGAGGGTTTGCGTCGTAAAATGCGCGGCAACCAGATGCAGTGGACGGAATACCAGCGAGCCTTGGAAAGGTTTCTTTTTTTGAATGGTCTTGAGGATAATTGCGGTCCTGAGGAAGCGGTAAATCCCCAGCAGGTCAGGCAGCAGTCGCTTTTCTAGCATGAAGAGGTCTGCTGATATGGCTGACGCCGGGCAGGGTATATGCTTTACTGGACTTCTGGGACAGGATAAGGCTAAAAAGCTTATTTCGAGAACCGTTGCTGCCGGTCGATTGCCCCATGCTTTTTTGTTCAAGGGACCGGATGGTGTAGGAAAGCAGCTCTTTGCCCGAGGTCTGGCGGCTGCTTTGAACTGCCGAGATAAGAAGATTCCGGGAGCTTGCGGGGTGTGTGCCTCATGCCGCAAATTTCGTTCCGGTAATCATCCTGATTTTATGGTGGTCAGTCCTGAAAAGGGGGCGATCAAGATTGAGCAGGTGCGGCAGATGTGTCAGGCCCTGAGCTATCCTCCCTATGAATCCGCCATCCGGGTTGTGCTGCTGGAAGACGTCCATGCCATGCGGGCCGAGGCAGGGAACAGTCTATTGAAGACCCTGGAGGAACCGCCGGTCGATAATCTTCTGATATTGACCGCAGATTCCTCACGGGACGTTCTTCCGACCATCGCCTCGCGCTGCCAGATTATCCCCTTCCATGCCTTGACTGAAGAAGACACGGCCAGAATATTGACGGAAATGCCCGGCCAGCCGGATTCACAGACGGCCCATCTGCTCGCCAGGCTGGCGGAAGGGAGTCCAGGCCGGGCAGGGATGTTTTTAAAAACCAATATGGTTGGCATCCTCAAAGAAGTTGTGGCCGTTATTGCTGATCCGAATCTTGATGCTGATCGGGATCTGGGCATCCTGCTGCAGAAAGCTGAGGTGATGGCCGACCTCAAGGAGAATCTACCGCCGTTTCTTGGCCTGTTGAAACTCTGGCTGCGGGATCAGCTGATGTATGTCAGCCAGTTGCCGGAGCGCTGCGGCAGTGAGGGACTGACCCGTGGAGATGATTCATTTCGTCGGAAAATGCAAAGCACCAAACAGATTTTTTCCCGACTGCAGGCTGTCGGCAGGGCTGAGATGGAACTGGGGCGTAATTGTAACCGCAGCCTGGTGTGTGAAAACCTTGTGTTCAACCTATAGTACCATGGGTTTGCTGCCTTTTATATGCTTGCCGACATACCTGCTTCTCTGGTTGTGTCTGTGTGGGATACTACGATTGAAACTTTTTTTATTCTGAAATTATGACAGAAATTCAAGAAGAAGGACCTGCTGTATTGTCCCCTCATGATCCTGCGGATGTCTTTTATCATATCCGCTTCCGGGAGGATGGCCAGCAATTCACCGCAGCTGCCTCAATTGCCGGGCTTCGTCGTGATACGGTGGTGATGGTCAAGACCGATCACGGATTGGAACCTGCGCTGATCAAAGAGACTGCCCCTCCCTGTATGTGCAGCGAAAAACCGCGCCAGGCCTCATTTGAAATCGTCAAAGAGCTTGGTCAGGAGGACTTGGAGCGCTATACGCACCTCCTCGAACAGGAAAAGCATGCTTTCAATGCCTGTGTCTCATTGATAGAGAAACATGACTTGGATATGAGCCTTGTGCGGGTGGAGAGGTTCTTCAACGGCAGCAAGATGATCTTTTTCTTTACCGCAGATAACCGGGTGGATTTCCGGAATCTGGTCAAGGATCTGGTGCAGGAATTCCGTACCCGCGTAGAGATGCGGCAGGTCGGTGTGAGACACGAAACCAAGATGCTCGGTGGTCTCGGGACCTGTGGTCGGGAACTCTGCTGTTCTTCCTTTATCAAGAAATTTGACTCCGTCTCGATCAAGATGGCCAAAGAGCAGGATCTGCCGCTCAATCCCTCAAAAATTTCCGGTCTCTGTAATCGCCTGTTATGCTGTCTTACCTATGAGTACGACACCTATCGCAGGCAGCGAAAGGGGATGCCGAAAATTGGTAAAAAGATCAAGATCGGGGATGAATATTTCCTTGTCAAACGACAGAATCCATTGCAGGAGTCAATAGTTGTGAGTAATGAAAAAGGCGAGGACACTTTGCTGCAAAAGGATGAGTGGAGTGTTTCCGAGCTACCGAAAACCGAGAACTTCGACAAGGTGGAGAAAATTGAAAGGACGTTCAAAAAAGAAAGAAAAGGCAGGGAATAATAACATCAATCTTAAACCTGTCTCTTTTGCCGCCAGTGTGATGACATATGAATACCTATATAACAACTCCTATCTATTACGTTAATGCCCAGCCGCATCTAGGCCATGCCTATACCACAATCGTGGCGGATACCTACAGCCGTTTCCGCAGACTGGCCGGGGCAACGGTACGATTCCAGACCGGCACCGATGAGCACGGAGACAAGATCGCAGAGGCGGCGGCAAAAGAAGATGTCCCGCCAAAAGAATATGCCGACCGGATCAGTCGACTCTTTCAGGATACCTGGCCGCTCCTCGAGGTTCAGCCGGACAACTTTATCCGCACTACCGATCCCGGCCACGTGGCCACTGTCCAGTCGATCCTGCAGAAGGTGCATGACAGCGGTGATATCTATTTCGATGAGTACTCAGGCCTGTATTGCCGTGGCTGTGAGAGATTCCTGACGGAAAAGGAACTGGTCGACGGACTCTGTCCGGACCATCAGGTCCCGCCGCAGGAGATTGCCGAGCAGAATTATTTTTTCCGTATGTCCCGCTATCAGCAGAGATTGATTGAGCACATTGAGGAGAACCCGGATTTTATAACTCCGGAGCGCTACCGCAATGAAGTCCTTTCCTTTCTATCCGAACCGCTTGAGGATCTGTGCATTTCCCGGCCGAAATCGCGCCTGACCTGGGGTATCGAACTGCCGTTTGATGCCAACTTTGTCACCTATGTCTGGTTTGATGCCCTCATCAACTACCTGAGCGGTCTGGACTATCCGGATGGGGAAGATTTTGACCGCTTCTGGTCTGTCGCCGAACATGTAATCGCCAAAGACATACTCAAACCTCATGCCATCTACTGGCCGACCATGCTGATGTCCATGGGGCTGCCCCTGTATAAAAAACTTCATGTGCATGGTTACTGGAATGTGGATGACACCAAGATGTCCAAGAGTATCGGTAACGTGGTGCGTCCCGCGCAGTTGATCGAGGAGTACGGCGTTGATACCCTGCGCTACTTTACCTTGCGCGAGATGTCTTTTGGCTTGGATGCCTCGTTCAGCAGTGATGCTATCATTGCGCGCAAGAATTCAGATCTTGCAAATGATATAGGAAATCTTTTCAGCAGATCGATAGCCATGCTGCAGAAGTATACCGAGGGCCGGATTCCCACTCCCGGCCCGGCAGGCCCAGCTGACTTGCTACTGCAGAAGACCACTGAACAGATGCTTGAGATATATACGGAAGAGATGGCAAATTTCCAGTTTCATCGAGCCTTGCAAGCGGTGTGGGAGGTTATCAGTTCCGCAAACAAATATATAGTGACCAATGAGCCCTGGACCCTGGCGCGGGAAAGCAGCAACAGCAAGCGCCTCGCTACTGTATTGTATACTCTTTCCGAATGTCTGCGTCTTCTGGCCATGGTTCTCGGGCCTGTTATGCCGGGTGCGGCTGCGAAGATGGTTTTCGGTTTGGGGCTGGAAACCGGCAGCAATCTTGTATCCGACCTGGAGCGGGGTGGACGATGGGGGCTTCTACCGGCGGGCACCGTCCTGCGGCCGATTGAACCGCTCTTTCCGCGGATGGAAAGACAGCAGGTCAAGGAGACCGAGAAAACGGTAAAAATAGTCAGCAAAGGCGATCCAGCTCAATCGGAGACAGACTTTGGTTTGATTACCTTCGACCAGTTCCAGAAAGTTGATCTCCGGGTTGCCGAGATAGTGGCGGCGGAACGTGTAAAAAAATCGGAGAAACTGTTAAAGCTTACGGTGATGGCTCCAGAAAGAAGAACCATTATGGCCGGAATAGCTGAATCCTATGCGCCGGAAGAACTGATTGGCTGCCAGGTCCTGATAGTGGCAAATATGAAGCCGGCAAAACTAATGGGTATCCCGTCCCAGGGCATGGTGTTGGCGGCCAGAGCCATGGTAGACGGCAAAGAACGGCTGGTATTGTCTACCGTCAGCAAAACGGTGCCGACCGGAAGCAGAGTTGCTTGAAAAGAGAGGATTTTTTATGTTTGTAATAAATAATTTTATGATGGCCCTGGCTCAACTCGTGGAATTTCTTCTAGTCGCCTACATGTGGATTGTCATCGGTCGGGCGGTAATATCTTGGGTTAACGCTGATCCGGGAAATCCGATTGTTCGGTTCCTCTACGAGGTTACAGAGCCTTTACTGAGTCGAATACGGCGTATGCTGCCAATCAGCATGGGCAGTATTGATTTCTCACCTATGATTCTCATACTGGCGATCATGTTTCTCCAGAATTTTTTGGTTCCGACCTTGAAGCGTCTGGCCATGGGACTGCAGTAACCGCTATCCTCGGAATAAAAATCTCTTCCCTTAACGCATGGAGCGCTCATATGTCAATTACTCCACAAGCTATTAAAGATCAGGAATTTCAGGTAAAATTTAGAGGATACGATACTCTTGAAGTGAAAGCCTATCTTGAGCTTCTCGCTGAAGAATTCTTTGAATTGCATGAACAGAACAGGAAAATGGCTGAGGAGGGTGCCGGCCTTGCCAGTGATGTAGAAACACTGCAGCGAGAGAAGGAGGAGGCTCAGCGAGATGGCAGAAAAAGGATCGAAGAGCTTGAAAACCTCAAAGATGAGATCAAACGCCAGCAGAATCAGACCATTGCGCTGCAGAAAGAAGTTGACGAGTTGCGTGGCAAACTCGATAGCAGTCTAAAAGAAACAGAGCTTGCAAAAGAGATGGTTGAATCTGCAGAAGAACGAATGAAATCAGAGCAGGCCATTGCTGCCGCAAAAATGCAGGAAGAACGCGATGAAGCAGAAGCGAGAAGAGTAGCCGAGAACGAAAGTGCGCAGCAGATTCGCTTGGAAATCGAAAAGCTTCGACATGAGTTGAAAATTCTAGAGGAGCAGAACAGGGAGTTGAAAAAAGGCGAAGCCGATTTCAAGACAGCGATTGTAGCTGCCCAGAAATTCTCTGAGGATCTGAAGAAGCGAGCAGAAAAAGAGGCCAGACAGATAATGGAGAGAGCCAAAACGGATGTCGAGAATTTCCGAAAGCAGGCCCATGAGGAGTTATCTCGACTGCCTGTTGAAATCGAGAAGCTGCATAAAAAAAGGAATGAGATCCGTGACGAATTGAAAATGGTTCTGCAGAGTTATTTGCATAACGTCGATATTTTTTCAGAAGTTAAAGAGGCCGAACGGGAAGAGGATCTGTCGGAATTGTTTCAATCCATCCAGTTACCCGATGATAGTGAAATTGACCACACAGACGTGGAAGACCTCAATCTCAAGCTGGCCTGAGGGATCAGGAAGGATGCTGCGGCTCTTGTATTTTGATGATTTTCTCAACAAAACAGCAGCATGAAGATATATGTCCTATCTGAGCGTACAGAAAGACGGGTCGATCCAGTTGAGGATTTACGTGCAGCCTAAAGCCTCTCGCAACGGTTTGGTCGGGATGCATGACGGCTATCTCAAGCTGGCGATTTCATCTCCTCCGGTTGATGATAAGGCCAACAAATCTGTTATCTCGTTTTTTGCTGAATTTTTTCAGGTATCATCCAAGGAAATTGTCTTGTGTTCTGGGAGAAAATCTCGGAAAAAACAATTTGTCATTGGTTCGACGGATGAGGTTACCATCCGCCGTCTAGTTGAGGCAGCTCTTGCACGAGCGGAAAATAAACGGGCTGAAGGAGAGGGGCATCTATGAAACGCTTCGTTGTCGCCAATTGGAAATGTCATAAAAATCTGGAAGATGCCTGTCGATGGTTTGATATCTTTGCTTCAACCTATCAGGCAAATGCAGACATCGAGGTAATCGTCGCCCCTTCCTTCATTTGTATGGAGAATCTCGCTTCGCATGTGCGCAAACTGCAGCTGGAAAATGTCTATCTAGCCGCCCAGGATATATCTCCTTTCCCCAAAGGTGGTTATACCGGAGCAATTGCCGCTGATATGCTGCGGGGGATTGCTCATTATGTCATTGTTGGGCATTCCGAGCGACGGCGCTATTTCCACGAGACAAATCAGGATGTTGTGAACAAGGTGCACGAGGCGGTGGATTTCGGTCTGCGTCCGATCCTTTGTCTTGATCAATCCTATGCGATGTCACAACTCTCGCCGCTGACGGGTATTGACTGTGAGAAGATGATTATCGCTTATTGTCCGGTCGATGCGGTAACCTTCCGGATACCCGAATCTCCGGAGAAGGTCAAAGAAGCGATTGGATTTATATCAAATCTTCATCCGAATCGGGCATTGATCTATGGCGGCTCGGTTTATCCCGACAACGTTCGAGATTATTTTCAGATTCCTGGCCTTTCTGGGGTTATCGTCGGATCTGCCAGCCTTGAGGCCGAGTCATTTGCGGCAATCTGCAGAGAGGCGCGGGAGGCAGGCCCCGTTCTGTCGTAGCTGCAAAAAAAGCCACGAATAGGTGGCGTACCAGTAAATCCTTAGGTGAGATAAAAAAATGTTCAACGCTGAGAAATTATTAGGTCAGGTTATTGGCGGGGTGCTCGGGCATGGTGGCAAGAAAAAGAAGAAAAACAGTCTTCTCGGGGGATTATCATCCGGCGCAGGATTGATGACGGCGATAGGGCTGGCCGTCGGGGCCTATGAGATTCTCAAGGATAAAAACAGCGGCCAGGCTCCTGCTCCGCAGAATTATGCTCCAGGGCACTCTACGCCGCCACCTCCGCCTCCGTGGGGGCAGGCCGCAAACACGATGCCCCCCCCACCGCTCCCGTCGGAAGCAACTGCTGTGGCAGCACCGACGGCAATCGCTCAAGTGTCGGGTGATCCGGGCAGTGATGAACTAGCCCGCCGGATGATTCAGGTGATGATCGCCGCGGCATGCGCTGATGGAGCGATGGACGAGCAGGAGGAGAAGGCCATTCTCGATAAGCTTCGCGACATCGAGCTCTCCCAGGAAGAAAAGATGTTCATGCTCGAAGAACTCCATCATCCCAAAGATATCGCCACATTGACAGCGGGAATCAGTCAACCCTCAGTTGCCAAGGCCATGTACATGCTGGCTGTTTCTGCCGTTGCCATTGATACTGAGAAAGAGCGAAGCTGGCTTGATGAACTGGCGCGGAGCCTAGGGCTCAGTCCGGCCATCCAGAAGTTTATCGAAGACCAACAGGCAGACTCCTGAGAAGCCTTGGGATATTTCTCGGGATCACGCCTGGTCCGGGTTATTCACGTTTTTTGGGCAGAAGGAAGGAAATTACGAAGCCGACCGCGTTGATTCCGGCCAAGCCTAAACCAAGAAGCCCCATCGTGCCGAGAAATCCTTGCTGAGCGGCTAACCGGTCGGCAAGGATGAGGATGGACGATCCGACAATCAAGGCGGCGATAATCATCGCCATCCCCATAATGCGGCTGGCGAGATCAATTTTTTCGGCCAGGTGCTCAATCCGTTTCAATTCAAGATTCAGGGTGAAGCGACTGTGCCGCACATAGTCGAGGAAGCGCTGGATGTCCGAGGGGATACTCTCAAGCAGCTCAAAATAACCGGTCATGGTCTTTTGCAACCGCTCTTTGATAGCGTTGACACCGTATCTGTTGGTGACAATCTCCTGGATCTGCGGCTCAACATGGGCAAGGACATCAAAGGTCGGATCAAAATGGGCAGCCACCCCTTCAATGGTGGTAAGGGCTTTGGTCAGCAACAGCAGGTCGCTGGGGCATTGAAGCTGATAGTGCTGGAGCATACTGAAGAACTCTGAAAGCAGAGTGCTGATATTCAGATGCTGGAGATCTGAATTCGGGAAATGACTGATGAGGTGCTGCAGGTCGGCACGAAAATCTCGTCTATCGGTCTTGGATGGATCGGTATCTGTCAATTCAATAACGACTCTGCAGAGCTTTTCAATGTCGCCTTTGCTCACACCAGCCACTAGGTCGATGAGCTGTTCGGTGGTTTTACGGTCGAGTTGCCCGGTCATACCGCAGTCGATGAAACAGAGCGAACCGTCGTTTTGCAGGAATATGTTACCGGGATGCGGATCGGCGTGGAAAAAACCGAACCGCAGGCACTGCTTGAAAACTGCATCAGTGCCTTTGGCAACGATTGCCCGGCGCTCTGCCACCGTCAGATCGTCGGGGGAAAGGGTTGAAAGGAGCCGCCCGTGAATTTCTTCCAGGGTGAGGACGCTGCGTGTCGTGGCAGGCCAGAACACCTTGGGAAAATGGATGTTGGCATCGCTTTCGAAATAACGTCGGAGCCGGTCGGTTGACTGACCTTCGTAAATGAGGTTGATTTCCTTGGAGAGTTCTCTGGAGAATTCCTTGGCCACGGAAACCGGACTGTAGCCAAGATTGGAAAAATACTGCTCAGCGAACTGTGAAAGAGTTTCGAGCAGGGCCATGTCCTCTTCAACAAGCTGCCTGCTGTCTGGTCGGAGAACCTTGATGACCACCTGCTGGCCGTCAACGAGAGTAGCCCGGTGAACCTGAGCCATCGATGCGGCAGCAAGCGGCGTTTCCTCGATGGCGGAGAAGATCAGGTCGAGACGTCCAGGGAATTCAGAGGCAAGCACTTCGTAGATATCAGAGAACGGCACCTCAGTGCAGCGATCCTGAAGTTTCTTCAGTTCATCTGCCCAATCCTGCGGTATCAGGTCGGGTCGGGTCGACAGGATCTGTCCGCATTTGATAAAAGTTGGCCCAAGTTCCTCAAGAACCCTTCTGAAACGCTCGGGTTTGGGAATGTCGGCAGTCTCCCGGCCACTCTCTTTGGTTTCCTCCTCCTTGACCAGATCCTGCAGTCGATGGATGCCTGAGTCAATGAGTACCTGGCGGAATCCATAGGCCGAGAGGACTTTGATGATTTCTGCCAGTCGCTTGGTGTTTCGTATTGTGCGCTTGATATTGACAATGTTCATGAAGCAGAGAGTATGTCGAGAACGGCGCCATCTTTTTGCCGGCTTTGAGTGAGTTCAGTATACCAGATTCCGGTCTTCTCCACCTCCCAGGGAAGATTGTTGTCGCGCCAGATCTGCAGATTATCCGGCAGGAAGTCTTTGAATATGGCTATAACGTCATCAGCATTTAATTTTTCGGGATTGCAGTAAATCAGCGAGAGAATGTCTGCCATCTGGACGATAAGCGGGGAAATTCTGCTGGTTGGAGCTAACAGCGGACTGTGATGGTAACCGACGGCCATGATCAGGGATTCAGGAAAGAGCCAGCGCCGCAAGAGCCGTTTGCCTATATCGTCATGACCGATCGAGAACATCTCGTTTTCTTTGATGACACTTCGTGATTGATTCGGCTCCGACAGTTCGAGAAGGGGTGAATAGTCATGAGGAAAGGTCATCAGCATTGCCAGTTTGCCAATATCATGGATTAGCCCGGCGATGAAGAATTCGCTGGGCGAATAGCCCAGGTGTTCAGCAAGTATCTTGGCTGCAAGACCGCAGGTGAATGAATGCTCCCAGAATAGCCTAATGTTAGTTTTGTTGTTTTTGGTGAGTGACTGGAAAGAAGAAAAAACAGCCTTGCCGATAACAATGTTGCGGATCTCAGCAAAACCAAGGACTATCACGGCTTTTTCAATGGTGCTGACCTCGCCCGGCAAGCCGAAAAAGGCTGAATTGGCAATTTTCAGAATGGCTGCGCACATCGACTGATCGGGAAGGATGGCCTTCATGAGATCCTGGGCTGAACTCTCAGGGTTGCCGGTGACGGTCATGACCTTATTGACGGTCATCGGCAGGGCTGGGAAAGAGTCAATCTGTTTGAGCAGAGCAGTGAAGTGGGCGTGTGTCATAGGTCAATATCTGGATTATTGTTGAGCAGATCAGCCCGCATGTCTGTCATGAAGATGTCGTCAAGCTCAAGCAGGTTGTGTTCCTGGATGATGTCGAAGATTTTGAGAACAAGGAATGGGTCAAATTGCTTGCCTGCCTGGCTGACTAATTCTTTGATGATGGCCTTTGGTTTGAGTTTCCGGCGAAACGGCCGGTTGGAATTCATCGCTGCCAGTGAATCGACAATGTTGAAAATCCTGGCCCCGAGCGGGATCTCCTCCCCCTTCAGACCCTCGGGGAAACCACTGCCGTCATAGTGCTCACCGTGATACAAAAGAATAGAGCGCTCGTTGGCAAAATAGTCGAAAACCTCAGTTATTTCTGCAAGTTTATAAGGGAATTCGTCCATTTTTTTCCGGTCATCCTTGTTAAATTTCTTCTCCTGGCTGATGATATCATTGTGGAGAAGAAAACGGATGCTGGTGTTCAGGGTAATGGCATTCTGAAAGGTCCGGATCAGGGCGAGAGGGAGGCCCAATCGGTCTCCGAGCAGATTGATATAGTGAGAAACATTCTGGATATGATCCCGATGCTCTGCTCCGGCCAGATCTTTGGCCAGGAGTTGCAGTGAGGAAATTGCCGAACTGCGGGTCTTGTCGAGAATACGGGCAATTGTCACTTTCAGTGAGGCAAGATTTTTTTCGGTGGAGTAACGATTGACTTCCAGCGGTGTGAAAATATTGCACCGATTTCTTCCCTCAGCCTTAGCCATATTCAGGGCGGTTTCCGTCATCGTGATGAACTCATCCTGGCTCTCCGGATGGTGCTTGCGCAAGGAGGCGATACCGATGGAAACAGTGATATGTTTTTTGACAGAGCCATTGCTGAAGGGTTTGGAAGAACAGGCAAGCCGCAGCTTTTCTGCTTTCTTGAAGGCCTGATCGATATCTGCCCCGGGCATCAGGATGACAAAATCTTCGCCTGAGAATCGAAAACAGATGTCTTCCTGACGAGTGGCCTTGGTAAGCCTGGCTGACATTTCATTCAGGACGGAATCGCCATAGCTGTGTCCTGCTGTTTTGTTGACTTCATTGAAGTAATCGATGTCCAGTATCAAGAGCGAGAGTTCTGCGCCGTTTTTCTCAGCCTTGACTATTTCATCATGGAGGATCTTGGTCAATTGCCGGCGGTTGTATAGGCCGGTGAGGCCGTCTCTGGTTGACAGCCTGTCAAGAAATTCATTGTGGGCTTTGATATTGCGATAATGTTCTTCACTGAGGTTGCGCAGGTGTTCGAGCATTCGCAGCTTAAAAAAGAGGTAATCACCCGAAAAAGGCTCTCGGATATAATCAATGACTCGGAAAGTCCTCTGTTTGAGGATTTCCTCCAGAGAGGATGCTGCCGTACCGATAATCATTATAGGCAGATAGGTAGGTATTTCTTTGCTACTGAGGAGCTCGGCGAGGTCACTGCGATGTTCCGAGACAAGTACAAGAGAGAGCTTGGGGAAGAGCGAGGGTGACCAGGGTGTGCCGGGCTGGTCGGCCCGGATAATGTCTACCTGATTGCCCTCCAACATTTTTTCGAGCTCGAGGGTCTGCTGTAGGGTTGAGCCCATCACGAGGAGCTTCATGGCCATTTTTTGCGGTGTTGACAATGTGTTATCCTCGAAAGAAGAGCCGTCAGCAGACTGCTTTGGTGAAGAATATCTGCTTAAGTATATAGTCTTTCAGAGGGAAAAAGCAAATCGAATATAACTATGGGCAATATCATGCAAACTTCTTTTTTCAGAGCGTGTGGAATGCCTTCGTATTGGAAAAGAAGGAAGCTTTTCGGCGAGAGCCCGAGGGGAACGATGGTCAGCCTGTGGCCAAGACCTCTGTTTTCAGGTCGAAATCACGGGGTATTAAGTACGCCTCATCAATCAGTTTAGTGAGTTGGCGGTGAATTGTCTTGATGGGAGGCAATGGAGCGATAGTTGGCAGAAGATCGCAGGCAGGTAGAGGTGGACGGAGTCGCATCTGTTCATCAAGCCCATGCTGGGGATCACCTACGCGACCTGATTCCATCAGTTCACTTCGGCCGGAATCGGAGTTGTCGATCCTGCGGATGAAATTCATAATGCTGTCTATATCGTTCTTTTGATAAAACAGCTTGATCTGCTCGCGGATGGTTTCCTGTTCTTCGGTAAGTTCAGAGAGAGTTTTACAGTACTCTTCAACCTGATGAGCCAGCGATACATAGGTGTCAAAAAACATGTTGCGGAACCGGCGGCGTCTTGTCCAGCCCCTGAGGTTTTTGCCGGCGAAGGCCTTTTTGCGGATAGTTGGTGACTGGACAAGATACGGATCATAAAAGAATTCCTCGGGCAGTCCGACGAGTTGGGTGAAGCGATGAATCAAATCTTTGCGGTGGAGAAGGATATACATGCGTATGAGGTCAAAACCGATTTTGTTCTCCAACTCCAGGGAGGATATGGTGAGCCGTTGTTCGTAGAGTTCCTTATCGTCTTCAATACGTTTGCGGAATCCGAAATAGCGTTCAGCTATCTCTTTTTTTACCTCAAACGATAATATCTTCGTCAAATCTTCCATGGATTTAAGTATTGACCCGGGGTGAGGAAAAAAAGCAGTTCGCTGGCCTCTGCATGAGGATATTTAAGAAAGAAGTATTATAGTATTTAGTTAGTGGAGATTCACCTATCATTTTTACGGAAGAGAAATGAGATACCAGCAATCGCGCGAGGACATGGCCGCGCAGGTCAAAGAGCAGGCTGATATCGTCAAAATTATTGGCGAGTGCGTCAGTTTGAAAAAGAGCGGTGCCCGATTTCTTGGGTTGTGTCCTTTTCACGGCGAGAAAACGCCGTCGTTCACGGTGCATCCGGCCCAGCAGTTTTTCCATTGTTTCGGCTGTGGTGAATCGGGAGACGTCTTTAATTTCATGATGAAGTATTACCATCTTGATTTCTTGTCAGCATTGAAGGAGCTTGCTCGCCGGTACCAGATCGTTCTGCCGGAAAGGCCGAGATCCGCCGAGGACGAGAAGAGGGCGAAGAGGCATCGACTCTTGTATGATGTCAACAGAAAGGCTGCTGATATTTATCGAAAATATCTTCTTGAAGCTCCAGGCGCCGAGGCCGCAAGAGGGTATTTGGACTCGCGTGGTGTTATACCTGAGATCCAGGAAAAATTCCATCTGGGATACGCCCCGTCGACTGAAACAATGGGCTGGGAGTTTCTCGGGCGCCAACTCAGCAGCGAGGAAAAACAGTTGGCTGAGGAGTTGGGGCTGTTGGTGAGAAAAGAGGGGAAAGGCGGGACATATGATCGCTTTCGTGATCGCATCCTTTTCCCTATTTTTGATATAAGCGGTCAGATTCTCGGTTTTGGCGGACGAATTCTCGGAGAAGGTCAGCCCAAGTATATGAATTCGCCGGAGAGCCCGATCTTCAGCAAAAGTCGATCCCTGCTCGGCCTTTATCAACAGAAGGACATTCTCAGACAGATGCGGCGGGCTGTTCTGGTGGAGGGGAATTTTGACCTGATATCGTTGGTGCAGAGAGGCTGCCGCAACGTTGTCGCGCCACTGGGTACAGCTCTGACCCGAGAGCAGGTCCGTCTCCTTAAACGTTACGTGACTGAGGCGACACTGCTTTTTGATGGTGATGCGGCTGGCACCAAGGCGGCTGTGCGCGCTGTGCCTCATTTTTTTGCCGAACAGATGACGGGACGGGTGGCCCTGCTGCCCGAAGGTCACGATCCTGACACATTTGTCAGGCAGGAAGGGCTGCCTGCACTGCAGAAGCTGTTTGATAAGGCTGAGTCGCTGCCGGAGTTTGTTCTAGCCCAGTTGATACAAGAACATGGACTCAGTCTTGATGGCAAAACAAGGATTATTGAAGGGATTCAGCCGTTGATTGAGGCTGCCTCTTCCCCCTTGCAGCGCTCCCTGATTATCTCCCATTTTAGTGAAAAAATTGGTATTCCTGCGCAACAGATGGAAAAGCTGATCGGCAGGGGGAGCGGTCAGCAGGAAGTGCAGCCTCATGAAAAAGTAAAACCGCGTGATGGGTATATAGCGCCGCTCGCATCGGCGCAGCGTCAATTGGTCAGTTTCATGCTCTTCTATCCGCAATATTTCGACAGCCTTTCAAAGAGTGGCCTGCGCGAATGCCTTGCTGGAAGCGTTGGGGAGGTGCTTTTCCTGCAGATGCAGGCCTTGCTGAGTGGCAGATCTGAGGTTGAACCGGAGGAATTGCTCAGCGCCCTGCCGGAAGGCGCCGAGCGAAACCTAGTTGCTGATCTGCTCTTGAAAGCCACGGAAAGAAGTGGAGGCAATGCACTCTCAGCCACCCCTGAGGAGGAATTGGCTGATCTTCTGGAGTGGTTGAAACGCTTCCAATTGCAGCAAGCGTCGGAAAATCTGCAGCAGCAGATTGCCACAATCGTGACGGTGGGTGATGGGGTTGAGCTGCAACGTCTTGTCATGGAAAAACATGAAATCGATCGACAGATTCAGGGGCTGTCGGGATAGGCCTCTCTGTAAATGATTTCGATTATTTGATTATTGTCAGCCACTCGTTGATTAAATTGCTTGACAATTTGTAATATTTTGTTCCATATCTACGATGTGGCTGAATTGTTAGATTTTTTGTTATTTGCAGGGAAGAAAAGGGCATCTGTCGAATGAATTGCAGAATGACGCCTTGGAAAGCTCTCTGCAAGAGACAGTTAGGAGGAGAACGTTCATGGTTTCAAGTGGACATAGGCGCGAGGAATCCAGCTCATTTGGGCTGGAGGAAGATTTTTTTACCGCAGACGAAGACGAGTCGTCGATCTTTGAATTGACGGGGATGTATCAGGCCGACGATGAGGCTGTTCCCATCGATCTCTGTGAAACATTTCCGGAAGACAGAAGGGCTCGAGGCACTGATCGGCGTGAAAGCAGCTTCAGTGACAGGCGCAAAGGCGATCGCCGGCGGATATCAAGGAATCCGAGCAAGGATGGGACCCACTCCATTGATCCGATGAATATTTACCTCCGTGAGATGGGGGCTCTCACCCTCCTCAGCCATGAGGAGGAACTCAAACTAGCCAAGATGATGGAGGAAGGGAAGCGAAGAATTCAGAACGCCGTGTTCAAGACACCGCTGGCTATTCCGGCCCTGGTCGAGGTATCAAAGGATCTGGCGGTGAGCAAGGAGAATATCTGCAACGTCGTCAACGGAGTCTCCGAGGATCAACCTGAACTCATCGCCCGCGAAGCCAAGGCATTCCTGGAGAATGTCGAAAGGGCCATCGATCTGGACAAGATGCGTGATGACCTGCTGAAACAATACCGCACTCTTGCTAAGGATTCTCCTGAATCCGCTGATATCCATGGAAAAATACTTGAGAAAGGCAGCGAGATAGTGGGACTTTTCCAGGATAGAATCGTCTGCTCCGAATGTGTCAATGCGGTCGCGGCAGGACTTGAGGATCTCTCCAGAAGATTTCGTAAAGTATTTGTGGAGATGATGCGCAGTCGCAATCTTCCTTCTGCCGAACCTGCAGTCGGGTTCAAATCTCAGGAAATAGAAGAAGAGGTGAACCGGCAGCTTTTGAGTGAATCAGGTATGGATCATAAGGACTTGCAGCTTGCTCTTTACGAGATTGATGCAGGCAGGGATATGGCCAAATATGCCAAGGAAGCGCTGGTCAGGGCAAATTTACGTCTTGTTATTTCTGTGTCCAAAAAATTTGCCAATCGCGGACTGCAGTTCTCCGATCTGATCCAGGAAGGCAATATCGGACTCATGAAAGCCGTCGAGAAGTTTGACTACCACCGGGGGTATAAATTCAGCACATATGCCACTTGGTGGATTCGACAATCAATTACGCGTGGCATTGCCGACCAAGGACGGACCATTCGTCTGCCGGTGCATATGATTGAGACAATCAATCGACTGCTACGCGTTTCAAAGGATTTCCTCCTTGAAGAGCATCGCGAACCCACCCCGGAAGAAATGGCGGAACAGCTTGGAACAGAGGTTTCGAAAGTCAAGTCGGCCTTGAAAATTGCCAAGGATGCCATTTCGCTTGATACCCCAGTCGGTGATGATGGTGAGACCTATCTTGGAGACTTTATCGAAGACAGCGAGCATCCAGGTCCCCATGAAATCTCAATGGTTTCAAGTCTTCGGGAATGCCTTACGCAGGTGATGTCTTCTCTCTCGCCGCGCGAGGCCAAAGTCCTTCGAATGCGGTACGGTATTAATGCCGATTGCGATCATACACTTGAAGAAGTGGGGCGGTGTTTTGCAGTTACCCGTGAACGCATCAGGCAGATAGAGGCTCAGGCTATTGCCAAGCTCAAGCATCCTTCTCGGATTGAAGAATTACGCGTATTCATGACAGACTAACGCCCCGGGCAGGTCATTGTCGGAGCCCATCAGGGAAATGCCAGACGGTTGCTCCTGTTATTTATTGAAGATTGAGGAGAGCTATGACGGCCATTCTTGACTGGGTAGGTCTTTGTCTGGCTCCCGGAATTGGGCTGGCAGGATTCTGGCGATTGGTTGAGTGCCTGGGAAGTCCTGAGCGAGTGCTGGCTACCAGCCCTCATGAGTTGCGCAAAATTCCCGGAATTCAGGCCAGGCAAATCTCCGCCCTCTCATCGCCCGAGTTGCTGCGCCAAAGAGCAAAAGATGAACTTGAACACCTTGCTGCTCAAGGGGGCCTGGCTATTGCATATAGCGATGAACGCTATCCTCCCCTCTTGAGGCAGATTTCAGATCCTCCGCCGATCATTTATTTGGCTGGCTGCCCGGATTTGCTGCAGACCGACATGATCGCTGTAGTCGGTTCCCGTGCCGCCTCGACGTATGGTCGACGAATTGCCTTTTCACTGGCCCGAACTCTTGCACATTCGCTCACAATCGTATCCGGATTGGCACTCGGCATCGATACCGAGGCACATTCCGGTACCCTGTCGGTGAATGGCAGGACTATCGCTGTTCTCGGATGTGGCTTGGACGTGGTCTATCCCTATCAGAACAGACGACTTTATGAGAGGATCAGGGAGACAGGTCTTCTCGTGAGTGAGTACCCATTGGGAACGACGCCGGAAGGCTTTCGCTTTCCCGCCCGTAATAGAATCATTGCAGGCTTGAGTCTTGGAGTTCTTGTTGTGGAGGCGGCCCGCAAGTCTGGATCCCTCATTACAGCCCAATTGGCCCTCGATTCAGGGCGTGAAGTTTTTGCGGTTCCCGGTCAGGTTGACTCAATCAAGAGTGAGGGCACCCATTGGCTGTTGAAACAAGGGGCAAAACTGGTACAATCCGCTGACGATGTCCTCGAGGAATTTCAAGTAATGGGGATATCATCCTGCCATTCAGGTGGAGTCGAGGGAAAAAATGAGGGGACGCTCCTTGCTGATCCGGATGCTGTAGCCTTGCTCAGTATGATAGAGGCTTATCCGCAAAGCCGGGACAATCTTACTCGGAGTTCGGGCTATCCCCCAGCCCGTCTGAGTGAACTGCTCTTGCTGCTTGAACTCGAGGGATATGTCGAGGTGCTGCCGGGTGATGCGGTAAGGATTATATCGGGGCACAATAACTGAAACGACCGACCGCTGCTTGACAGGGGGATTGAAACCGGTCATCTCCAAATTCTTATAATAGGCTTGCGCTATGCGAACGATACAACTCGCTCCTTCGATCCTGTCTGCAGATTTTACTCGACTAGGTGAAGAAATACAGAATGTCGACCGGGCTGGGGCCGATGTCATTCATATCGATGTCATGGATGGTCATTTTGTCCCGAATATCACTATCGGGCCACTCCTTGTGAAGGCGGCACGCACTGTTACAAGCAAGGAACTGGATGTGCATCTGATGATTTCAAACCCTGACTGTTATCTTGATGCTTTTGCTGAGGCCGGAGCTGATTGGATCACGGTCCACGTTGAAACCTGCCATCATCTGCATCGGACGATTTCGCGAATAAAACAACTCGGTAAAAAGGCGGGAGTTGTTCTTAATCCTGCAACTTCGCTTGCAAACCTCGATTATATTCTGGAAGATGTTGATCTTGTTATGCTGATGACGGTGAATCCCGGATTTGGCGGGCAGTCGTTCATTCCTTCGAGTCTGGAGAAAATCTGGCAACTCAATCAGCGCATTGAAACTCTGGGGCTCGATGTAGACATAGAGGTCGACGGGGGGGTCAGTAACAGTACTATTGCAGACGTGGCTGAAGCGGGAGCCAACATCTTTGTCGCGGGTTCGGCGGTATACGGCAGTGACGACTATGCCGCTACCTTGGCGGAACTCAGGTTATTGGCGGAAACGGCACAGGCACGCAAGGGGAAGTCAACACTTCGCTGAGGAGGATGGGTTATGACAGAAAAATGGCAAAACCTCATTGGTGCAAACGCTGGGAAGCGTCTGCGGCTTCTTGCGCGGCAACCCTATGATCTGACGCTGCCTGAGGCGCTGGTCGTGAAAAATCGACTTGAAAGATATATCTGTGATTGTGGCGGCATGAGACTCTTGTATGCCACGCAACGAGTTACTGATGAGGTGCTCGATGCCTTGCAGGATCTTGCTGATGAGTGTGGTTTGGTTGCCCAGTTTCAAAAGATGCGGCGGGGAGCGATAATGAATCGTATCTCCGGTTACGAAAGTGAGAATCGTCAAGTGCTGCATACCGCCTGCCGTGATCTGTTTTCAGATCTGCCCGCTGAACCAGGGGCAACAGATCAGGCTCGCGGTGAATTGGCGAAGCTTAAGGTATTCCTCGAAGAAATAGATAGTGGCAAGATTACCACTGCAAAAGGTGAACAATTTACCAGCATGGTCCACGTCGGTATTGGCGGTTCGGATCTGGGGCCGCGGTCGATTTATGAAGCTCTTCGGCCCTATGGCCAGTTTGGCAGAGAGGTATTCTTCGTATCCAATGTTGATCCGGACGATGCTTTTGCTGTTCTGGCAAAGGTGGACTTATCAAAAGTGCTTGTCAACATTGTATCAAAGAGCGGAACAACCCTTGAAACCCTGACAAATGAAAAAATAGTTCGCGAAGCCCTGCAAAAAGCCGGGCTTGATCCTCGACGGCATTGTATCGCTGTGACTGGTGAGGGCAGTCCAATGGATAATCCTGAGGAGTATCTGCGGTCATTTTACATGTATGATTATATCGGTGGACGATACAGCGCCACATCGATGGTCGGTGCAGTCATGCTTGGCTTTTTTATGGGCTATGACCAGGTGGTCGAGTTCCTGCGCGGAGCATCAGAAATAGATATGGTTGCGGAGGATTTGGATATGCGTCGGAATCTGCCTCTGCTTCTTGCAATGCTGGGAATCTGGAACCATAATTTTCTCGATTGCTCAACGCTTGCAATTCTGCCATACAGTCAGGCGCTTCACCGTTTCCCGGCTCATCTCCAACAGTGTGACATGGAGAGTAATGGCAAGTCAATTGATCGGGACGGCAACTTGGTCTCCTGTAAAACAGGACCGGTGATCTGGGGTGAGCCAGGCACTAACGGTCAGCACGCTTTCTATCAACTCCTTCATCAGGGGACTGAAGTTGTACCCGTTGAATTCATAGGCTGCAGGAAGAGCCAGAAAGGTATGGATGTTGAAGTTGCGGGAAGCACCTCGCAGCAGAAACTGAATGCAAATCTATTTGCGCAGTGCATGGCTCTTGCGGTGGGACAGAAAAATAGCAATCCGAATAAGCAATTTCAAGGAAATCGACCTTCGAGTTTACTGCTTCTTGACCAATTGACGCCGAAAACAATGGGCGCTTTGCTCGCGCTGTATGAGGCGAAAATTGTATTTCAGGGATTTGTCTGGAATATAAACTCGTTTGACCAGGAAGGCGTGCAGTTGGGCAAGGTGCTTGCCGGCCGTTTTCTTGATTACTTGTCTGGTAAAACGAGAGAGGACAGCAGCGCCGAGGCACGATTCCTCAAAGTTGCTTTGAAAACCACTGATCAATAGAATCCAGAGCTGAATGAGTGTTCATTGCGGGCCTGATATCAGAGCCGCTTTTTTGTTGACAAAAGGGATGCACAACGATATTCTCCTCCGCTGAATGAATGTTCAAAAGTTGTGTTTTTCCAGCCCTCCCCGAGGTAGCATGTGATTGTGGGATGGGAGAAAGGTTTGTCCCCAGGGACTTTGCAAAGCCAATTTTTTGGAAAACAAGAACTGCTGATAAGTTTATTGTTTTTGGTTAAGGTTGCAGTTTAAACAGAAATTCAAAGGAGGAATTCATGGCAAAGCATGAGACGCCCTTGTTGGACCAACTGGAGAGTGGCCCTTGGCCAAGCTTCGTTACAGACCTCAAGCGGCAGGCCGAGACTAAACCAGAGTGTTGGGATATTCTTGGTCAGCTTGAGCTGTCTTACGAAGAGAGGATCACCCACTGGAAGCATGGTGGCATCGTAGGTGTTTTCGGATACGGCGGTGGTATCGTTGGACGATATTCAGATCTTCCGAAAAGGTTTCCTGGTGTAGAGCACTTCCACACCATACGCGTAGCGCAGCCGGCATCGAAATACTACTCGACCAAAAATCTACGTCAACTTATGGATCTTTGGGAGAAATACGGTTCAGGTATGACCAATTTTCATGGGTCCACAGGGGATATTATCCTTCTTGGCACCCGTACCGAGAATCTCGAACCTTTCTTCTGGGATCTGACCCATGACATGGGCCAGGATCTTGGCGGTTCTGGTTCTAACCTTCGTACTCCTGCAAACTGTATCGGTCAGTCACGTTGTGAATGGGCCTGCTATGATACAGAAGCAGTCTGTCATGCTATGACGCTGAAATATCAGGATGAGATTCATCGTCCTGCCTTCCCGTACAAGTTCAAATTCAAATTCTCTGGCTGTCCGAATGACTGCGTTGCTGCTATTGCTCGTTCTGATATTGCCGTTATCGGTACCTGGAAAGATCAGATCCGCATCGACCAGGCTGCCGTTAAAGAGTATATTGCCGGAAATTACCCATCTAATGGTGGTGCACATAGCGGCAGGGATTGGGGTAAGTTTGATATTGAGAAGGAAGTTGTCGCTCTTTGCCCGACCCAGTGTATGTGGATGGAAGGTGGAGAACTCAAGATTGATGATACAGAATGTACCCGTTGCATGCACTGTATCAATGTAATGCCTCGGGCTCTGCGTCCAGGTGCAGATACTGGTGCGACTATTTGTGTTGGTGCAAAGGCCCCGATTCTTGATGGTGCCCAGTTTGCAACCCTCATCATACCGTTCATGAAGATGTCAGCCGACAATGAGTTTGAAGAGTTGGTAGAATTCATTGAGAAAATCTGGGATTGGTGGATGGAAATTGGTAAGAACCGTGAGCGTGTTGGTGAGACCATGCAGCGACTTGGTTTGCCGGCTTTCCTGAAGGTTATGGAAGTTGAGCCTATCCCGCAGCATGTGAAAGAGCCTCGTTCAAACCCGTATGTATTCTGGTCAGATGAAGAGGTTCCTGGTGGCTTTGAACGTGATGTTGTTGAATTTCGGGCTCGTCACGCTGCCTGATACAGTTTGATCCGATACTTCCTCTATACAAAATAAGGAGATTTACCATGGGTTATAATCCCGACAAACCAATGGATGGCCGGATCTCGGATCTGGGCCCACCCCACTATGAGCAATTCTTTCCAGCTGTAATAAAAGAGAACAAAGGCAAATGGTTGTGGCACGAGATTCTCCAACCGGGCGTCCTGATGCACAAATCCGAGACAGGCGCAGAAGTCTACACAGTACGTGTTGGTGGCGCTCGATTGGTATCAGTGGAATTTATTCGTGAAGTCTGCGACATCGCTGATAAACATTGTGATGGTTTCCTGCGCTTCACCACCAGGAACAATATTGAGTTCATGGTCGATTCAAAGGCAAAGGTACAGCCTCTGCTGGATGAACTTGCCAGTCGTGGTAACAAATTCCCGGTTGGTGGTACCGGCGCTGGTGTAACAAATATTGTTCACACTCAGGGCTGGGTACATTGCCATACACCTGCAACAGATGCTTCCGGTGTTGTAAAGGCAGTCATGGACGAGTTGTTTGATTATTTCACCTCGATGACTCTGCCAGCACAGTGCCGTATCGCGTTGGCCTGCTGTTTGAACATGTGTGGTGCGGTTCATGCTTCAGATATTGCTATTCTCGGTGTTCACCGTAAGCCGCCGATGATTGATCATCTGCGTATTACCGGTGTCTGCGAATTGCCTCTGGCAATCGCTTCTTGTCCTTTGGGAGCTGTCAAGCCGGCAAAAGCTGTGGTAGATGGAAAAGAGATCAAGTCTGTACAAGTCAACGTTGAGCGCTGTATGTTCTGCGGTAACTGCTACACTATGTGTCCCGCCATGCCTCTTGCTGATCCAGAGGGTGACGGTATTGCTATTCTAGTTGGTGGAAAGGTTTCTAACCGTATATCCATGCCGAAATTCTCCAAGCTTGTAATCCCGTTCCTGCCGAATACTACTCCTCGTTGGCCTGAGACTGTGGCTGCCGTGAAGAAAATCGTCGAAGCGTATTCCAAAGATGCTCATAAGTATGAGAGAGTTGGTGAATGGGCTGAGCGAATCGGTTGGGAGAAATTCTTCGAGAAATGTGATATACCTTTCACCATGAAGAGCATAGACGATTACCGATTAGCTTATGATACGTGGCGTACAAGTACGCAGTTTAAGTACACCAGTCATATCAAGTAGTCAGCGTTTCCTTTCGGTCAGGCCGGATTCGATATCCGGTCTGACCATGGTGCTTTTTCGAGTACCCAAAACCAGGAGTTTAATATGGCCCTCAGCAAAGACGAACTTAAAGCTGCTATTTTGGAGAAAGCCGAAAAATCTCCAAAACCTCAGTTGTATATCAAAGATTTCTATGCATGTGATCCTGAGACTAAACCGCGTGATATAAAGAACGTGGCAAACGATCTGGTTAAAGAAGGGAAGATGATGTTTTGGTCTTCCGGTTCAACTACCATGTATGCGTTGAAACACCGCATTAAAAACGAAGAAGGTTCAGAAGGTATCTGAGACCCTCTCTTTTTTTATTACTGGCTGCTTTAAAAAGGTGCAGAGACATTCTCATGTCTTCGCACCTTTTTTGTTTTTTACCTAAGGTCATTTCATGTATCCAATTTTTTCATTTGAAACTGTAGATTCGACAAATAGAATAGGTTGGGAACTTGCACTGCAAGGAGTTGCGCATGGATCTGCTGTAAAGGCTGATAGACAGACAAGCGGACGTGGACGGCTTGATAGGTCCTGGCATTCGCCAGCCCAGAAGGGATTGTACTGCTCTATTGTAATTCGTCCTCAAGTTTTAGCGAGAGAATACCCCAAAATTACCTTAGTTGCAGGTCTTTCGGTGGCTACGGCTCTGGATAAAATTTGTGGGTGTAAGATCTCATTAAAATGGCCTAATGATATCTTTTTAGGTGGAAGAAAGCTTGGTGGAATACTGACGGAAGCTTTCCCAATAGCAAATGATAAAGGGGCTGCTTTTGCTGTGGTTGGTATTGGCGTAAATATAAATTCTAGAAAGGAAGATTTCCCCCTTGAGTTAGTTGATAGGGTGACTTCAGTCTTTCTCGAAATCGGTAGGGAACACAATATCCACGATGTTTTCAAAGAGATTAGAAAGGTCTTCCTGGGCGATATCTCTAGATTTGAACATGGCCAATTTCCAGAAATTTTGGCCGAATGGCAGAGAAGAGATATGCTTAATGGAAAAATGGTCACTTGGATGAAACAGAGTGGAGAGGTAATATGCGGGAGATGTTTGGGACCTGACTCTGATGGTCTTCTTTCGATAATGGATGATTTAGGCAACTATCAGATGGTCATTTCCGGAGATGTTCTTCTCCACGTTGAGGAAACTGGATTTTAACGTAAGCTCAGGAGTTATTTAGTAGCGATAATATTCAGGTTTATAGGGCCCATTGATTGGTACTCCTATATAATCAGCTTGTTCCTGGTTAAGTTGAGTAAGTACTGCACCAATTTTGCTGAGATGAAGTCTTGCCACCATTTCGTCAAGTTCTTTCGGCAGAAAATACACCTTCCGCTCATATTTTTCTGAGTTCTGCCAAAGTTCTATCTGGGCCAGGACCTGGTTGGAGAATGAATTACTCATAACAAAACTTGGATGACCTGTGGCGCAACCGAGATTGACGAGTCGTCCTTCGGCGAGGATTATGATTTTTTTGCCGTCTGGGAAAATGATGTGATCAACTTGTGGTTTTATGTTTTCCCACGGTAAATCACGAATGCCAGCAATATCAATCTCCGAGTCAAAGTGTCCAATATTGCAAACTATAGATTCATTAGGCATTTTTTCCATATGTGCCCTGGTGATGACTCTCAGATTGCCAGTGCACGTTACAAAAATATTACCATAAACGGCTGCCTCGTCCATCGTCACGACTTTGTAGCCTTCCATTGCCGCTTGAAGTGCGCAGATTGGATCGATCTCGGTGACAAATACCGAGGCGCCCATACCGCGCAGGGCTTGGGCACAGCCCTTGCCTACATCCCCATAACCAACTACAACCGCTGTCGAACTTTGATTTAGTCACTGAATCATTAACATTGATAGCCGGGCATTTTAGTCGCCCATCTTTTGCCATTTCATTGAGACGATGGACACCAGTGGTTGTTTCTTCACTGATTCCACGGATGTTTTTGAGTTCTGTGGTGTATTTCTCATGCATGACAAGAGTGAGGTCACCCCCATCGTCGAGAATCATATTTGGCCGCCAGTTGTCTGGGCCGAAAATTGTCTGGTCAATACACCACCAGAAATCTTCCTCATTCTCACCTTTCCAGGCAAATGTTGGGATGCCGGCTGCAGCCATCGCGGCGGCCGCGTGATCCTGTGTCGAAAAAATATTACAGCTAGACCAACGGATTTCTGCGCCGAGCGCTGTGAGTGTTTCCATGAGTACAGCAGTCTGGATAGTCATATGCAGACAACCACCTATTCGTGCTCCTTTCAATGGTTGTTTGTCTGCATATTCCTTACGCAGTGCCATAAGACCAGGCATCTCTGTTTCGGCAATTTGGATCTCTTTTCGTCCCCAACTTGCAAGGGAGATATCAGCGACTTTAAAATCATCATGTTGAGTAGTCATGTTGTACCTGAGTATTTAAAATTTAGATTTTTGTTGTAAGGAATTACGGGATATTCTTAGAGTTTTGCTGTATCCCGGAGAATGTCTGCTTTATCAGTTCGTTCCCATGTAAAATTCTGCTCTTCTCTGCCAAAGTGGCCATAAGCCGCAGTAGCTCTATAAATGGGCCGTAAAAGATCGAGTTGCTGGACAATGGCTTTAGGCCGAAGGTCAAATATTTCAAGAATAAGATCACGGATTGAATCATCGGAAATTTTACCTGTGCCGAAGCTGTTGACATTTACCGATACAGGAGTGGAGATGCCGATGGCATATGCTACCTGGACTTCAATTTCTGTCGCGATGCCTGCGGCTACAATATTCTTGGCAACATAGCGACCCATATAGGATGAAGAACGGTCTACCTTGGAAGGATCTTTGCCAGAAAAAGCGCCTCCTCCATGGGAACCCTTGCCACCATAGGTGTCGACGATAATCTTACGGCCAGTAACTCCACAGTCTCCAACGGGACCGCCGATGACAAAACGGCCGGTTGGATTAATGAAATATTTTGTTTTTGAATCAAGCATTGCTAATGGAAGAATAGGCTTGATGATTTCTTCCATGACCCCTTCTTTGAGGTTCTGGTAGGTTACGCTTTCATCATGTTGAGTGGATAGAACAACTGCTTCTATTCTCAGTGGTTGGCCGTCTACATATTCTATGGTGACTTGACTTTTTGCGTCTGGACGTAACCATGGAAGGATTCCTGATTTACGCACTTCCGCCTGTCTTTTCATGAGTCGATGAGCAAATGTGATGGGCATGGGCATAAGAACTTCGGTTTCATTACAGGCATATCCGAACATGAGCCCTTGGTCGCCTGCGCCTTGGTCAAGATCAAGCCCTTTTCCCTCATCAACTCCCTGGGCGATATCTGCCGATTGTTTATCGATTGAAGTGAGAACTGCACAAGACTGCCAGTCAAAACCCATGTCGGAAGAATTGTAACCGATTTCCCGGATAGTCTGGCGGACGACATCTGGCATATCCACCCAGGCTGATGTAGTAATTTCTCCCGCAATTATCGCCATGCCGGTAGTAACCATGGTTTCACAGGCTACACGTGCAGCAGAGTCCTGAGTGAGTATGGAGTCCAGTATGGCATCAGAGATCTGGTCCGCAACTTTGTCTGGATGTCCCTCTGAAACTGATTCTGAAGTAAAAATATAATTAGACATGTGAAATCTCCAAATTGAGTTGATAAGGTGAGTTTTGGCGATACAATGAAAAACTTCTGCCTTTATAAACCCTTGTGCGAAGTTGTGGTGTACACGAGATAGAACAATAGAATGTTCTCACACCAAGGAATATATTTCAGCTAGCAAAAAATCAGAACTTCGTATTTTATATCAAAATCATGACAAAAGCTTGACAAAAATTTGAAACAGCTTTCTCGGTGAACACGATTGTTCAAAAATGATTGTGCTTCAAATCTGGCAAGGTGCAATGGTTTTGTTGTTTCGGAATAGAAACTCAATGAAAAAGATACATGGACCTTGACTTGAACTATTACAGGAAGTGGTTACAATGGTTCCGCTTGCTCGATAGCATCGGGAAGTATTTACATTGTATCATTTGCTGTCACTGAAGGAAGATATGAGCAGGAACGAAGAAAAATTAAAGGAGACTCTCTGGTTAGAGATTGAAATGAATGACCATTGAAGAAGCAAAAAGAGTTTTTGAAATCGAAGAACAGGGTTTGGCTGCGGTTCGCTCACAGATTGGACTGGAATTTCTAAAAGCAGTTGAACTTGTGCTTGCCTGCCCAACCCGTCTTGTTATTACAGGTATCGGCAAATCCGGCATAATCGGTCAAAAGATTGCAGCCACTCTAAATAGTACGGGAACACCATCTTTTTTTCTGCATCCTGTCGAGGCTATGCACGGAGATCTTGGTATGGTGAGTTCCACAGATGTAGTTCTTGCAATCTCCTATTCCGGTGAAACTGTTGAATTGAATGCCCTGCTTGTAAGTCTGAAGAGGAGGGGGATTCGCATTATAGCCATGACCGGAGGGCCAAACTCCTCCCTCGCATTGGCTTCTGATGTTATCCTTGATATTGCAGTTCCACGGGAAGCATGTCCTCTTGGTTTGGCTCCAACTGCTAGTACTACTGCGACTTTGGCAATGGGTGATGCCTTGTCTGTGGTTCTATTAAACAGAAAGAAATTTCAAGCCGAAGATTTCCGCTATAACCATCCAGGCGGCAGCCTAGGAGAGCGATTGAAAGTAAAGGTTTCCGAAGTAATGCTCACAGATGAGAAAGTGCCGACAATATCTCCAAAGGCTTCGGCAAGGCTTGCTGTGCAGGTGCTCAACGAGAAAAATCTGGGTGCTGTACTCGTTATTGACAATGCGGATCACGTTGTGGGGATTATAACTGATGGGGATATGCGACGGTTTATCGTAGAGAGGGCAGGTTTCTCAGGCATTGGAGTCTCTACGCTGATGACCGCCGATCCCATTTGCATTGACCCTGATATACTTGCAGCTGACGCTTTGAGCATTATGCAGCGGCATGAAATTACAGTTCTGCCGATAGTGAATTCGGAAAAGAAACTCGTTGGTATTCTTCATCTCCACAATCTCTTGGGCAAAGGAGAATTCCGTTTTCTGCTCTAGCGATTAAGCAATATCCTGAGCCCCGATATGCATGCGCTTTCGAATCGCACCGCTGAATTATTCGGGATTGCTATGGAAGGCCCAGTTTTTTGTCGACTCTGAATAGCTATAGTACATGACCAGCTTCAAAGGACGTCCCCTGCCTTCTTCCGTACACTGAAGCTTGAAGATCAGTTTGTCTCCGGCATCTTTGATGAAGGTGATTACAGGTGAAGTGAGAGTTTCCGGTGCGGCGGCGGGATAGTTCTCGGAAAACAAGGTTTGGTAGTTGTCTTCGAGGTATTTGATCTTGTCGGCAATATACAGCTTGTCTTTGAAATCCTTGATTTTCTTGTTTGATTCTGTGAGGATTGTTTGAAATTCTTTCTCTTTTCCTGCTGGGCTCTTGTTAATTGCCTCTATTACGAGCAAGAGATTTTTCTCAGCTTCGATCCAGTTTTCTTCCTTGACAAGCCTGTCCACTTCCTGGCGGTCTCTGATGATCGAGGCCTGAAGCATAATGCGGGTGAGTTTCTCCCTGTTCTGCTCTAAATCTTGAGGGTTGAGCAGGCCTTGGTTATCCATGAGAATTTTGCTGGCTTTGGCATATTTCTTTATGGCCTCGTCCCACTGACCGTCAGTAAAAGCAGTTTTGCCTTCATTGATGGTTGAATAGAGTTCGGCTTTGATAATGTCCCCTTGTAGCGAACTGAGTTCTTGAGTTTCGGATTGGTCCAACTTTGCACCGAGGGCCATGGCATTCTGAAAGTGCATAAAAGCTCCTGTCCAATCAGAACCAGCGAAGAGTTCGTCACCCTTCTGCTTGAGCAGCAGGAAAATACATTTATCGAGCTGCGGCCTGATCTCAGCGCTCAAGTTCTGTTGATTCTCGACGTCAAGATTTTTCATCTCCGCAAGGGCCAGTTCGAAATTCTGGCGGGCTTGTTGCCATGATTTCTGACTCATCGCTTCCTTGCCGTTCTGCATGAGCAGACGGGTCTTAGCCAATGAAAGCTTAGTTTGAAGTTCGGCAAGATATGTGCTTTCAGTCTTGTTATTTTTCTTGAGGGATTCGAGACCTTGTGTATACGCGTCAATGGCATTCTGCCATTTTGACGCCAACATAAATTTGTCGCCTTCTGCTACGATATCTTTTGATGATTTGAGAATATCTGCTGTGGCCTGCAGTACATATTTGCCGTCAAGCAGGACAAACCCGGCAAGTCCCTGACGCATCTCTTCTGAAGTAAGAATAGCATCGATCTTTTGATTGAGCTCGAATCGTGCCTGTTGTTTAAAAAAGAGCACGTCCTTGGAAAGGGCTAGAGCAGAGGTACATGATTTTGAGGCTGCCTCAAATTGTTTTGCCTCCATCTGTTGATAACATTGGTTAAAAAGTTGTTCAGCTTGAGTATATTGACTATTTTCTGAGGAGTAAAAATAGGCGAGAGGTGCTGCGATGAAAAGGATAGAACAGATAATGACCACGGGAACAACATTGAATTGGCGTTTGCTTTTTTCGGTATAGAACGTAAGACCTGAAGATTTAGTAGTTTTTTTCTCCTGAACTTTTCTGTCCTTCTTTGTCTTTTCCAGGACCTTGGCACCGTTTTTGGCTTTTTCACCATCGGCCTGAACCCAATCGCCAAGAAGATCTTTGGACTGTTCTGTTCGACGGATATCGTCATGAATTTTGGGGTAGTCGCTTACCAACTCCTCTACCGCAATATATTTTTCCAGGGCCTTGCCGGGAAGCCCTTGGTGTTCAAAGGATTCTCCCTGTGAATAAATTTGTCGTGCTTCGGTGAAGACCGTTTCGATTCTCGCTGCGAGTTCTTCTTTACCTTCAAAATCTGTCTCTGCAGGGAGATCTTTGAGGATACCTTTGAGTTGAAGAAAACGTTTTTGTCGAGACAGGAGCCAGATAGTTTCAACGTCAATGACAGGTTCTTTACTCGAACCTTCTGGAGCAAGCGGAGAAGCTTCTTCAGTTTTTCGGGCCTTTTTTTCTTCCTGTTCGATTCCAAGAAAATCAAAATCTGAAGTGAAGTCGGAGTCTTCTAACGTATCTATTTGAATCTCTTGAGTGATTGATGAAGAGAGTGATGATGTGTCGGGCTGTCTTTGAAGAGATTCCTGGCCCTTGAGTTCAGCAAAAGGGAGTTTGTCTGTGTTTTCTCGATACCAGAGGGCCGCTTCTTCGTTAAAAGTGTTTTCTTTTGAATAGATTTCCCCTGCAATCATCTTCCCTATAAAATAAATAAGATCAGAAAGCGATCGATCATGCTCCCAGAAATCACCGAGACAGATTGCAGCTGGATCAAAGTCGGGATGAAAGAGCGGAGTTTTGGGCTTGCAACTCGGCGGGAAGTGTGGAAAACCAAAGGGAATGGTTATAGTTATAATATGGTTTGAGGTTTGTTGAATCTTGCCGGTCTCATCTTTGTAGACTCCGGTAAGAGTATAGCGGACTTCATACTGGTCAGGGGGGTCACCTTTGATCGGGGTGACCACAATAGAGGGATGCTGTGCAAAAGCCTCTCGGACTTCTTGGAAAATGTCTGCAAGCTGCTGTGTCTCTAAGCCCATAAAAAATCCCGGCTGAAAATAAAGGTTAAACGACGATTTCCGTGTCTATTATAACAACATCTTTGGGTAACTCAAAAAAAATCGTATGAATTTGAAATATAGGAAAAAAATACCTTCGCTCTTGCGAAGGTTCAGGCCTGCTGTATTGAGGGGCACTTGGCCAAATAACCTTCGGGCTGATCTCAAATGTGTTTTGACGATATCAGTTCTCCATCGATTTAACCCTGTTTATTTCTTGATATGTGGTCGATATGAAACAGTTTAAGGCAGTCTTTGAGATTGTTGAACAAAACAATTGTCCACTCTACGTGGCAGGAGAATGCCTTACTCTTTCCGATCGGGCCATTGGGTGTCCTGAAGGCAAAGAGGTGTGCCTGATATTGGTGCGTGAAATGACGGAGCTCCTTTTTGTTTTACTGAAAAAAAAATCGGTTGACGGCCAGGGTGAACAGGATCATCGACTGTATACCTGCAGTGGATGCACAGGCCTTATAAAGTTCCGTCGGGTGCGAAATTCCGTCCCGGTATCAACAACAAAAGGCCCTGCTGCTCAGATACGATCTATAGCAAGTCTCCTCAAGGGTCGGAAGATCGACAGCCCCTTTCTTCGAGTTTTGCCTGAGAGCGTGCTTGAGAACTTTTTTAAAGCGTGTAATGAGGTGGTCATTGAAGAGAGGGGCATCCTGATTCACAAAGGAGAACCTAACCACAATCTGTATATTATCCTAGAAGGCATCCTCCTTGTAGAGGATACCCACGTTATAATTGCCACTCTCGGAGAGGGTGAGATCTGCGGTGAAATGAGCTATCTGGGCTCTGGTGTGGCTGGTTTGACAGTGAGAGCGAAACAGGAGAGCGTGGTGCTGGCCATTCATGGTGAGGACTTCAGTCGACTACTTGGCTCAATAGCCTCGGTTCAGGTGTTCATGGCCCAACTTCTTGCCTCGAGACTGCAGAAAACTAATGCAGCCCGAGCAAAAGAGTTTGAATCATGCATGTCTGGAAAGCTGGACGAGGTTGTCCCTGCTGAACTTTTCCAAATATTCCATATGCATCAGAAGACTGGCGTTTTGACATTCCACTTGCAGGAGGGCGAAGGTAAAGTCTCTTTCCGGGAAGGTTGTATTATCAATGCGCACTATGGCAAGAAGGTGCATCAGGATGCAATATTTGCTATTCTTGCTGAAAAACAAGGGGCTTACAGATTTACAGCTGGTTTGACACCTCAAGAAATGAAAGCAGCAGAAATTGGCGATTTCATGATGCTTTTGATGGAAGGTGTAAAAAGAATAGATGAAGAGCAGACTGTCTGAAAAATAGCTTGAATCAGCACCGGTTTATTGTGAAAGGCTGTAATTCCAGAATTTCCAGAAAACTGTCTACATGAAAAGCTGCCCGCAGGTCTTTATTCCTGAAAGCGATGAAAGGAACACCGCAACCGGCTGCATGTTCCTGATCAATGATAGAATCGCCGATATAGATAGCTTCTTCTGACTGGCATGCAAAGTGTTCAAGAATTTCTTCGAGCGCATCGGGGGCGGGTTTGGGTCTCCTGGCATTCTGTGCTGTCATAACCTTGCCGAAATACTGCTCCAGATCAAATCGTTTGAGGAGCGATTCCATCGTATTGGTTCGATTGGTTGAGATGGCAAGATGATAGTGTTTACACGTACATTCAAGAAATGGACGAAGATCTTTCTCCATTTCGAGCAACTGCAGGAACGGTGTGTAATCACATGAAAGTCGATAGTGATCAACTTCTTGGAGATCCTGATCCGGGTAATGTCTGAAGATGTGGGCAATGGATGTGACTGTATTATTTATATGAACAAAATCCAATTCAGACGCACTCATTGGTGGCCGGCCGAAGTGATCGAGTAGATGATTGTAGAATTGGCAATTGGATTCTTTAGAGTCGAACATCACTCCATCGCAATCAAAGACAATAAGTTTCAGCATGTGTAACCCTGGCAGAATTGCAGAAAAATGATCGAACCTAACCAAAAATCCTTTCATTGAACCATTTCAAAGAAAAAAGCAGGAGATCCTCGTCAGTACTCTGCCCCATGGTTCGAGCAGCTTTGTTGTCAATCGAATCGTATTCTCCTCGAAGAAGAATTTCGCGCCACTCATCAAGGTTATATAAGACCAGGAGAAAAAGCTCCTTCTCGGATGTCGTTGGGATAAATCCCTGGCTAGTCTTTTCGCTGTGCACGAGAGCGGCAAAGGCATCATTGAACGCACAATATTCTGTCATCCCTTGCTCAATACTGTAACGTTCTGCAGTTTGGTAGGTGTTTTCCTCGAAACCGCGGCAGTGCTCTTCTTTCACCAGGACAAATTGTTCCTCAATCTTTCCCGATTTATCTTGTCTGGCTGCACGACCTAAGGGATAAACCCGGCAGGCACCCGGACGATGCTGATAGACTGAGCAACCATTCGGGGAGACAAATGGACAGCTGCCTCTTCCGTCATCGACCATTGTCAGATAGAGACGAGGAAAGGATTCATCCGCTTCCTGCTCGATGATGACGTATTTGTCGAGCAGAATTCTCGAATCAATACCTGTGGCTCTGCGCAGCCTCAGGATATCATAAGGGGTAAGTGCCAGATCAAGGAGTCTGCAGCACTCGGTGAAACAGCCTACGCCCTTGTGACAGGCAAAATTGAATTCTTCATTTCTATCAAGCTTGTGAACAAAACCTGGCAACTGTTCATCCTGCCATCCATCCAAGCCCATTTCAGATCTTCTTCTCAGGCATGAGGGTTAGGATAGGGCTGGCAACAAATACTGATGAGTAGGTACCGATGACAATACCAATAAGCAGAACGAGCGAGAAATCATGGATGACCGATCCCCCCATGAAAAATAATGCAAGCAGGACCAAAAGTGTCGTTGTGCCAGTGACTACAGTCCGGCTTAAAACCTCGTTCACACTGAGATTGATTACCTCGTCGAGTGGTTTTCCTTGATATTTATGGATGTTTTCACGGATACGGTCGAACACGACAACAGAGTCATTGATTGAGTAGCCTGCAAGGGTCAACAGAGCCGTCACTATGAGAAGGTTCATTTCAAGATTCAAAAGCCAGCATATACCAATGACGCAAAAGACGTCATGTAAAGTGGCGATCATTCCCGCAATGCCAAATCTGAAGTCAAACCGAACGGCGAGATAGAGGACAATTCCACTAAGAGACAGAACAATAGCAAGCAGAGCCTTGTCGCGGAGTGCCGAACTGACGGAGGAACCGATTTCTGATTGGCCCTCAAGAAAAAATTTCTGTTCAGGAAGTTCTTTGTTAAGGACAATTGTGATTTTGTCGCTGACACCCGACAGGACTTCCTCACTTTTTTTAACTTTGATAATCAGGCGGGACTCATTTTCAACTTCTTGCAGATCAATTCCCTCAAAATTGTTACGGTCAAGAGCTTTGCGGATTTCACTCAGATTGAAAGGTTTCTCGGCCTGATAGTTGAGGAGTGAACCGCCGGTAAAATCTACGCCCATATTGGCATGGCCTCTGGCAAACTGAACCATGGCAATGATGCCGATGATAGCAGTAACTCCGGAGATGATGAAAGTGATATTTTTAATCTTGAGATAGTCGAAATTTGGCTTCTCAATGAGATTCAAGTATCTGATCCTCTTAATGGGACGGAAGTGATTCAGTACATTGAACATCATTTCTGAGCATGTAAGCGATGTGAAAAGATTAAAGATAATACCCAGAGAGAGGGTGATGGCAAAACCTTTAATCGGGCCGGTACCGAACATGAAAAGAGCCACAGCTGTTATCAATGTAGTGACCTGAGAATCCATGATTGAAAGAAATGCCTTGTCAAATCCGCGGTCAATACTTGATCGGACTGATTTCCCCAGGGCCATTTCCTCCCGGATGCGCTCAAAGATCAGAACGTTTGAATCGACGGCCATCCCGATGGAGAGGACGATTCCGGCAATACCAGGGAGTGTGAGGGTTGCGTTGAGAATGGCGAGACCGGCAAAAAGGAAAAGGATGTTGAGAAATAATGCACTGTTGGCGATGACTCCAGATGTTCGATAGTAAATGAGCATGAAGCTGATAACCAGAATTGTGCCAAAGATACCTGAAGTCAATCCCTTGTTGATAGAATCCTGCCCAAGACTTGCCCCGACGGTCATATTCTGGATGATATCAACGGGTGCTGGTAAGGCTCCCACCCTGAGTACGATGGCTAGGTCAGAGGCCTCCTCATGAGTAAAGGTGCCTGAGATCTGGGCAGAGCCGCCGAGGATACGCTCGCGAATCACCGGGGCAGAGCGGACATTGTTGTCAAGTACAATAGCCATCCGCCTGCCAACGTTCTTTTCAGTGAGCTGGCCGAAAACCTTGCCGCCTCTTCCTGTAAGGTCAAGGCTGACATAGGGTTCGTTGAAGGTTCCGCCGATTCTCACCTGAGCGTCCTTGACCATCTCGCCTGTCATGAGCGTTTTGTTTTCAAGAAGCAGAGGGGTGGCCCGTTCGAGCTTGGTTTGCGGATCGACCTCTTTCTCAAAGGAGATGGTAGTATCACTGGGCAGTTGGTTCTGCAGGGCGCGATTCAGTTTTTTCAGGTCCTCTCCATCTTTCCATTGGCCAGACTTCTTCGCCTTTTCAATGAGTTCATTGAGATTGAGGCCTGCCGGTTCGGCTACGAGTTTGAATTCAAGCTGGGCTGTATCACCGATCAATTTCATGGCCCGTTTTGGATCTCTCACCCCTGGAAGCTGGATGACGATTTCATCCTCTCCCTGACGGATAATGACAGGTTCGGCAACACCGAACTGGTCAATTCTGTTGCGAATAATCTCAAGTGACTGCTCAACAGAATGTGTTTTAATGTAGTCTTTCTTTGCCTCTTTCAGGGTGAGTATAATACGGGGAAAGCTGCCTTCCTGGGACTCGATCTTTGTATCAATATCAGGGAAATCCTCCGCCACCAGTTTCTTTACCTGTTCAATGCTGCTCGTGTTGGGCAGAGTGAAGATAACTGTCTCCGGTGAGGCAGAGGGTGTTCGGATTGCACTGACAGATTGCTCGGACAGAGTGTCCTTGAGATCATTGGCGGCGAGTTCGAGAGAATTCTCCTCTGCCTTTTTCAGGTCGACCTTAAGGACAAGATGCATTCCTCCCTGGAGATCGAGACCGAGTCGCAACCCTTCGGGTGCCATATACTTTTTCCACCAATCCGGCGTCGCGGAATAGAATGAGGGGACGATTGTGACAACAGACAGGACAAGCAGAAAAACGAGCAGGCCCAGTTTGAGTTTAAGTGATGTATTCATTGATACCCCGAAGGTTTCTAAATATATGATGAGAGATCGTAGATTGTTCTGCGCCAAACCACGGGATTATACCGCAATACTTGAATCTTGCAAGGGTGGTGGGCCACCGAACAGGGGAAATATACGTTTGACTTTGCATTGATGCGAAATGATTGAAAGGGAGGCCATTGCTAGGTTGTTGTTGGCAACTGCCGTTATGTACAAGAGTGAGGAGTTGCTTAATAACTGACTGATCCATATTATAGTACTTGTGAAGAACAAGTCGGTTGGAATGGTTATTTTTCCGGTGAGATACTTTCCAGACATAGGAGCATGGTAAATCTTAAAGGTACTGAAGCAGTCGAATAGTGGAGGGCAATGCCTTGATTGATATGTAGATCTCACAGGCACATGAGTGCACATTCTCCACGACCCGTTTTGAAATGAATCCTTGGAGGATTTTTACCATGGGTGAGAATAATCTCCCCGATTACATTAACTAT
>JAIFKM010000135.1 GCA_020049575.1 Desulfobulbaceae bacterium
AGGGATTTTTAAGTATTATTATGCCGATGCAGCTTTAATATCAAGACAAGAGCAATTTTTATCCAGGAAAAGCGATGAGTGTGATTGAAGAAAAAAACGCCTATGGCGCTGAACAGATTAAAGTGTTGGATGGACTTGAGGCCGTACGTGTCAGGCCCTCAATGTATATCGGAAATACAGGAGAAGAAGGACTGCATCATCTTATCTGGGAGGTGGTCGATAACAGCATAGATGAGGCCCTCGCTGGATATTGTACCCATATAAAGGTTACAATTCATGCCGATAACTCTGTTTCTGTTGAAGACAATGGGCGTGGTATTCCTGTCGATATGCATCCTACTGAAAACATGTCGGCGTTGGAACTTGTTATGACAACGCTGCATGCTGGCGGAAAATTTGATCATTCAACCTATAAGGTTTCAGGGGGACTGCACGGTGTAGGTGTTTCAGTAGTCAACGCCCTTTCGTCAGAGACTATAGCAGAAATCAAAAGGAATGGTAAAATTTATAGACAGACCTACCGTTTCGGTACGAAGGCCTCCGAACTCACTATAGTGGGTGAAAGTGAAAAGACAGGTTCAAAAATTACCTTCAAAGCTGATTCACAGATTTTTCAGGAAACGACAGCATATGTCTATGATACGGTAAAAACCAGATTGAGAGAGTTATCTTTTCTCAATAAAGACATACGAATTTATCTCAAGGATGAACGCAGCGGTGCAGAGGACAAATTTCATGCATCCGGTGGTCTCGTCTCCTATGTAGAATATTTAAACAGAAACCGGACACCTATCTTTTCGGATCCCATTTATATCTCAGCTGAACGCGACCAAGTAAAGGTTGAGATAGGAATACAGTATTTTGACGGATATTCAGAGAGGCTGTTCTCTTTTGTCAATAATATAAATACACGTGAGGGTGGAACTCATGTCGCTGGATTTAGGGCAGCCCTGACAAAGTGTATAAACAGGTATGCCAATGATGATATAATCCCAAAAAACTTGCGGGAAAAAATGGGTGGTGACGATGTCCGTGAGGGTCTCACCTGTGTAATATCTGTCCATGTCCCCAATCCTCAATTCGAGGGTCAGACCAAGACTAAGCTCGGAAACTCAGAAGTAAAATCTATTGTCGAATCAGTTTGTAATGAAAAACTGACAGTTTTTTTCGAACAGAATCCTCTTGTTGCCAAAAAAATTCTTTTTAAAGTTGTGGAAGCGGCCCGGGCGCGTGAAGCAGCCAAAAAAGCCAGAGATCTTTCCCGCAAGAAAGGATCAACAAGTCTGTTGATGGCTGGGAAGTTGGCAGAGTGCCAAGAAAAAGATCCAGCAAAAAGAGAAATATTCATCGTTGAGGGTGATTCCGCCGGAGGTTCAGCCAAACAAGGCAGGGATAGGTCTATTCAGGCCATATTGCCATTGCGCGGAAAAATAATGAATGTTGAAAAAGCTCGATTTGATCGCATTCTTGAAAGTGAAGAAATTAAAAATCTTATTGGCGCCTTGGGGTGTGGAATAGGTAAGGATGAGTTCGATCTTACAAAACTTCGGTATCATAAAGTCATTATCATGACAGATGCAGATGTTGACGGGGCTCATATTCGAACGTTACTGCTCACTTTTTTCTATCGTCAGATGCTGCCGATGGTTCAAGGCGGGTTCGTCTACATTGGACAACCTCCTCTCTATAGACTTGGTAAGGGTAAAAAAGAAAAATACTTTCTGGAAGAGTCTGATCTCAATAAATATCTCTTTTCGCAGGCGAGTGAAAAAATAAAGATTTCCGCCCAAGGAAAACCAGAAGATGAAGTAGATGGCGAGAAACTCGTTCAACTTTTAGAAAAATTCTCGATATATCAAAGAATTGTTTCATTTATGAATCGTATGAATATATGGGAGGAAATGCTTCTTTTTCTCCTTGAAAATCAAATTCGATCAGCTGATCAGTTTACCGACGAAGCCTTTTTGAAGAATCTTGTGGATAAATTATCTGAAAAAAATCTAGTCATAGGTCCCATTAGATCCTGCAGATGGCGTGCCGACTGCTATGAAGTCGATATAGCAATAAAAGGAAGAGTACAGGTCAGGATGACGCTGGGGCCACAAATACCCCTTATCAACGAATACAGGACAGCTCTGTCTCTGTATGAAAGTATTCAACCATATCTCACGTGTGCTTTTACTCTTACATTTCAAGGTGGTGGCACAGGGGGGCTGGAGACTTCTGTTTCTGCCGCAAACTGGTTGGAAATGCTTCAGTTTGCCCGTGATGAATCGTTCAAGGGCAGTCATCTTCAGCGTTATAAGGGTCTGGGTGAGATGAACCCGGAACAACTTTGGGAAACGACGATGAATCCTGAAAATCGCAGCCTGGTTCAGGTAACCATAAACGATGCCGAACAGGCTGACGATATTTTCACCACACTCATGGGAGATAAAGTTGAACCTCGAAGAGAGTTTATTCAAAATCACGCACTTGAGGTCGTAGATCTCGATATATGATGCTATAAATACACTCCCGCCAATGAGGAAAATTTATCTCACTTTGTAATGACGAACATTAATGGATATTGACACAACTATGGGTAATGATATTTCGAACACTGTAAGCATAGAAAAAGAATTAAAAAAATCTTATCTTGACTATGCCATGAGTGTGATTGTCGGCAGAGCGTTGCCCGACGTGAGGGATGGCCTGAAACCGGTTCACCGGCGTGCACTTTTCGCCATGCGCGAGTTAGGTGTTTTCTACAACAGACCATATGTAAAATCAGCGCGCATTGTCGGTGATGTCATTGGTAAGTATCATCCACACGGAGATACGGCCGCATATGACACTATTGTGCGAATGGCCCAGGATTTCTCGATGCGCTACCCTCTCGTTGATGGTCAAGGTAACTTCGGCTCTCTTGATGGTGATTCGGCTGCCGCCATGCGATATACCGAAGCACGGATGACCCGGATTGATCGGGAGGTTGTCGGAGATCTGGACAAAAATACTGTCGATTTTGTGCCGAATTACGATAACTCTTTGTCAGAACCGTCTGTAATGCCCAGTAAAATACCGACCCTTCTGATAAACGGAAGTTCGGGTATAGCCGTCGGAATGGCCACCAACATTCCTCCGCACAACCTTACCGAGGTAATGAATGGCCTGATTGCGATTATTGACGATCCCAATATAACTGTCAGCGAGCTTATTAAAATCATAACTGGCCCTGATTTTCCGACAGGGGGCCAGATCTGCGGCAGGGCAGGCATCAGAGAAGCCTACGAGACTGGAAAGGGCATTGTGGTCATGCGGGCGGTTACCCATGTTGAACGGCTTAAGGATACAAAAAAGGAAGCAATAATCATTTCCGAGATTCCCTTTCAACAGAACAAGGCTGTTTTGGTTGAAAAAATAGCCCATCTTGTGAAAGACAAGAAAATTCAATCAATATCTGAAGTTCGTGATGAATCAGACAGGCAAGGACTACGTATAGTCCTTGAACTGCGAAAGGACGAGGTGGCGGATATCGTCATTAACCAACTTTATAAGATGACACCAATGCAGAAATCGTTCGGTATCATCTTTCTGGCCATCGTTAACAACAAACCAGAAGTGCTTAATCTCAAACAAATCCTTGAGTATTTTGTGATGCACCGTAGGGTTGTCGTCTACAGAAGAACGTCGTTTGAGCTCAACAAGGCCGAGGAAAAGGCCCATTTACTTCAAGGACTCAATATTGCCATCAGCAATCTTGACGAGGTCGTTGCCTTGATCAAAGGATCAAAAAACCCGCTTGAAGCAAAAGAAGGATTGATAAATCGATTTCAACTCTCCGAAATTCAGGCGCAATCTATTCTTGATATGAGACTCCAGAGGCTCACTGGTCTGGAAAGAGAAAAGATCGTCTCTGATTATAATGATGTTCTTGTGGAGATAGATCGCCTGAAAACTATTCTTGGCGATGAAGCACTTGTTATGCAGATCATTAAAGACGAATTTATCGAAATGCGTGACACTTACGGAGACGAGAGAAGGACTGAAATTGTTGATGCTGTTGATGAAATCCTGCCAGAGGATCTCATCATGCCGGAAGAAATGGCTGTTACGGTTACACATACCGGATATATAAAAAGAAACCCAGTAAGTTTGTACAGATCTCAGAACCGCGGTGGAAAAGGAGTTACCGGTGTAAAAAACATTGAGGAAGATTTTGTATCAAACCTCTATGTAGCCTCAACGCTAGATATGTTTTTGTTTTTTACTAACCATGGCAAAGTGTTCTGGCGAAAGGTTTATCAACTTCCGCTTGCTGGCCGTATAGCCAGAGGAAAGGCTATTGTCAATCTTCTTCATCTTGCTGAAGGTGAGAGGGTTGCCGCCATTCTGCCTGTTTCAACTCTTGAGACAAAGAGTGCCGACAAGACAATTATGATGGTGACCAGTTCGGGTCGGGTAAAGAAAACTGACATGCAGGAGTTCAGTCGTCCTCTCCGCAGAGGAAAGAAGGCGCTGACAATCAATGAGGGTGATGAGATTATAGCGGCTCACATACTCAATGGCGACGACAGTGTTCTCCTTTATACCCAGAAGGGTATGTGTATTCATTTTCATGAATCGGATATTAGAGAAATGGGCCGCTCAGCAGCCGGTGTACGTGGAATCCGGCTCCGTCCCGACGACAAAGTTGTCAGCGCGATTGTCGTATCTTCAGAATACTCAATACTGACAGTCACCGAAAATGGCTATGGTAAGAGGAGTCCTATTGAGGAATTCAGGATTCAAAAACGCGGCGGGAAAGGAGTTTTCGGCATAAAGGCGTCTGAGAGAAATGGCAACGTAATTGATGCGAAACAGGTGAAGGATGATGATGAAATAATTGTCATTGCCGATTCCGGTAAGATGATACGCATGGACCTCTCTTCAATCAGGGTCATAGGGAGAAGTACCCAAGGCGTAAAGATGATAAACCTTGAAGATGGGGAAAAGGTCGTAGGGATGGATACGGTGGCCAAAGATAGCTCTGATGAAAGCGATGACAATGACATTGAGTGATAAGATCGCGGTAATTGGCGCTGGATCCTGGGGAACAGCCATAGCCCAGGTGCTCTCTTTGAAAAACAGCTCGGTGTTCCTCTGGGGGCACAGAAAACGGCATATAGAGGAGCTTATTAGAGCAGGTTGTAACACACGATATCTTCCCGGTATCCCGCTCAGAAAGAATATACACTTTACCGCCAACCTTGAAGAAGCCGTCATGCAGGCAAAAGTTGTTTGTATGGTAGTGCCCTCGCATAGTATGCGGGAGATTTTTGTACAGGTATGCCCACTGCTTGAAAAAAATGCTGTGGTAGTGTCAGCAATAAAGGGAATAGAAAACACTTCCCTGAAGACGATGACACAGGTAATGGAAGAGATTTTACAGTGTAGAGATAATACAAATACTATTCGTTTAGCAGTGCTTTCTGGGCCCTCTTTTGCGAAAGAAGTCGCCCTTGAAATTCCTACTGCTGTAACTATTGGTAGTAGGGATTTGGCTTGCGCAAAAGATCTCCAGAAGATATTTGGAACAGAAAGGTTCAGGGTTTATGCCAGCACTGATGTTATTGGCCTTGAAATAAGTGCGGCCCTTAAAAATATTGTCGCCTTGGCTGCTGGAATTTGCGATGGTCTAGGTTATGGCTTAAACACCAGAGCAGCACTTATTACACGGGGATTGGCAGAAATTACGAGACTTGGGGTCTCTCTCGGGGCAGAACCGGCTACATTCTCTGGGTTAAGCGGTATTGGTGATCTTGTTTTAACATGCACGGGAGATCTCAGTCGTAATCGTACTGTCGGTATTTTGTTGGGAAAAGGGAAAAAACTGGCACAGATACTCGAGGAGATGCAGACAGTGGCTGAAGGTGTTCGCACCACAAAATCTGTTTATGATTTGGCTCAATCATTAAGCATTGAAATGCCAATACTTGAGCAAGTGTATAATATAATATATGAAAACAAGGACTGCTCCCTTGCTGTAGGCGACCTTCTGGCAAGGGAGCTCAAGGTAGAATAAATAGAAATGCTTCACGAAGACCAATCGTTGTCTTCAAATTCGTTGTGATCCGGTTTATCTGGTTTTTCTTCTTCAAGCCTTTGTTCAAGCCATTTGCAGACCTTTGGAAATTCCAGGGCAAATTCTTTTAAAGCCTTAGCTCTGTGGCTGATTTTGTTTTTTTCTTCAATTGACAATTCCGCGAACGTTTTTCCAAGTTCTGGATAATAAAAAAGTGGATCATAGCCAAACCCATTAGAACCTCGGAATGTATCAAGTATTTCACCGTTGCAGGAACCGTCATACGTCAGAGCTGGACCAGAAGGCACGGCGACAGAAAGAACGCACTGAAAGGAAGCTGCCCTGTTTTTTTCCCCTTTGAGTTTTTCAAGAAGCTTTAAGCAATTTTGTTCATCAGTAGCATGTGGCCCGGCGTATCGTGCAGAATATACACCAGGTTCACCATGCAGGGCTTCTACAACCAGGCCCGAATCATCTGCAATTGCCGGTAGCCCGAGTACTTTTGCATAGTGCAGGGCTTTTTTATATGCGTTTTCGTCAAAATTGGCACCGTCTTCCACTGCTTCAGGCAATGGTCCAAAGTCAGCTATACTTTTTAATTCAATATTGAACTTATCGAGAAGATTCTGAAATTCCTTTATTTTGTTTTTGTTAGTTGTTGCCAGAACGATTATCTTCAGCATCTGTCTTTCCTTTTTTTTGGTCTCTGTGATTTATCATATCGTTGCTGTTCACTGTAAATACAACCACAGTAGGTCTGTCGATAGAGTTTCTGCTCAAGCGAGATATCAACTCCATATTGCCATCCTTCTCTAAAATCTTCGTAATAAAATGGAATTTTCGATTCTTGGGAGAGAATCTGACATTGATCCTTGATTTGGTGATGGTTTTGATACCTGCTGTAGAGAAGTGTTGTGGTAAATGCGTCAAATTTGTGCATTTTGGCCCATTCCTGGGTTTTTGTCATCCGTAAAGACGAGCAGATACTGCAACGCTTATCTTCCTGAAAGACCACCGCACGCAAAAACTCAGTCAGTTGATAGCCTCCTTCGACAATCAGTGGCAAATCGTTCTTGTCGCAGAAACTAACGAGACAATCCAGTCTTTTTTTATATTCCTGATAGGGGTGGATGTTCGGGTTAAAAAAAAAGAGGGTGATATTCTCCGTAAACTGGCTACGAAGCTGAGAGACTGGATAAATTGCGCAAGGCGCGCAACACGTATGAAGCAGAATGTTCATCGAATCAGATTCTGTATTTTTTTGGATCAATGTCGTATTGATGAATCTTATAGTTAATGATTCTCAGGCTGCTATCGAGGTATTTGGCGGTCTTTGTCTGGTTGCCATTATTCTTTTTAAGACCTTCAATTATAAGCTCTTTCTCGAAATTTTCTACAGCGGCGGTGAGTGAAAGAGGATTTTCGGCGCTACGGGGGTCAGCAATTTGCAAGGAAGGTGGAAGATGTACACCTTTTATAGTATCGTCATCGCAAATAAGGACCGCCCGTTCCATACAGTTCTGCAGTTCGCGGACATTTCCTGGCCAGTGATACTGAACCAACATGTCTATGGCAGAGGTCGAAATACGTTTGATAGATTTGGAGTTTTCTTTTGAGTATTTATCGAGAAAGAATTCAGCAAGCAGGAGTATATCTGTGCGTCTTTCTCTTAAGGGTGGCATATAAACAGGAAAAACATTGAGTCTGTAATAAAGATCTTCACGGAATTTATGCTCAGCAACAGCTTTTTCCAGATCTCGGTTTGTTGCAGCAACAAGACGAACATCACAATTGATCAATTTGTTTGATCCAAGTCTCTGAAAATTTCTTTCCTGGACGACATGCAGAAGCTTTACCTGCACAGAGTAACTGATCTCGCCAATTTCATCGAGAAACAGTGTTCCACCTTCAGCTTGTTCAAAGCGCCCTATCTTCCTTTCGTTAGCTCCTGTAAAGGCTCCTTTTTCATGGCCAAAAAGCTCACTTTCCAAGAGTGTCTCGGGAAGGGCTGAGCAATTAACCACCACAAAAGGTTTCTCTTTTCGTTTGCTGTTGTAGTGGAGAGCTTTGGCCACCAAGGTTTTTCCTGTCCCAGACTCACCTCGCAGCAGGACAGTTGCGTTGGAGTCAACCACCCGATGAATCATTTCATAAACATCCTGCATTTTACTGGAATTTCCTACAATATCGTTAATTTTATTTTTCTCGGAAAGTTCTCTTTTGAGCTTGAGGTTTTCACTGTGTAGAATCTCCTTTTCCTTATTTACCGTCTGTATTCGGACGGTTGTCTCGGCAATAAGACCACTTAATACAGTCAAAAACTGAAGATCGTTGTTGGCTTGTTCCGTCAGGCCCCCTTCGTAGTGTCTATCTACGCTTAATGCACCAATAACTTGGTGAAGTGTTTTTATTGGCACACAAAGGAACGATCGCTGCTGTTCTTCAACATCGTCCCTTGCCCCAGTTTTGTTCAAAAAGAGTGGCTCTTCTGCAATATGTGGAACGATAATTGGATTTCCGGTTGCAACCACCCTTCCGGTTATACCCTCGCCAATCTGATACTTACCCCGGAGTCTATTTTCTTCTGAAATTCCATGGGCAACTTCTATCTCTAGTTTTCCGGTCAGTGGGTTGACAATAGTAACAGTGCCATTCTCCATGCCCTTCATTGTTGAAAGAATCTCCATGATTTTCTGAAGACAATCTTTTAGGTCAAAAGAAGTGGCCAGTTGCCGGGTAATCTCATAGAGCGTCGTAACGTCCTGCAGTTTAGATGTGATTTCTTGATCTTCGTACATGGCCTGTTGGATTGAGAAAGGAGAAAAGGAACCATCTGTTTATTGATAAATACCAGAAAGAGAGAAATCTTTCGATGAAATATAACAAAAATGTGAAACATTGTAAATTTCTGTCCTGATTTTCCGTGTCAGTTGACAGATAGTTCCAATGATGGTAAAAGGACGAGGTTGTTTGGAGGGATGGCCGAGTGGTTTAAGGCGGCGGTCTTGAAAACCGTTGTACGAAAGTACCGTGGGTTCGAATCCTACTCCCTCCGCCAAACAACTTAGGGAGAGATGACCGAGCTGGCCGATGGTGCTCGCCTGCTAAGCGAGTGTGGGGGTAAAACTCCACCGAGGGTTCGAATCCCTCTCTCTCCGCCACGAATAATAAAAGCCAGTTTTTGTATTTTAGTACAAAAACTGGCTTTTTTATACCTTGTATTGTAAGGAAAAGTCCCAAACAATGGAGTGATTGTATTTCCTCTAAACAAGCACAGCCAATCGACCATCCTTTTGTTTGTAGATTTTACCGTCTTTAGCTTCCCCAAAGCAAATCACTCTTAATCCACCCAGATAATCCTGAATCGTGCTTCACTTGGGTCCATCCATTTTTTTTCCCAAGAGTCATGAAAACAACACCGTAATATACCCTTGCTTTGATTGTGCTGTTCATTCCTGGTCCGGAACGGATGTTCACAGTATTTTTACTGCCCTTGTTTGTTTTTACAATAGCATGGGGTGTTTTACTGAGGCTTTTTTTTGAAACCCAACCGGTATCGTTCTCAAAATCTTTGACTTTGACCCAAGGACCTTTGGTCTGTAATGTTTCCAGAGGAAAACCCTTTCCAAGTTGACAAAGCGTCTTGTAGTTTATGCCTGGACCACTCTTGAGCGATAAATTCTGCGTATTGACTGAGAGGGTGTGCGCACAAAGGAGAGGTGATGTTGAAAAAAGTGTGATCAGACAGACCAAAAACAGTAAAACGGATTTCATAAGGAGGCCGATTGTAAAAAATTATTAGAATGTAATTTAGACATACTGTTTAAATTACACATTTAATTATTCCGCAACGATCATAGAAACCAAGCGTTCCAGATCATCAAGGGAGTAGTACTCTATTTCTATTTTTCCTCGGCCTCCATTTTGTATTATGGAGATTCGAGAGTGGAGTTTGTTGGTAAGTTGATTGGAAAGGGAAGAACACAAAGAAGAAGGAATTTCTGCATCCTTCTGTAAGGGTGTCTTTGTCTGTCTGGATGTGGCAGTGGAAGAAATATTGCGAACAAGTTTTTCTGTTTGACGTACAGAGAGATTTTTCTTTGCTATAAGATCCCGCACTTCTTTCATTTTGATAGGCTCATCTGATAGCCTGAGAAGCGTTCGGGCGTGGCCTTCAGAGAGAACACCGTCAACGAGATCTGATTTGATAAAACTGGGCAGACCTAACAATCTCAACAAGTTGGTTATTGTAGATCTTTTTTTACCAACTTTTCTTGCGGTCTCCTCCTGAGTATAACCAAACCGCTCAATAAGTTTGTTATATGCCTCTGCTTCTTCGATTGGATTAAGGTCTGTACGTTGCACATTTTCAATAAGGGCCATTTCCAGGAGTGTATTTTCGTTGGTTACGTCAAGAACAACAACGGGGACCTCGTCAAGTTTTGCAATTTTTGATGCTCGTAAACGACGTTCACCTGCGATCAGTTCATACACTCCGGGTGTGTCGGAAAGAGTCACAATAAGTGGCTGGATAATACCGTTCTCTTGGATGGATTGTGCGAGTTCTGCGATATCCTGATCACTGAATTGGCTACGGGGTTGATGTTTGTTGGGTATTATTTTATCTACAGGGCACTGGAAATATTTTTCATCGCTTTCTTGGCCAAAAAGAACACTTACACCTTGTCCCAATCCCGTTTGTTTTGCCACTGTTTTAGTTCCTTTGGTTTTTTAAAAATTCATCCGCTAAATCTAAATAGGCCTTGGCGCCGGACGAGACACTGTCGTAATCGAATATCGATTGACCGTGGCTCGGGCACTCGCTAAGACGGACGTTTCGTGGGATGACGGTTTTAAACATCTGCTTGTTAAAGTGTCGGGAGACCTCTTCCGCCACCTGGTGGGTAAGTTTGTTTCTTTTGTCAAACATTGTGAGAAGGAGGCCTTCCATGTAAAGATCATGGTTGAAGGATTTTTTTACTGATCTTATGGTTGATACCAGTTGTGCCAAACCCTCCATGGCAAAGTATTCGCATTGCATGGGGATAAGGACCGAATGGGACGCTGTCAGGGCATTTACGGTTAACAAACCCAAGGATGGGGGGCAGTCAATAATGATGTAATCGTAGTGGGTTTTTATCGGCTCGAGAAGTGAGAAAAGTCGACGTTCCCTGTTGGGTAGAGAGATCAGTTCAATCTCTGCGGCAACCAGATCAATGCTTGTTGGTATTATGTCGAGGTGTGGAGTTTCGGTGTGGATAATGACGTTGTGTGCAGGGATCTCGCCAGTATAAGCCTGGTAAAGATGGTTGTCGTTTTTTTTTACTGCAACACCGACCCCACTTGAGGCGTTCCCTTGGGGGTCAGAGTCAACAAGAAGCACCCTCTTCTTCTTTTTTGCAAGAGCAGCGGAAAGGTTTATAGCTGAGGTTGTTTTTCCTACGCCACCTTTTTGATTGGCCACCGCAATAATCTTTGCTTCTTTCTTCATATCTATCCTTTGTAAAGATTTGGCAAAATCAAGCTGCAGTTTTATACCATCTTTCACATTACAACAATAGAAATTGTCTAAAAAGCGAATCCTATTTTTAAACACCAGATCCTTTTGGAGAAAATCTCTGTGTTTTGATTTTTCTCTTTAATTTTCTAGTTATAATTGTATACCGATATGCGCGAGCTTTTTTACAGATAGATGTGTTTCACGTGAAACATAGCACATAAAGGATGGGATATGGATTCAGATTTTTTAGTGGTTGGTAGTGGTATTGCTGGCTTGTCCTTTGCTCTGAGGGTGGCCAAAATTGGGACTGTTGTTGTAATTACAAAAAAAAGAGGGGTAGATACTGCGACAAATTTAGCTCAAGGTGGCATAGCAGCTGTCATGTCAAAGATGGATTCATTTGATCTCCATGTCAAAGACACTCTTGAGTCGGGTGCTGGGTTATGTGATAAAAAGATCGT
>JAIFKM010000070.1 GCA_020049575.1 Desulfobulbaceae bacterium
GCTGATTTACATCTGGGCGGTCAATGCCGGTTTTATCGTTGAGGCGAGTCTCGGGTATTTCATCAATCCGCTCATCTCGGTCCTGATGGGGGTGATCTTTTTCAAGGAGCGCCTGCGGCCAATTCAATGCATCGCCCTTTTTCTGGTGGTTGCAGGTGTTGTCTATCTCACCATATTCTATGGCCGTTTTCCCTGGATTGCGCTGTCGCTGGCCTCAACCTTTGCGGTATATGGTCTCCTCCACAAGAAGAGCAGCGTCTCCTCGATGGATGCCCTCGGTTTGGAAATCCTTATCTTCTTTATCCCGGCCGCCGGTTATCTCTTTTTTATCGAAGGAACCGGAGGGGGGTACTTTGTCCACGGTGGGTTGATGCCGTCGCTGCTGCTGATCGGAACCGGGGTGATAACCTCCTTTCCCCTGCTGCTGTTCGGCTATGCGACGCACCAGATTCCCTTGTCGACCCTCGGGCTTCTCCAGTACACCGCCCCGACCATCAATTTTTTTATCGGAATCTTCCTCTATCACGAGGACTTTCCCCGTGAGAGGATGATCGGCTATCTCATTATCTGGACAGCCCTGGCATTGTATCTGCTTGAAGGAGCGGTTCGCAAGATTCGGCAGCAAAAGGCGGTCCTGCAGGATGGCTAATGGGCCCGGGGTACAGGCTGATTTTGGTGAAGGGCCCGTTCAAGGGTTGTTGGTCAGGAGAAGAGGAGAGTGGTTGTGAAAAATACAATGGGCAGATGGCTGCCGGTCATCTGCCTGGTCACCGCCATGCTTCTTTGGTCGAGTTCCTTCATTGCGTTGAAGATCGCTTTCAGGAGCTACTCGCCGATGATAGTCATCTGGGGGCGCATGCTGGTGGGTAGTCTCTGTTTTCTCATTTTCTGCAGGAAACTGCGACAGGTAAAAATCCGCCGGCAGGATCTCAGATACCTGCTGCTCATGGCGGTCTGCGAGCCCTGCATCTATTTTATCTTCGAGGCCAAGGCCATTGAGCTGACCACTGCCTCTCAGGCCGGCATGATAACCGCCATGCTGCCGCTGCTGGTGGCCATCGGTGCCACCGTCTTCCTCAAGGAAAAGGTCTCCCGGCAGACCCTTGCGGGGTTTGTGCTGGCCATATTCGGCGTCTGTATCCTCAGCGTCAGCGGCGAGAAATCAGAGAGCGCTCCGAATCCCTTGTTGGGCAATTTCCTGGAATTCCTGGCGATGGTCACGGCCATGGGCTACACCATTTCTCTCAAACACCTGAGTGCGCGCTATTCTGCCTTGTTTCTGACGGCAGTCCAATCCTGGGTCGGGGCGATCTTTTTTGCGTTTTTCCTCGTTTCGCCGACCATCAATCTGCCGACGGAGTTTGTTATGTTGCCTGCCATGTCAGTGCTGTATCTCGGCAGTTGCGTGACGATTGGCGCCTATTTCCTCTACAACTACGGGGTCAGCCAGCTGCCCGCCAGCCAGGCTTCGGCCTATATCAACCTCATCCCGGTGTTCACCGTGATCATGGGATTTTTTGTCCTCGGCGAGACCTTCACTGTACCGCAGATGTTTGCCTCTTTACTGGTTTTTCTCGGGATCTACATCAGTCAGCGCCGGCCGCGGCCGCTTGTCTGATGTTTGAGGGGAGAATTCGGCAAATCCTGAATCCTTGCATCCTCTCGGGTTATCCCGACATCGTCACGTCCACACTGGGTGATAAACGTGCATCGGTCATATGCCTGGTAATTCAAAGTCTACCGACAGGAGATATGCGGGGTACTACTCAAAAGCAATCAATACTCTTGAGCGCGCTTGCAGAGAGAATGATGAGGGGGGAGAAGGGAAAAACCCTGGTGAGACGGAACATTCCGCCTCACCAGAGGAGACAGCTACATCATGCCGAGGGCTTTAGGCAGCCAGATCGACATGGTCGGCCAGTAAGTAACACCTACCAGGAAAACCAGCATAGTTAGCAGCCACGGCCAGACGGCTACGGTCAGCTCGGTGATGCCCATCTTCGTCAGACCGGAAGCGACATAGAGGTTCAGGCCCACCGGCGGATGACACATGCCAACCTCCATATTGACGACCATAATAATACCCAGATGGACAGGATCGATCCCAAGCTTCATGGCTATGGGAAAAACTATGGGTGCAAAGATCAGCATGATCGATGAGGGTTCCATGAAATTGCCGGCCATCAAAAGGAGGACGTTGACTGCCAGCAGGAAGGCGATATGGCCTAACCCCATGTCGATCATCCAGTTCGTCAGTTCCTGCGGGATGTTTTCATTTGCCAGGATGAAGGAGAACATCACCGCATTGGTGATGATATAGAGCAGCATCGCCGACATATTGGCTGAATTGAGCAGGACCTTCGGCACATCCTTGAGCCGCATATCCTTATAAATGAATACCGCGACAAAAAAGGAGTAGACTGCGCTCATGGCGGCGGCCTCGGTCGGGGTGAAGATCCCCGAATAGATACCGCCCATGACAACGATGATCAGCATCAGACCCCAGATAGCTTTGCGGAAGGTACGGAAACGTTCCAGCCAGGAGGCCTTGGGCTGACGAGGGTAGTTAAATTTCTTTGCTCTGTACCAGGTTGTTCCGCCGAGCATAATCGCCAGTATAATGCCAGGAATGACACCGGCCATGAACAGGGAACCCACCGAGGTATTGGTGGCTATCGAGTACATGACCATGACGATCGAGGGCGGGATGAGGATGCCGAGGGCCCGGCACCGAATTTCATCGGGAAACCGGCCTTGATCATTCCCGGCAGCAGGATCGAGCCGATGGCCACAACCGTGGCCGGGGAAGAACCGGAGACGGCTGCGAACAGGGCACAGGCCATAACTCCGGCGAGAGCCAGACCGCCATACCAGTGGCCGACCATCGAAGTGGCAAAATCCATCATCCGGCGGGCGACCCCGCCGTGGGTGAGGAAATTGCCGGCGAGGATGAAGAAAGGGATCGCCATGATTTCAAATTTCTCAATGCCGGAGAACAGCTTGAGTGCCACCGATTCCAGAGGAACCTGGGTCATGGTGAAGAGAAACGACAATACCGTGAGGCCGAGGGAGATTGAGATCGGCATGCCGGTGAGCATCAGGACAAGCAGGATACCGAAAATAAAGAGTGCGCTCATTGTTTGCCCTCCTTTGTATCGGTTTGTTTGCCGTCAATATCATCCGGCGTCAGGGTGTCGCTTGCCGTCAGTGATTCAAGGATATCTGGAAGTTCATCTTCCACGCCATCAACATGGCCATGATCATGATGCGGCAGCTCACCGGATCTGATGAAATTGACCATTACCTGGAGAAAGCGGAAACACATAAGGCTGGACCCGAAGGGGACTGCACTGTAAACAGCCCAGGTCGGCCATTCGAGATCGGGGGTTGTCGGACCTTGGGGGATATCACCGGTATCAATGCCAAATAGGGTGTAGGCGGCATAGTGCATGCCGTTCTCCCAGATAAAATTGAATCCGAGTGTGGCGACAATAGCAGTAAATGTAGCGCCGGCCAGCAGGCCGAAGATGATGAATTTGTTGCGTAGCGGCGTCTTCATCTGATTAATCAGAACGTCGACACCGACATGGATGCCGGTGCGCACACCATAGGCCGCGCCGAATTTGGCCATCCAGACGAACATAATGATGCACAGTTCCTGGGCCCAGCCGAAGTTCAGGCCGAGCAGCCAGTCCTGCAGCCCAGGTATCTCGATACCTGAGGCGTAGCGGTGCATGACCGCCACGAAAATGATCAGGGTCGCCCCCCCCATGAGAAATGTGATGAACCATTCCTCCAGATGATTGAGAACTTTCATTGCTGCCGTAACCTCCCCGAAAAAGACAGGGCGGAGTAGCATTGCCATCCGCCCTTGGTTATTCCTCGCTCAAGATACCTGCTATTTGGTGAAACCAACTGCCTGATATACCGTGTCGATTGTCTCTTTACCAATTCGGCTGGCCATTTTCTCATGCACAGGTACGAGGGCTGCCTTGAAGGCGGCGCGTTCGGCATCGGTCAGTACGGTGACTTCGGTCTTGCCGGAGGCCTTGACTGCCTCGAGATCCTTCATGTTTTTGTCTTTGGCGATCGAGTTGGCGTAATCGGTTGCCTCTTTCATCGCGGTCTCAAGCTGGCCACGGATGTCTGCCGGCAACTCTTCCCAGAACTTCTTGTTGACGATAACTGCATAGCCAAGATAACCATGATCGGTGATGGTCAGGTATTTCTGCACTTCGTGCATCTTCTGGGTGTAGAAGTTGGAGATCGGATTCTCGGTACCATCGACAACGCCGGTCTGCAGGGCCTGATAGACCTCTGAGAAGGGCATTACCTGCGGCAGGGCTTTCAGGGCTCGCATCTGCTCTTCCAGAACTTTGGATGACTGGATACGCAGTTTTTTGCCTTTCAGATCTTCTGGGGTCTTGATCGGGGTATTGGCAGAGAACGATTTAAAACCGTTATCCCAATATGCCAGGCCTTTTATGCCTTTTGGTTCGAGTTTGGCCAGCAGAGCCTGGCCGGCCGGACCCTGGGTCACCTTGTGCAGATCGGCATCATTGTTGAAAATGAAGGGCAGGTCAAAGACCTCGAATTCCTTAGCGCCCAAGGGGCCGAATTTGGCAAGAGACGGGGCAAGCATCTGGACGGCGCCGAGCTGCAGAGCCTCCATTTCTTCTTTATCTTTGTAAAGTTGGCTGTTCGGGTAGACCTCGACCTTGACCTTGCCGGCGGTCAGTTCTTCGGCACGTTTTTTGAAAAACTCGGCTGCCTGGCCTTTCGGGGTGTCAACCGCGACAACATGGCTGAATTTGATGCTGATCGGTTCAGCAAAAGCCGGGCTCACCAGAAGGGCCGTTGAAATCGTCAATGCCACCAATGTCTTTGCTACTGTCTGAAACATAATTCTCCTCCGTTACAGTGTTGTTCAAAAACTGCGTCTCCGATGCAGCGAGGGGATGCCTCCCGCCGCATCACGAGGGTGCCTGAAGCCGGTGTCGACTTTGGTAAGAGTATAGCAAGATAAAGACCATTGTTGAAGAAATATATATAGTTCTGCAATATCGAGTTATTGCGGGCTATGGGCAATTTGCCGCGAGTTTGAAAATGGCGTGAATCCACCCATTTTAGATTGGACAGGTGGGGAAAGCCACCCATAAGGCGGTGGAGTTGAGAAGATTTCCGGCAGGCGGCCATCCCTGAAGGTCGGAATTCTTTGCGTACGGCGGCAGAGAGAGAACGAAGTCCCTGCTGCCTGACGATGGCTAGGCCGTTGTCAGAAAATAACATGGCCAATTCAATCTTCGAGAACGGCATTAGGAGCCTTGGTCACAGCTTTTTCGGTAATCGTGTGGGCATGCTCGGCGTTGCCGGCGATCTGGCCGATCGTCGCCGTCATCTCTTCGGCAGCGTTGGCGACCATATTGGTATTGGTGGTCGACTCTTCCATAACCGAGGCCACAACGTGGTTTGATGGAACAGGCAACCCTGAAAGTGCCAAAATGATCACCGATCTCGACGGGAATTTACTAATCACTCTTGATGGATGGAGTTATCCCGTAATTATTTATGATGTCTCACGAGAGAAAATAAAATACAGCCGTAAAAAAGCGAGAAATTTGTATAAGCAGGCCATGTTGTAGAAGTAAATCTGCAACGGAGGGGACCTCCGGGGTCAGGAGAAATGGAAGTGAAGAAATACGTGCAGAGTGAGTGCGTTTCCTGCCGAATCCGAGTTGCCGGTGTTTGCAGGATGTTGAAGAAGATGTGTTGGAAGACTGCAGCCAGGTCTCAGAGCCGCAGCACCTTGTCTATCACCGAATAGAATTTTTGGATA
>JAIFKM010000024.1 GCA_020049575.1 Desulfobulbaceae bacterium
AATAGCGTGATCGTCCGACTTCGATTTGGGCCTGTGCCCTGCACAGTTCCTCTTTCTGCATCTCCAGTTCGATCTGGTGCACCCGCAGTTCGTGGAGTATCTGCTGGATTCCTTCAGCGGACATCGCATGGATGTCTTCCAGCGACAGGACAGGTTTTTCTAAGGCTATCTCTTCGGCCTGTCGGCGCAGCTCGCTTGCTTGCTGGCTTATGTCACTTTTGTTAGTCATAGTTTGCACTTACGCAACCTCTACAGTAAATCAACAGCCAGTTTGTAATTGATGGCGCTGTCAGTCCTGTTCAGTAATGTCCGGTTAAGGACTTGCATGTATGCTTTGTACTGAATTGTTGCAATATTGTTCGTTTTGAAGATCCTGGGCTTCAGCTTCACGACTTTCATTGAATATTTTATTACGCAACTGCCGAACCCTTCTGTTACTGATTTGTAACCGACCAAACGCAAAGGTTTCTCGATCTGAATAATTTTAGAATATTATTAGAAGTTGTAAAATTTAGTGAAGCTGTAGGATGTGGGCTGGCTTCTATTTTTCACCAGGCGCTTACAGACGGAGACGTTGTTTTGCTGCCAGTAGTCAGTGGCAATTTTTCGTCACAATACCAACTTGTGCACCTGAAGCGATATTCAGCCTCACCGGCAATGGAAATTTTCCGCTCTCTTCTGCTGGAAACCCTGCAGAATGAATAATAAATTAACGTGGCTCTTAACAATTCTCAGTTCGAACCGGAACATGAGCCAGGCAGGCATTCAATAATCACATTGGTAGTTCATGTTCCCAAAATCTGTGATTAAAACGGTAACAAAATTCACCGACATATTCGTGTAGATATTTCGGGGCTACCCCAAGAAATGTACCATTTAGTCGAATGAAAAACCCTTGGCCTCCGGCCAAGGTCAGAGTTCATAGGCTTTGCCGTATGAACAACTCATTGCTATCTTTTGTTGAGTCGTCCCCACAACGCAGCAGAAGGAGGATCAATAAAATATTATCGGGATGAGGCAGGGGTTCACTATGTGCCAAAGAGAAGCCTGGGTGAGCTTACTTTGGATAAGCGTTCTTGACTCCAAAGGCACAAATTCGCCCACTTTCAGCAACTCGTACTGCTCATGTCCCGAAGGACGAAGCCGAGGACAAGAATCATCAGGAAGAGAGCAGTAATCAGGATCAGTCGTAGCCAGTTGCCGAGCCTGCAAAGCTGATCGTCATCCAACTGATTGAATCCGCCTTTCAGGATAAAGCCTATCTCCGCCATCATCGCTGAAATTTCCGCTGTATTGTAGCGACTTTGATAGCCAATCGGAGGGCAGCCCAGAGATTCATAGGTGCCGGGATGCCGGTCCTGCAATTTCTGGGTGAATCGTGGCCTCAGGATAATCCAGATCATGGCGAAGAGCCATGCCGGAATAAAGACGAGCACAAACGGTTTTCCCATCTTTTCTTGAATATGCTACTGGAATGAGAGGTGCATGAATCGTATCAATTTGTTTCGGTCCGTGCATTGCCAGTCATCGTATTCTGGCGACCGATGATGACAGCTTTTCAGGTTCTTAACTGAATAATACTATGTTTTCAGTCAGGACTCCAGGGGATATGCTTGTGTGTACATTTTTATCACACATCACGCAAACGAGGATTGCCGTGGCGAATCTGTATCTGTTGAAAGGCATGGACAGTCATTCGGCATTGATGCCAGGTGGCCCAGTTCTCTGAGATGTTTCATTCATGTGCAGGCATAATAATTGTCTACAGATGGATTCTATTTCCTCATTTTGGTGACTAATGGCATGTTTTTGTAGGAAATGGATTTGGCAAGCTTGGTTCAATCTCAGTTTTTTGATTCGACCTTAAAATAATTGTCAAAGCTACCGGGAAAAGGTAGTTTTGATTCATTGGAGCGGATGGCTCTTTGTTATAAAGTTTTTTTTAGGAAATACTGATAACCCGAATATTTATCACCCACTCCAATATTACCCACACTTCGCCCGCCTTCTTGAACAGATCCGTCACGGAGTCGAATGCGTCAAGCCAAGACCAAACCTCTCTCCCAAATCCTGCTGGCAAACATGCTGCTGGTCGCCACGCTGTCGTGCGTACTGGTCGGTTGCTTGTGGGTAATCCAGGAAACCTTTCGTTTCAATGCCGATATCGTCGCCATGCGCGACAGCATGATCAATGCACGCAAACAGCGGATGAAGGAACAGGTAGACGCGGCAATCGCCTACCTGCAATTCATGCGCAGACAGACTGAGGCACGTACCCGGTCGGTTATAAGGGAAAGGGTCAATGAGGCCCATCTGATTTCCACCCATCTCCATAAGCAGTATAAGGATACGAGATCCCGGGCCGAACTTGAAACCCTGGTGCGTGAGACCCTGCGGCCGATCCGCTTCAACAACGGTCGTGGATATTTTTTCGCGACCAGTCTCGACGGTGTCGAGCAGCTGTGCGCAACCTGCACTCATCTGGAAGGCACAGACCTAACCGACCTGCAGGATACCCGGGGTGCATACGTTATCAGGGATATGGCGGGACTCGTCTTGAAGGACGGTGAAGGGTATTACTCGTACACCTGGGGCAAACCGGACGCACCGGGAAAGGATTACGTCAAGATCTCCTTTGTCAAACTGTTCGAACCCTTCCAGTGGTTTATCGGCACCGGGGAATATATCGACGATGTCGAGGAAGATCTGAAGCAGGAGGCACTGCAATGGATCAAGGATATCCGGTACGAACAGGAGGGCTATGTCTTTGCCGGCCGCTGGGATGGCACCAGTCTCTCTGGACCTGCCATCGGCAGGAACATGTATGAAGTAACCGACCAAAACGGCGTCAAAATCGTCCAGGAAATGATCAATGCATCCAGAAACGGCGGCGGATTCGTCGAGTATGTGATGCCGAAACTGGAAGGACAGCGACCGGAACCGAAAATCAGCTATGCCTCAGGAGTACCGGAATGGCAGTGGTATATTGGCACAGGTCTGTATATCGACGACATCGAACACGATATCGAGGTGTACCGCCAACGATCGATGACCAACCTCCTCTACAATATCGGCAAGATACTGGTCAGCATGCTGATCCTGTGGCTCGCTGTGTTTATGCTCGTCACCCGGATCAGCAGGAAGACGCGGAGGATGCTCACGACCTTTTCACAATTCTTCAGTCGCGGAGCTGACGACCAGCAGGAAATCCCTGTCGGGGACCTACCCGTACAGGAATTCAGAGAGCTGGCTGAGGCCGCCAACAGGATGATCGCCGAGAGACAATCGGCGGAAAAGGCGCTGCGGGAGAAAAGTGAGGAACTCGAAGGGTACTTTACGTTCAGCCTCGATTTGCTGTGCATTGCCAACACCCGCGGTGAATTCGTGCGACTGAACCCGGAATGGGAAAAAATCTTCGGATACCCCGCAGCGGAACTCGAGGGAAGAAGTTTTCTCGAACTGGTGCATCCGGACGATCTGCAGGCAACCCTTGACGCCATCAGCGTACTGAACAACCAGCTGGACGTGCTGAACTTCGAGAACCGGTATCGTTGCGTCGACGGCAGCTACCGTTGGATCGAGTGGCGTTCACGACCAAAGAACGACCTCATTTATGCGATTGCCAGAGATATTACGGAGCGCAAGAGGACCGAGGAGGAACTGCGTCAAAGCGAGGAGACCTTCCGCAATATCGTTCAGGCCTCCCCGATGGGAATCCACCTGTACCGGCTCGAGGACAAGGATCGATTGGTCTTCGTCGGCGCCAATCCCGCAGCCGACAAGCTGCTCAAAGTGGACAACAGTCAGTTCATTGGCAAGACCATCGAAGAGGCGTTCCCGCCCCTCAGGGATACCGAGATACCTCTTCGTTACCGTCGGGCCGCTGAGTTCGGCGAAAGCTGGCAGACCGAGCAGGTCGATTATACCGACGGCAAGGTCAGTGGTGCCTTCGAAGTCCATGTCTTCCAGATGTCGCCCGGCAATGCAGCCGTCCTCTTCAATGAGATCACAAGCCGCAAACAGGCGGAAGAAGAGCGTAAACACCTGCAGATGCAACTGATCCATGCACAGAAGATGGAATCCGTCGGTCGGCTCGCCGGCGGCGTCGCCCACGACTTCAACAACATGCTCGGAGTAATTCTTGGCCATACGGAGATGGCCCTAGAGAAGATAGATCCTGCGGCGCCACTTTATGCCAGCCTGCAGGCCGTTCAACATGCCGCAGAACGTTCGGCTACTCTTACCCGGCAACTGCTCGCCTTTGCCCGCAAGCAGACCGTTGCCCCCAAGGTTATCGATCTGAACGAGACTGTGGAGGGGATGCTCAATATGCTCCGCCGACTGATCGGCGAGGATATTGACCTCCTCTGGCATCCGGGCCAAAGCCTCAAGCCGCTCAAGGTCGACCCTTCGCAGATTGACCAGCTGCTTGCCAACCTCTGTGTCAACGCCCGGGACGCCATTGCCGGAGAAGGCAAAATCACCATCGAAACTGCCTCGGTTATCTTTGACGAAAGTTACTGCGCCGAACACCACGGGTATCTTCCCGGCGAGTATATTCTCCTGGCGGTCAGTGACGACGGTTGTGGCATGGACCAAGGTACGCTGAACCACATCTTCGAACCCTTTTTCACTACAAAGGAGCAGGGCAAGGGCACTGGACTGGGGCTGGCGTCAGCTTTTGGCATGGTCAAGCAGAACAACGGCTTCATCAACGTCTACAGTGAACCGGGCCAAGGGACGACCTTTAAAATCTACTTACCAGCGTACGCGATACAATCAACCGGGGTGGTGGAAAAGGCACCGGACCTGCCGGCGGTAGGCGGTCACGAGACCATTCTGCTGGTGGAGGACGAGCCGGCTATTCTGCAAATGACCACGATGATGCTGACCAGACTGGGCTATTCCGTGGTGGCCGCAGCGACTCCCGGTGAGGCCATCCACTTGGCTCATGCATATCGGGGGCGGATCGACCTGTTGATGACCGACGTAGTGATGCCAGGGATGAATGGCCGGGAGTTGGCCGGAAACCTGCTCTCCCATTTCCCGGATCTCAAACGGCTGTTCATGTCCGGCTATACCGCCAACGTCATCGCTCACCACGGCGTACTGGATGAAGGTGTGCACTTCATTCAAAAACCGTTCTCAATGAAAGACCTGGGGGGGAAGCTGCGCGATGCCCTGGAAGGCTGACCGGGTAATTTCCTTTAGGTAAACCCCCGGCTTTACCGGGGGCCAATAGAAATTTGGCGGTTCCTCAAATAAGGCTTTTGACATCTCGATACATGAGTGTGCAAAAGGGGCACAGCGCTGGCAAAGGTTTTTTCTGGTTGTTGCCCAATTTGAGGGGCTAACAACCAACCCAAGCCTCCAACTTTACCGGATGGGGCTGCCGGTATCGCTGCCGCCCCATCATGCATTCTTCGCGCTTGCCAAGGGATTTCGGGATTCACAGGGAACCTTGGTCTGGCACAAGCCACAACTGTTGACCCTGAATCCTAACTGTTCTTGTTCAACATGAACAGCGGTGACGTTGCGAATATATTCCTTGCATTTGACTTTGTCGTGGCCGGCTTCGGAAATAGCTCCGGCAGGACAACGCTTCATACAAGCAAGGCATTTGCCGGTTGACTTGAATAAGCACCATTCGTTATGGCTCGTATATGTCCTGGGGGTAGGTGCAAACCGCTTGCGTATGATTACTGAGCCGACCCGAACTGCTTTACCCGCAGGGGTGATCAAGCCATCGGACAGACCGAATGTGCCAAGACCACAGACATGGGCGGCATGACGTTCTGACCAGCTGGAAGCATACCCGTAACGGTCGGAGAGAGCCCTGGCCCACTGTGGAAGCAAGACTGGGGCTAAGGCCTTATATCCAGCCGCTAAGAACAGATCCACTAGATGCAGGCGCAGGTTTTCGTTTACCTTTTCACCGTAGTGCCGGGCCTTGCTCCATTCAGGACTTGGCAGACCTACCGATTTTCTGTGAGCCAGGCGGGTGTGAAGGGTCTGCGGCAGAATCCAGGCGATAACGCTCAGCTCATCTGCCCGAACCGTCTCAGCAGGGAACGCTGCTTTGAAAGCTTCCTCCGGCGTCCAGTAGAATGCCGGGCCAATATCATTCTTGATAAAGGTGAAGAGCGCATCCTCACCGGCGGCAAACCCAACCAGAGGTTGGTCAAAAGCCGGCAGATCTGAACCCGGCTCGAGAGCGTTATTGGCAGGATCGGCCATCCAAGAAACGATATGTTCGCTGATCTGGCACATAGTGAGTGTTTTACACAATAGTTGGTGAATGTTTTTTGCGACAAGCGCTCCCCTGTGTAATTACTCGCAGGTTCGAAACTCCCCATCTCACACTCAACCAGAACACTTTCCCGTCGGCAAGGGTGAAACATTTTCACTCGCATTTACATTCGACAAATGATAGATCTTCGATCCTCGGCCTCACTGCCGTGGCATCCTGTATGCCGTCGCAGAAGACTCTGGAATTTTAAGAGAAACGATGTCATCTGAAAGCAGAATTTGCAAAAGAGCGTAAGAGCCAAATGAATAATTTGAGACCCTGTTACCACTTCAATTCAGCAATTGTAAGAACCCCCTCTGCGTCGGTTGTTCGAGGATTGCGGGCTCATGAATGTGGCGATCCAGACTATAACGATTTGAAAATGGAGCATCAGGCGTATATCGCCGCCCTCGAATCACTCGGCCTGGACGTTACGGTGCTGCCCGAGCTCACAGCTTTCCCGGATTCTGTCTTCGTTGAGGATCCTGCTGTAGTCTTCAGCGAGGGAGCTGTTCTGCTGAGATCCGGAGCCGCTTCACGCAAGGGTGAGACAGGCCAAATATCGCCAATTTTACACGATCTTTTTGAGACTGTGCTGGAGTTGCCGGAAAATGGGCATGCCGACGGCGGTGATATATTGGTAACCCCGAAGTCGGTGCTTATCGGTCTCTCTCAACGTACCGATTCCGCCGGTGCAACCGGGCTTGTTGAATGCCTCAAAATCCTGGGCTTACATGGAGAGATTGTGCATACCCCCAAGGGTGTGTTGCATTTCAAAACCGAATGCTCGCTCGTTGACGAAGAAACGGTTCTGGTTACCCGTCGCATGGCGCAAACAGGCCTTTTTGACGGATTTCGTATAATTCAGATTCCTGATGGTGAAGAACCTGCCGCAAATACAGTGAGGATCAACGAGTCTGTGCTGGTAAGTTCAAGGTATCAGCGGACAATAGAACTTCTTGCGCAAAACGGCTATGCGACTGTACCTGTCAAAACATCTGAGATCGAAAAGATTGACGCTGGATTGTCCTGCATGTCCTTGCGCTGGTTTCGCCGTTAAAACGCGTCTGAAGCCAAGACCGAATTGACAGAAAGCCGCAAAGATAACGATCCAGGCCCAAGCCATTGATAAGATGGTCATTGCCTGTCTCGGAAACCTGCCCTGAGAATATCGCCGTCTGCACCTTCCTCCCCCCCCTTGCCGCATTGCTTGCGGCCAGATGCCATGCAAGGATCCGTCGCTGTTGAAGATTGACAGAGCAATATTCCCCGACTCTCTTTCCAGTGCATCTTCACCCCCCAACAACATCCCTCATATACTGCTTGAATTTTAAAGAAAAAATTCATTATAAGTAATGATGAGATCGCCATTGTCCAAACAAATTGTTGCCGTGTTCTTTTTTCGGTTGTTACTCAACACCGGACGGCGCTTTGTTTATCCCTTCGCTCCGGCACTCAGCAGGGAGTTGTCTGTACCACTCTCCGCCATTACATCTATTATTGCCACCTGCCAGGTGGCGACTCTGCTCGGTCTTTTCAGCGGTCCTCTGGCAGACAGGTACGGTTTCAGGGTGATGATGAGGGCAGGTCTTGCCATGCTGACACTCGGCATGCTGCTCTGCGGACTGGCAACGGAGTACTGGCTGGTTTTCCTTGGTCTTCTTGTCGCCAGTTTTGGCAAAGTTGTTTTTGATCCTTCGATACAGGCATTTATTGGCCATAACGTTCCGTATGAGCGACGAGGCAGAGTCATTGGCATTGTCGAAACTGCCTGGGCTGGTTCAACGCTCATTGGAATCCCGGCTCTTGGTCTGATAATCGGAAAGGTTGGCTTGACCGGTTCATTTTATCTTATGGCCGCTTTCGGGTTGATCTGCTGGTTCAGCATTAATCGTGTCATTCCGGCGGACACACCAACTGCTGTTTCGGGAAAGAGCGGGCTGCATATCTTTTCAGCACTGCCCCGGCTTTTTAAAATTCGCTCTGTCGCCGGCATGCTTTCTTTTGGCTTCTGGATAAGTATTGCCAACGACAGTCTCTTTGTTGTCTATGGCGCATGGCTTGAGCAGGATTTCCAGGTGAGCATCACGACTCTCGGTTTCAGCACCGTGGCCATCGGTGCTGCGGAATTGCTCGGTGAATCGATGACGGCGTTTTTTGCCGACAGACTGGGGCTCAAGAAAGCGATCATCATCGGGCTTTGTCTGGCGATGACTGCCTACCTGATTCTTCCCTTCACCACTGGTTCACTGTGGTTTGCCATGCTGGGGATGTTTTTCGTGTTCCTGGCTTTTGAATTCACTATCGTCACCAGTTTTTCCCTGAGCACGGAACTGATGGCTGAGTCGAGAGCGACGATGATGGCGGGATTTTATGCAACTGCCGGGGTTGGTCGAATGATTGGGGTTCTGGTCGGCGGTTGGTTCTGGCAATTGGGCGGGATTAAAGTCGTGGTCTGGTCTTCGATGGGATTGACTGGTATTGGGCTGCTGTCGTTCGTCTGGGGTTTGCATGGTTGGGCAGGAAAGAAAAATCAAAGCACGTGACAGGGTTGTGCGGCATGCTGCTACTGCGGTTTTCTGTTGCGAAATTTCAGCCGATACCCATAGAATATCCGAGGGAAAATGTTTTGCTGAGGTTCTGGTTGAAACAAGGGTGGGTGGGGATTTCTTCAGAAATCACCTGAAACGATGTCGCGTCATCCTCCTGATCATCTTCTGGGAGGTGGAGAGATTATGGCAAACAATTTCAATCAACGGTGTCCCGAGATGATGGCGCTTCTGCGTCATACAGAGGATTCCATATTCTTCAAGGATATGGACGGAAGATTCACCTTGGTGAGCCAAGCCAAAGCGCGAAGATCAGCAGTTCGCTGGGAAGATATGCTAGGCAAGACTGATTTTGATTTTCTTCCCCTGGAAGAGGCCAGGAAATGTCGGGATGATGAAATATTCATCATGGAAACGGGTGAATCCATCGTGGATAAGGAGGAGGAATTGACTCGTCCTGATGGAACCCACTCCTGGATCTCAGTTTCAAAATTCCCCTGGATTGACGCTGACGGAGAACCCATTGGTGTTATTGGAATTTCCCGTGACATTTCCAAGCGTAAAAGACTTGAAAACCATGTCCTGCGAATGCTTTCGATCGCAACTCATGACATGCGATCGCCTATCGTTTCCATTGCCTCAACAATCAAATTGGTGGCAAGAGGAAGGTTTGGCGAGGTGAGTGAAAGTGTACGACAAACGTTGACTGACGTCTTTAACAGGCTGGTTAAGCTCGAGAAGATTATCGGGGAGTATCTGACCAAATCGAGTGTGATGAGTTCCACTGCCATCGGCAGGAAACAAACGCTTGATCTTCGTGAGGATATTATTGATCCCATTCTTGGTGAATTCTCACAGGAGATTGAGAGAGGGGAAATCCTGATCGATAATCGTCTCGGTGGGATACCAGGTAACAAAATTCTGGTTTCCGCCAATAAGAACTGGTTGGGCATCGTCTATCGCAATCTGCTTGCCAACGCCATTCGCTATACTCCGAAAGGAGGAACGATTGCCTACGGCTTTGAAGATCAAGGCCAAATGTACCGCTTGAATGTTTTCAATACCGGCCCGTCAATCCCTGCAGATAGGAGGAAATCGATCTTTGAAATGTTTGACAGCGAGATGAGTTCAGGAATCGGTCTCCCTGTAATTCGTGAGTTGGTTCGTCGGCATGGAGGAGACTTATGGTGTGAAGAGGCTTCTGGCGGGCATCCCAATTTTGTCTTCACTCTTCCCAAGGAATGAATCACAAATTTTGTCGTATTCCAAGATGGTGAATTGATTGTATTGTACTCCTGCTTGCATCGGAGTGGCAGGAGTTTCAATAGTCAAGATTGCCTCAAGGCTTGCCGGAGACATTTTCGTCAATTGAGCAGGCTGGATGTATCCTCTAACATAACCTCGAGTTCAGCCAGACTGATTTCTGAAAGCTCCAATATACTGGCTTCGATTGTTGTGGCGAGGTTCAGTTCGGGATCTTTGGTTAAGCCGATACCAAGTTTATGACACATCATGTCTGCAAGTCGAACCATAACCAGCAATTGATCTTTATGGTCAAAATTCGGAGCATGATGGTCTCGGGCTATACGACAGTATTGTTCAGGCATGCTCCATTGCTGCATGAGGGCATATCCCTGCTGAGTGTGCAGGGTGTCGAGCGCCTCAAGTAACAATGCATGTGTCATCATCATATTGAGATTGTTTTTCAACCGCTCGATGACAGTGAGCACAAATAACTTGCCGACATCGTGCAATAAGCCGGCGAAAAAAGCCTGGCTCAAAATTTCTCCGAACTTACAGCGTTTGGCCAGCCAATGAGTAGCGATGGCGCAACCGGCAGAGTGTTGCCAGAGTTGCTTGATCAATTCGTTCATCACCGGGTCTTTACTGTGGAACTGATTTTTTGAAGCGGCAAGAAGGGCAATTCTGCCAACTTCCTGCATGCCAAGGCGAATAATAGCCGCCTTGACGGTCAACACTTCAACCAAGCCTCGATAAAAGGCTGAATTGGCTATCCTCAGGATCTGGCTGGAGAGAGATTGATCACCGGTGATCAATTTCTCAAGCACCTTGAGGTCAGGTTCAGCTTTGACCAGTTCCTGCTGAACTTTTAATGCGGTTGGACTGAATACCGGCAAGGAAACCTCGCCTGAGGCAATACACTTTTCAATCTCTTCAACGAATGATTTCTCAGTCATAATTATTCTCCGGAGAGACGGCGGATCTCCGCAAGCGGTCTGGGAGGCGCCAGCTTTGGTAGACAGCGGAGAACTTCATCGATAGTTGTAAGTCCGGCCGCGGCCTTTACCAGACCATCTTCAAGCAGTGTCACCAGACCGCAATGCTCAATACTTATTCTTCGGATCTCGTGACTGGTGCGACGGGCCAGGATCGCGTCGCGTACCAGTTCATTGAGAACCAGCAGCTCAAAGACACCAACTCGGCCTTTGTATCCTGTTTGTTTGCACTCTGTGCATCCTCTGCCTTTTTTGAATTGCCCTTCGGCTAGATCAGTCCCTGTACAGCCGAGTCGCAGTGATTGCGCCGGCGTAACTTTGGTGGGTACCGCGCAGGCAGGGCAGACCCGGCGAAGCAGGCGTTGCGCCAGGATACTGACGATGGTTGAAGAAACGAGATATGGGGCAATATCCATATTCAACAGGCGGATGAGACCTCCGATACTATCTTCGGTATGGAAGGTGGTGAATACTTTATGGCCGGTGAGAGCAGCCTGCATGGCCATATCAGCTGAAAGACTGTCTCGTATCTCCCCGATCACAATAACATCTGGATCCTGACGAACAATATGTCGCAGCGTCTCCAGATAGGTGAGGTCAATTGACGGATCAATGGAGCACTGGGCAATCCCATCAATAACATATTCAACCGGTTCTTCCGCTGTAATTATACTGATCTGGGGATTTTTGATATGCTTGACGCAACTGTAGACCGTTGATGTTTTACCCGAACCTGTCGGGCCGGTGACCATCAGTAC
>JAIFKM010000060.1 GCA_020049575.1 Desulfobulbaceae bacterium
GTGGCGAGAAAAGTACTGGTTTGGGGTTAACCATAACCCGAAAAATAATTGAGGCACACCAAGGCGAAATTAAGGTCGAAAGCCAGGAAGGATCAGGGACAACATTCACTATTTCCTTAAATACAAAGAAAAATATTGGATAACAGCGCAATATTCGTTTTGCAACTACAAGAAACCTGAAATAGAAATGGCGGGAACCCATTGATGTAGAAACAGGGCCGAGGATCTATTAAAGGCCACAGCGGAACGTCTTGATTTTATTCCCCTTGATGCCGAACTCCTCAAAGCTGGCAACAAGAAAGAATGGGAGGTCAAGACCACATGCGGGGAATTGTGCGTGGAGGTCTATTTTTTTGGCAATAATAAAGGGATTCAGATGACCCCTGAATCCCTTTATGTATGCTGGTGGACGGGACGCGATTCGAACGCGCGACCTTCGGCTTCGGAGGCCGACACTCTATCCAGCTGAGCTACCCGTCCGTTATCTAAACATCATGTATTTCGTGGTGTTGCGCCCATGTCTGGCGGCAATCCCAAACCGGCACCATAGTACCATATAATTATACCTTGGCAATATTTATTCTCGCAACCGGTAGTGCCTCAGGGCTTGTCAGCAGGCCTGCCTGCTGCCTGAGTCGACAGATAATCCTCCCATTCCAGCGGCAGCATCGTCCGTTTACGTGTATTGCAGTTCTTGCAACAGGGGACCAGATTCTCTTTAGTGCTTCTCCCTCCTCGCGACAGAGGTACCAGATGGTCCATGGTCAGCTCTCCATGCGGGAATTTCAAACCACAGTAATGACAGAGCCCTGAAGCGGTTTTCTTCTGCCACCATCTGCTGCGGCGTAGATCCCGGGCTTTGGCCCTCTCCGTGCGCAGTACATCTTCATCGACACCGTCAAAGCCGAAAAAATCAGCCATTGGCCACCAGTCCGCCGCGAAGAAAGTACCGCACAGCCCCAACCAGATACAGGGAGCCGGCCACAACAATTAAGTCATCAGGACCTGAGATTTCTTCAGCCTTCAGGACAGCATCAGTGATACTGGCAATGCACACTCCTTTTGCTTGTTCCTGAGGATCAAGGCAGGCCAAGAGTTGCTCCGGAGAAGCAGAGCGATCTCCTGGTGGCCTGGTAAGGATCAGAATATCGACGATCGGGGCGATATGCCCCAGAGCGCTGCGTACATCCTTGTCCGACATTGCCCCCCAGACACAGATCAGCCGACGGTCTTTAAACTCAGCCAGAAGAGATTCTGCCAATTTTTTGACACCATCCGGATTATGGGCACCATCGAGGAGATACCACCGGGATTCATCCCCCCCTCCCTCATTTTCAGCCAGCACCCTCCTTTCCGTCCTGGCCAGACGAAAATATTCCATGCGGCCGGGCCAATGCACTTTTTGCAGACCTTCACGCAGTGCAGAAGCACTGACCAGGTAACCCAGTGTCCCGAGAAGGGTTGCGGCGGCAATGGCCACTGAGGCATTCTGCCTCTGGTATTGCCCCTTGAGGGCACAGTGCAGATCGGCATGATCACCGATAATGGCCGGACATTTGCCCTGCCAGCGCCACCCACCCTGCTCCTGCTCTAAAAAGTCAAAATCCCGTCTAAATTGATAGAGCGGCGCCCGGCGCTGACGACAGGTCTCTTTGATGACCGCAGCGGCCTCCGGAGCGATCGCACTGGATATGACCGGAATCCCCTCCTTGATAATCCCCGCCTTTTCTCCCGCCACGGCGGTGAGCGTCGTGCCGAGATAAGCCTCATGATCCATGCTGATACTGGTGATAACCGATATCAAGGGCAGGATCACGTTCGTCGCATCGAGTCTGCCGCCCAGACCGGTCTCCATGATGACCAGATCCAGATCCTTTTCGACGAACCAGAGCAAGGCCAAGGCTGTGCAGAACTCAAAATAGGTGATTTTCTCTGGCTCGAGTATCCCGCGGATCTTCGTTGCAAGGCGGCTGAATTCCTCCTGGCTGATATACTCGTCGCCGATCCTGAAACGCTCCCTGACGTCGCTCAGATGGGGTGAAGTATAGAGTCCGACCCGATAGCCAGCCCGCTGGAGGATTGCAGTCAGCGTGGCGCTTACCGAGCCTTTGCCGTTGGTGCCGGCAACGTGGACGAATCTGAGCTTTTTTTCCGGACTGCCTACCCGATCAAGGAAACTCCGCATGGAATCAAGACCGAGCTTGATTTTGTGGACCTGCAGACTGTCAATATAAGCTAAAGCGTCATTGTAGTTCATCAGAAGGATGTTGGATGTAAGTATTGAAATCTCTGTCTGAGGTGTGGAAATTCAGTCAGTTTCATGTATCTGACCAGAACATGGCTAGAGAACGGTCAGTTTAGCGTAATCAAGATGCAGGGTCTTCAGACCATGACGATCAAAGAGCACATCAAGGGAGCGCGGCGAGGAAAGCCTGGTCACCGTGCCTTCACCAAAAAACGGATGACTGACCTTGCAGCCCTTGCTGAAGTCAGTCAGTGACAACTGCAATTTCTTGTCGCGGCGAACCGGAGACGAAGGTTCAGGGACAGCCTGCGCATAACCGTATTCCGGGCGGCTGCCTGCCTCTTCGCCCACCCGTTCATAATGCTCCGGGGTCAGTTCCGCTAGGAAGGGCGACATGCCCACACGTTTGAACTGCCTGTCCGGTGTCATCAGCTCTTTGGGATAGCAGAGATACAGATACCTTTTCGCCCTTGTCGCCGCCACATACAGCAGGCGACGCTCCTCTTCCCACTGCTCACCCTGCACCGCCGAGGCATGCGGAAAGCGCCCATCGGCAAGCCCAATGACAAACACCGCTTCAAACTCCAGGCCCTTGGAGGAGTGGATTGTCGAGAGAACAAGCCGTTCTCTCTGCCCTCGGTGCCCTTGCGGGTCGTTTTCTGGTGGATCGAGGGCGGTGTCATCGATAAAGGCCTGCAGACTTTCGTAGCCCGCCATGATACTCTTCAGCTGATCGAGATCCTTCTGCCTTTTGGGATGGTCATCGGCAAAGAGCTGCTCGAAAACAGGCTGGTAATAGACCAGTACGCTGTCGCAGACCTCCCCAGGTTTATGGCTCTTATCACGCAGATCGGCAAAGAGCATGGTCAACTTGGCAAAGCTTTCCTTCCAGGTCTTGCCGGCCGCATAGTCGGCCAGGGCGAGAAAAGGATCCTCGGCGCCGGTAATTGCCGCAGTGATCTTCTGGGCGGTCTTTGGCCCGACCTTGTCTATCTGCAGCAGGATCCGGTTCCAGCTCAGGTTGTCCCGGGGATTTGTCAATACCCGCATATACGAAAGGACATCCTTCATATGGGCCGACTCGGTCAGTTTGAGGCCGCCCCGCTTTTCAAAATCAAAGCCCTCGGCGCCGAGTTCTAATTCGAGTTTATAGGAATGGAAGCCGGAGCGAAAGAGGACGGCAATCTCCTCAATGGCAATGCCGCTCCTGTGCAGCTGGCGTATCTTCTTAATGACAAACCTCGCCTCGTCGCGCTCGTCGCGACCAGCAAAGAGCAACGGCCTCTGCCCTCCTTCGGTTCTGGTAAACAGGGACTTGGTATACTTTTCGGTGGCGTTACGGATGATATCATTGGTCAACGAGAGGATCGGCTGAGTGGAGCGATAGTTCTCCTCCAGCTTGATGATCCGGGTATCAGGGAAAGTCTTCGGAAAGCGCATGATATTGAAGAAGTCGGCCCCACGGAAGGAGTATATCGACTGGGAGTCATCGCCCACCACCATAACGTTGTCATGTGTAAAAGCGGTCAACCGCACGATATCCGCCTGAATCAGGTTGGTATCCTGGTACTCATCCACCATGACATGCGAATATCGGTCGGAAATTGCCTTGCGCACCTCCGGCGATTCCTCCAGCATCCGTTTCCAGTTCACTAGGAGGTCATCGTAATCCATCAAACCATTTACATATTTAAATTCCCGATAGTGCCGCTGCAGGCTGAGTATATCGTCCAGGAATTCACTCAAGTGGGCATAGTGCTGGTAAACCAGGTCCTCGATTTCCATCGATTTATTGACGGCGCCACTGATCATGTTGATGAGGGCGCGCTTCGAGGGGAACTGTTTGGAGGCACCACTTAAACCTAGGGATGTTTTCAGCAGGTTGATTATGCCTTCTGCGTCAGAGCGGTCGATGATGGTGAAATTTGAACCAAACCCAAGACAGGAGCCATAGCGCCTGAGGAGCATGTTGGCAGTACCGTGAAAGGTACCGCCAACAACCCGACTGCAGGAATCGTTGAGGAGCCGTCCGGCCCGCCAGAGCATCTCCTGGGCGGATTTTCTGGTAAAGGTGAGGAGGAGGATGTTTTCAGGGGCGACCTGCTGCTGCATGAGATGGGCAACACGGTAGACCAGAGTTCTGGTTTTGCCGCTGCCGGCCCCGGCTATAACCAAGATTGGTCCCTCGGTTGTCGTTACAGCCTCGTACTGGGCCTCGTTAAGCTCACCCAGATTGACGGTCGCTGTTGCTGCATTTCTGTCAGCGGGTATCTGTTGATTCTTCATGGCCGCTACTCTAACACAGTGTTTTCGGCCCTGCAACGTCGGTTGACAAAATGCGGATTGTGGGTATAGTAGCCAGCTGAAAGCGGCATTGGCGACAGATCAGTGCCTCATAGCGTCAACAGCAATCTCCGGTGCAGCCATGACCACGAACAGCTTTGATTCAGTTTTTACCAGCGAAACTTTGAGACAACTCTTCCCCAAAGAACGCTCAAACGATTTTTTCGACGCTCTCTTCGGAGATGCCGCCGAAGGCTCCTACGACATTGAACTCGGCTTCCGGGAGGTCAAGGGAAACCAACTTGTCATGGAACTGCTGCTGCATGAGCGGCCGGGCCACTGCCTGGCCTGTAATCTCACCCAGGGACTGCCGCAGGTCTTCTCGCGTCACCCGATCATCAATCTCAGTGATCTCGTTAAAGAGATAGATATCCTCCTGGGTGACGGCACAACCTGTGCAGACTGGTCGCTCGGTTACACCGAACAGCGGAGCCGATCCCTGCATGTCATTCCCCTCAAAATCACTCTCGCCAAAGCCTGATCCGGCGATCTTGGATACTCAATAAAAAAAGGCCGACTTCTTGGATGAAGTCGGCCTTTTTTGGTGATAAATTGTCTGAACTTTTATCTGACTGCCACCCGTGAACGACCTTGAGCCTTGGCATGATATAATATATCATCGGTTCGTTCCATCCACTGCCCGAGGCTCTCGCCATCCTGTAATTGGGACAAACCGATGCTGATTCCCAACTTGGTCGCCGCATCCGCCCAGACATCGAGATCGTCAACGGCGACACATAATCTTTCGGCCAAAATCCTGGCGTTTTTCTGATCGGTATCATCGAGTACCAGCAAGAACTCGTCTCCACCCATCCGCACCAGCAGGTCAGTGGATCGCACTGCGTCTTTCAGCACTTTGGCCACGGATTTAAGCACCTCGTCACCAGCTTGGTGCCCAAGGTTGTCGTTGATATTCTTAAAACGGTCAAGATCCATGGAAATCATGGTTATAGGCCGTTTGTAACGCTTGGCGCTGTCCATCATACCCCTGATCCGTTCCTCGAATACCCGACGATTTGAGAGCCCGGTCAACGGATCGTTACTGGCCCGCTCAAACAGTTCCTCGTACTCGAGACCGCGCTGCAGAGAATCAGAGAGGATCACCAGCGATGAATTGATGAGGCCTATTTCTGCATTCGACAGTTCCTGGCCATCTTTGAGAATTAACAGAATTCCAGCATCCTCGGGCGATTCAAAAACCCACTTATGGGCATAATGCCCGTCCTGATTCTTGCATCCACCGGAAAAGGGAACCGGGTTTTCAATCAATTCCTCGGCAAAAGCCATTGCCCTTCTACGATTTGGTCCATGACCGGAGCAGAAGAGATGTTTTTTCTGGCGAGCGGCATTGCTGTAACCAATCAATTCATGGGGAACTAACGGCATCAGCCAGACGGAATATGCCTCGATCATGCCGGTCAAACTCAAAACCCCAGCCATACGGCCGTGGAGCTTATTCATAAGATCGAGACGTTCCGATTGCCTCTTGAGTAAATCCAGCTCAACCAAAACCTTATCAATCTCCACAACCTGTGGATGATCTATGGTGCGCGGTTCTTTTGTCGAGAGATTCATCTGCTGATTCCTCATGTACTTCAATTTTCAAAAAATGTTTCTTGTCAGTGTTTTTATCGGTCGAGAAAACTATTTCTTTACCTCTTTTCTCGAGAAAAATGAAAGCAACAATGGTGCCAGAAATTGAATCTGTCAGGAATTCACTCAATTCGACGCCATTTATCTATTTTTTATATATTACTATCGGACATATAGAAAAATATACTCAGAGAAAATATCGGGCAAACACATTCGAATGCAGCAAGGCAATCTTCCCGATTGTCACTCCGAAGCGCAAAGAGCCAATATTTTGACAAGACATACAGGCCGGGCGAGCAACAGTGTCAGATAACAGACACAGCCATTGGGTTCGAGGAATGGAATTTTCCGGCACGATGCCCAACTGGCCTTTTGCCTCCAATCAGTGTAAGCTATGGTGCGACTACCACGCAGGTTAAAGATGAAAAAACACTTTATGCCCCACGTGCCGCCATCGGCAATCGCAGCAGGAAACCAGACAACTCCCATGCATCTTGAACAACAGATAGCCCAGCTCCTTATCGTCGGTTTTGCCGGCAACTGCCTTGCCCCGGACAGCCAGATCGCCCTCGATCTGCGGGAGATGGCCCTGGGCGGGGTGATACTTTTCGAGCGGCTCCTCGCCACAAAAAGTCGTGACAACAACATTCTGTCGGCTCAACAGACGAAAAAACTCTGTAAAGACCTGCAGGATTGCGCTGGTGGAAATCTGCTCATCGCCGTCGACCAGGAAGGCGGCATGGTCAGCAGATTCAAGGCGGAACGCGGTTTCCCGACAACTGAATCGGCGGCCCAACTGGGTCAGGAAATAGATCCTGCCGCGACCCATGACAGCGCCTTGAAGACCGCCAACATGCTGGCCAACATGGGCATCAATCTGAATCTTGCACCTGTCGTTGATCTCAATCTCTTTGCCGACAACCCCATCATCAGCCGGTATGAGCGCAGTTTTTCGAGCGATCCGATCGAGGTCAGCCGGCACGCCGGGGCCTGGATTGATGCCCATCGGCAACACGGAATCCTCAGCTGCCTGAAGCATTTCCCCGGCCATGGCAGCGCAACCGCCGACTCACATCTTGGTTTTGTCGATATTTCAGAAACCTGGCAACCCATCGAGCTTGAACCCTATCGAGAGTTGATCGCAAGCGGCAGGGCCGATACCGTCATGGTGGGGCACCTCTTCAACAGCCATTTTGACAATCAACTGCCCGCAACCCTCTCGCGGCCGACAATTGACGGCCTGCTCCGCCAGGATCTCGGATTTACCGGACTGGTCATTACAGATGACATGCAGATGCGGGCCATAACCGATCACTACGGTTTGGCCGAAGCAACAGTCATGGCCTTGACAGCCGGAGCTGACATCATCATTATTGGTAACAACCTGCACTACGACCCTCTTATCGTCCGCAACGTAGTTCGCCATATAGCAAGAGCGGTGAGAGATGGTAAGCTGGCTGAAGAACGGATACTGGAAGCCTGGCAGCGCGTCCAGGAACTCAAAGGAATTTTACATCGGTGCACACCATGCAAACGGACAACTCACCAACCCACTCGGTAGCCATAGGCTATCTCCTCTGGCTCCTGGGATTTCTTGGGGCGCATCGTTTCTATTACGGCAAACAGATCTCGGGGACGATCTACTTCTTCACCCTCGGCCTGCTCTTTATCGGCTGGATTGTGGACCTTTTCCTCATCCCTACCATGAATCGCGAGGCGGACATCCGCTTTAACGACGGAGAGATCGATTTCAATGTCGCCTGGCTGCTCCTGGCCTTTGGCGGGGTGTTCGGCATCCACAGGATGTATATGGGAAAATGGCTGACAGGACTGCTGTATCTCTGCACCCTGGGTTTGTGCGGCGTCGGGTATATTTATGATCTCTGGACGCTCAACGACCAGATCAGCCTGATCAACGGAACCAGAAGCTTCGAAAGAGATTAGGGGCCGTTACGAAATAACCATTATATAATCATCCATTTCGTTACGGCCCTTTATGCCGGTAACGACAATCCATTATTACGGTTATTTTCATACAACGGCTTAGCGCCAGGAGGAACGTCTGTTCCTCTATCTGCTTAGTGGAGGCCGCCGCCGCTGTCGAGAACGCGGCGGACGACAGTGGCCAGTTCGCGCAAGGAAAGCGGCTTGGTGCAATACTCGCTCACTCCGGCCTGCTTGGCTGTGTCTTTGGAGAATTGTTCAGAATAGCCGGTGAACAGGATAACCGGCAAATCCGGCCTGATGGCCTTGCATCTGTTGCTGAGTTCGACACCGGTCAACTCGGGCATGGTCAGGTCGGTTATAAGAAGATCATAATCCCGGGGCGATTTACTGAAGAGCTCAACCGCCTCGATGGCCGAAGTCCTGCCGGTCACCTGATAACCAAGACTACCGAGCATCTGTCCGGTAACCTGCACGACCTGCTCCTCGTCATCGACCAAAAGAATGCGGCCGGTTCCCCTGGCTATCTCCCTAACGGACACGATCTGCTCCATCAGAGTTTTTTCGTACGACAGAGGCAGAAAGACCCGGAACACCGTACCCACCCCCACCTGGCTTTCAACTGTGATCCTGCCACCCTGACGGCTGATGATGCCATGCACCATGGCCAGCCCCATACCCGTACCCCGGCTTTTTTCCTTGGTGGTGAAATAGGGTTCAAATATGCGATCAAGCATCTTCGGCTCAATTCCGCACCCTGTATCGGCGACGCTCAGCTCGAGCCAATCCTTGCCGTTCTCGTCCCGTTCGGCCTTGGCCAGCTTCACGGTCAGAGTCCCCCGCTTTCCGGCCATGGCATGAGCACTGTTGGTGCAAAGATTGATGAGGATCTGGTGGATCTGCACCGGGTCTACGGAAACCATACCGCAATGCTCGTCAATTTCCTGCCGGATCTGAATAGTAGTCGGCAGGGTGACCCGCATCAGTTTCATCACTTCTTTGATGATCGGATGGATATACTGCAGGAGTTCTTTCTTTTCGTTGCTTCTCGAAAAGGTGAGGATCTGCTCGACCAGGCTTTTCGCTCTCTTGGCTGCCCGCAGGATGGCATCGAGATAATCAAGCGTTGCCTGGTCCTCACTGCCCTCCTGTCGCATCTTGAGCCGGATAATCTCGGAATAACCCATGATCGGCGTAAGGACGTTGTTGAAGTCATGGGCTATTCCGCCCGCGAGCGTGCCTATCGCCTCCATTTTCTGGGTATGCCGCAGCTGTTTTTCAAGCCTGTATCTTTCAGAGACGTCCCGAGCCATGACAATGACACCGGTGACCTCGCCCTGGCTGTTACGCACAGGCGCACCGGTCATCTCATACATCTGTTCTTCCCCGTCTTCGCTGAAGATATTTGAGCTTTTGACGGCCACCTCGACCTTCCCTGTCTGGATCGAACGAAAAACGGCACAGGCGGTATCGCAGGCGGTATTTTTCTGGCAGAAGATTTGATGACAGCTCTTGCCGATAGGCTCAGCGCAAACTCTGTGAACGGTGTCGTTCGCCCAAATGGCGTTCATCTGTGGATCGAACAGGGCCAGGATGCCGGGAAATCCGTCGAGGATGGCCTGCTTCTCCGATTCGCTCTCATCGAGGGCCTTTTTTACCTTCTGCAGGGCCGAGAGGTCGACGAGAGACGTCATAACTCCGCATGCTTCCCCCGTCGAGTCACGCATAACCGATTTTTTAAAGACTACTGCACGCCTGCTTCCGTCGGCGGCAACGGCCTCGCCTTCGACGGCAATCTCCCCTCCCTTGGCCATAAGAGTGCAATCAATATCATGGTAGTGCGCAGCCGCCTCGGGGGCGAGGATTCCGTATATTTCTTTTCCCAAAAGCCCCTGATTTCCATCAACGAACTGCATAAAGGCCTTGTTGCCATAGGCAAGCCTGCCGTCAATATCACTGCAGAAGCAGGCAATAGGCACGGTATCAAGAAGAGTGTAAGCCTCTTTGGGCATTCTGCCAAAGAGCATATCGGAATACATGTTTTTCCCCTGTCCTCCGCCTTTGGCCTCATCATCTTGACCTTCATGCCGTGTCATACAGTTCTCTCTCCGCAGCAACCTGCATATTTTCTACAGGAATTTTCCTCAGGTGGGGCGCTTCACGTGGATAAAAATTTAGTTCTCAAGCGCATTTATTACAAGAAGAATGAGCAAAAAGGCTATTTTTCTCTGTGCCCCGGACATCTCTTCATCTTGACTCTTGGTGTCGCAGTCGTTATTTATTGCTCCAACCCCGAGGCCAACTCGCCTCTTTTCAATCACCCTGACGACGAAACATCACTCATGCAGCACACATCATCCCAACAACGACCCGAAATCACCTATCCCTGTCTCTGGAGTTACAAAATCATCGGCGAGGACCAGGACTTCCTGCGAGAAGCCCTACTCGTCGCATGTGCACCTCACCCTGTTGACATCACGCACTCACGTGCCAGCTCAGGCGGCAAGTACCATAGCATGGAAGGCAAACTCGTGGTCCAGGACGAGGCTACCCGACTGGCCATTTTTGATAGCCTGAAAACCCATCCGGCCGTAAAAATCCTCTTTTGAGAAGCCATGGAAAATTCAAGCAAAAAATCCCAGCTTATCCCGGTGCTCAGAGAAGGACTCAGTGTCGTCCAGATGATCGTCTTCAAGGAAATGCGCACTGCCTTGCAGGACAAATATCCCGACCGCGCTTCAACGGAACTGTCAATGCTGGCGGGAGCGATCGTCAGCGAACTGTTCGGCAGCCCCAACGCTGAAGAGAAATTTGTGCAGTTCCGGGAAAAAAACTGGGGCATCATCGAGCAGGAACTCCTCAGTCTGCATGCGGACATGCCGGGACTGTGCCCGCCGATCACCGACGCCCTGCGCATTCTCGTCCTGTGCGACAGCCAGGAAGGCAATCAGGGCACCGCAGACCTCTTGACCAGAGCCGACAGCCTGGGGATTCTTATCAAGGACCGGGATGTCCCTTTGCCCTCATCGTTCATGGGGTTTGTTCGCGCCCTCGGCCATGAACATAACCTGATCATCCCGCCCGTGCAGATCAATCCGGAACAGGACCAGGAAATCGTTCACTGACTGCTCTCGCCGCAGAACTTTGCATCCCGAAGCAGGTGCACTGCCGTGGTCAGCTGTTATTCTGCAGCACAACCTGCACGACACCCCTGACCGAGTTACAGGCAAAAAGCGCCTCGGCATTGCGGACATCATCGACCCGCAGTACAGCCTCGCGAACAGCCCTGCGCTGATCAGCCATTAAATAAGCCCGCATCACCCCGGGCAGCACGCCGCAATCAAGGGCCGGGGTGAGGTATTCTCCATTGCGCAGGACAATGAGATTCGTATAACTGCCCTCCGTGACCTCTCCTGCCTCGTTGACAAAAAGAACATCAAACAGCCCTCGCTTTTTGCCAGCCTCAAGTTCGGCATCATAGACCTGCCTCCGGGTTGTCTTGTGACGGAGCCAGGCAGACTCCTTCTCCATGATCTTCCCTGAAAAATCAACCATCGGCAAATCCTGCCGGAGAACTGCTGTCACTTTCGGCAGACTGAGACTCTCAGGTGGAGCACATGGAGTGACGGAGATTTGGCAGCTTCCGTCCTTGGCCAGGCACAATCGCACCCGCATGCAG
>JAIFKM010000014.1 GCA_020049575.1 Desulfobulbaceae bacterium
GTCTCGGCTATCGCCAGTCTGCAGGCTGCAGAAACCTGTAAACTCATCCTCGGCCTCCCCTCTGCCCTGAGCTGCAGTTGGCTCAGTTGCAATCTGCTTGACAGCGAATATGATTGCATCCCCATCGCTCCCACGCCCTGACAGATTCTCCTTGCCCGCCTCTGCCTCCCTCTGTTACTGTTTTTCAACATTCTCGTTTTGTTGCATTCACAACCAACCAAGGGGAAAGTATGGATACACTGCGAGCGGCTGTGATAGACTGCCGGAGTTCATCGGAAGATGATGACATCTTCATTGAGGAGCTCAACCAGTTAAAGCAGGAGCAGGGCCCGATGGTCTGCAAGGTCATTTTCCAGACCCTTACCAGCCTCGACATCCCGCGTGATACGGCAGTGGAGTACTGGCAGAAAGTCCTGCAACACCGACAGGATTTGAGCCTGCTCCTGGCCAGGAAGATCGATCTGATGACAGCGATGTGTGATTTCCTGCGCTCTGAAACGCAGTATCTGGTTAATCCGCGACTGGTGGACGTCCGCACCTTCGAACGAGTCATCCACGAAACCATGTATGACAGCCTGACCGGCCTCTTCAACCGGCCGTATTTCGACGAGGCCTTTGAACACCAGATTTCACTGGCAAAACGCTACGACACCGATCTCTCCGTACTCTTTATTGATGTCGACAACTTCAAGGACATCAACGATACCCTTGGTCATATAGTCGGCGACATGGCCCTGAAAAAAATCGGCGCCATTATCAGAAAAGCCAAACGCGACAGCGACATCGCCGCCCGTTTCGGCGGTGAGGAATTTATCCTCCTGATGCCGCATACCGAAAGCGTCAACGCCTTTATCCTGGCAGAGCGCATCCGCAAAGAGGTTGAGCAGGAAGTGTTTTCCGCCCATGGCCAAACCTACCGCCTCACCATCAGCGGTGGTCTCGCATCCTATCCGCTCAACGCTACCGACCCGAAAACCTTGCTGCATCTTGCCGACAGCGCCACCTATCTAGCCAAAGGCGCCGGCAAGAATACCATCTCCCTGTATAAAAAAGACAAACGTCGATACCTCCGGGTCAAGCTCAGCCAACCCGTTCTGATCAAAGAGCTGGGATTCGCCGATTCCCGCACCTACTCCGGCACCAGCAAGGATATCTGCATCGGCGGCATCCTTTTTGAAAACGACGAACCGCTGCCGATCGGCGCCCATATCCAGGTCAGCGTGCCAGTCAACGCCGAAAGCCCGCTGCTGCTTATCGGCACCATCGTCAGGGTAGAGGCCTTCGGTGAGAAGAGTTATGAAATCGGCATGACCATCTCATTCAAAGAGATGGAAAAAATCGCCAATACCGAGATCGCTCATTTCCTCAGAGAAGGTTTGTAAAATCGTGTTTCCACCGGAATCTGACCGTATCGAAAAAGGTCGTTGCCGGTCGATTTATCCTGTTTTTTCCTGCCTGCAGCTGATAGGATACAACTGCAGTATGGTCCTTGGCACACCTCATCGTTTTTCCATCAACTTTACAAGGAGGAATAACTATGGCAACAAGTGTTTACAAGATCATCGAACTCGTCGGAACAAGTGAAAAATCCTGGGAGGATGCAGCCCGCAATGCCGTTGAGACGGCGAGCAAATCCTTGAAAGACCTGCGCATCGCCGAAGTCAGCAAACTCGATCTGCAGATAGATAAGGGCAAGGTCTGCACCTACCGGGCAAGGGTCATGGTATCTTTCAAATACAAGAATAACGATAAGACGAAATAACCCGTCTCCTTTCAGGAGCTGAAAAGGATTCATATCCTCCCGAAAAATGAAGGCCGGTCCTTTTTGGACTGGCCTTCTCTTTTTCAGATGGTATCCTGTCGCTATTCTTCGTGTTGTCCAGGGTCGCAAAAATCATCAGGGTAAAGAAATCATGAAATCATGCCAGGTGCGCATAGAAGGCAAGGTGCAAGGTGTCTGCTATCGTGACTATACCGCACGGCAGGCCAGGATGGAAGGTGTGACAGGTTGGGTCCGCAACTGCGCCGACGGCAGCGTCGAGGCCCATATCAGCGGCCCGGAATCAGCCGTTGAGGCGATGCTCTCCTGGTTTCAGCAGGGGCCACCGCGGGCCCAGGTTTCGGCCGTGAAGTTCCAGGAACTGACTCCGCCCCGGGAGTTCTCCACTTTCCAGATCAGGTATGATTGATCATGCTGCTGCACATCGATAATTTCAGTACCTGGATCACCGTCGAGTCGGAGACTGGCCTGAACCGCCGACAAATCCTGCACGATATCAGCCTCTCTTCGGATAAGGGCATGACCACAGCCCTGGTCGGCGAATCAGGATCCGGCAAATCGGTCACCGCCCTCTCCATCCTGCGTCTTCTCGAAGAGAGCAGTACGGTGGCCAACAGCGGCTCCATCATCTTCGACGGCCAGGAGATGCTCAAGCTCGACCGGGAGCAGATCAGGAGCATCCGCGGCAACCGCATCGCCATGATCTTCCAGGAACCGATGACCTCGCTGAATCCGGTGTATCCGGTCGGTAATCAGATGCTCGAACCCCTGATGCTGCACCAGAAAATGACCAGAAGGGAGGCCGAACAGGAGGCAGTCCGCCTACTCGACCGTACCGGCATCGAAGAACCCGAAGACCGGATGCGGGTGTATCCGCACCAGCTCTCAGGCGGCCAGCGGCAGCGCGTGATGATCGCCATGGCCCTGGCCTGCCGTCCATCACTGCTCATCGCCGACGAACCGACCACCGCCCTCGATGTCACGATTCAGGCCCAGATTATCGAGCTGATCCAGGACCTCCAGCAGGAGTTCGGCATGGGCCTGCTGCTGATCACCCACGATCTGGCCATGGTCCGCAAAGTGGCCGAACAGATCTACATCATGAAGGAAGGAAGGATCGTCGAACACGGTCCGACCGAGCAGATCTTCAACCGGCCGGCGGATTCCTACACCCGTCACTTGATGGCCTCAGTCCCTGAATACGCCCCTGCCGGAAAAGTTGCCGGGCCGGTAATACTCGAGACCAGGGACCTGAACTGCCACTTTCAGCTGCCCGCTGGCTGGGAGAGCTTTTTCAAACGTCGGATCAAGACGATCAAGGCCGTTGATCATGTAAGTCTGCAGCTGCGGGAGGGAACAACCTGCGGAGTGGTGGGTGAATCAGGCTCCGGCAAGACGACTCTTGGCCTTGCGATTCTCAAACTGGTACGCAGCAGAGGGGCAATCCTCTTCAACAACCAGGACCTGCAGCCCCTCAGCAATCGACAGATGCGGCCGTTGCGCTGCGCCATCCAGATTGTTTTCCAGGATCCCTTCTCATCTCTCTCACCCCGCCTGACGGTACAGGAGATCATCGAGGAGGGCCTCAAGGTCCACAATCTCGGCGGCAGCCGCCAAGAACGTTTCGACTTGGTTGCCCAGACCCTCGGGGAGGTCGATCTCGAGCCGGAAATGGCATACCGTTACCCCCATGAATTCTCAGGCGGGCAGCGCCAGCGTATCGCCATCGCCCGGGCCATTGTCCTCAAGCCCCGGCTGCTGATCCTCGATGAGCCCACCTCAGCCCTCGACATGACCATCCAGGCCCAGATCATCGAACTTCTGCGCAGCCTGCAGGAAAAATACAAGATGACCTACCTCTTTATCTCCCACGACCTTCGGGTTGTGCGCGCCCTTGCTGATTACGTGGCGGTCATGCAGCACGGTCGTATCATCGAGGCAGGGCCGGCACATGAAATCTTTTCCTCTCCCGGCCAGCCCTACACCCAGACTCTGTTTAAGGCAGCGCTGCAGTAATCGGGGCAATCTCCCTGGTCTTTTTGTATTTTCCCGTGTGTTCATCAGCAGGTTCACCTCTTTTTTAATCTCCGGGAAAAGGGCCACGGCACTGCTCCTCCTTGATTTGACATTGGCCGTGGGTCAGCTATACTACAAGCATACACGAGAGAATATATTATCTGGTGCAGAAGTGTTTCGGTTTCCCGCTGAAGAACCGCCTGCTTTGTTTCCCTCCTCGCGGCAGGTTCGATGGGAAGATCGCAACCAGAACCCGAAATCGTGAGTCCGCAGATGCGCACAGCCTGGAACAACAAACACATTGCTCTGTTGGTGTTCGCCGCCTGCATGTTCTTCCTCAACTGGCCCTTTGTCACCATCCCCGAGGACAACGGTCGGTTCGGGGCAGTGCTTCACCTTTTCCTGCTTTGGGCAATTGCCATTGCCTTCCTCCGATTTTATTGCCGCAGCAAAATAAAGGAGTTGGAAGCAACGGAAGAAAAGGATGAATCTTTATGAGTCCTCTCATCATCATCCTGGCAATTTTTTTCTATTCCGCGCTCCTATTCTCCGTCGCCTACGCCGTTGAAAAACAGTCCCCCTTCTTCCTGAAGATATCGCGGTCCCCTGTGGTATACTCTCTTTCCCTTGCCGTCTATTGTACGTCGTGGACCTATTACGGCAGTGTTGGCAGCGCCGCAAATTCAGGGCTGAGTTTCCTCGGTGTCTACCTGGGCCCGACCATGATGATCTTTTTGTGGTGGGTGGTATTGCGCAGGATGGTCCTTATCAAAGATAATTATCGAATCACCAGCATCGCCGATTTTATTTCAGCCAGATACAGCAAATCACAGACCTTGGCCGCACTTGTCACCTTGATGGCACTGATAGGCAATATGCCGTATATCGCCCTGCAGTTTGCCGCGATAAAGAGCACACTCACCCTGCTCATCCCACCGGAAACAACAGGATCATTCTGGCTTATCGGCCATTTCGGTCCGCTCAGCGTTGTACTCATGACCTTCTTCACGGTGATGTTCGGTGCCAGAAAACTTGACCCGACAGAACGTCACCGCGGGATGATGACAGCCATCTCTCTGGAATCGATCATCAAACTTCTGGCTTTCTCGGCCTGCGGTATTTTCGCCACGTACTCTTTGATACACGGTCGGCCCGAGGGATTTCTCTCCTCTCTGCTCACCAACCCTGACACAGCGAACGTTTTCCGAATCAGTGACGGGGAGAACGGTTATGCCACCTGGACCACGATACTGCTTCTGTCGATGTCAGCGATCCTGTTTCTTCCTCGCCAGTTTCATGTGGCAGTCGTCGAAAATTCTTCAACGAAGAATATTCTCTCGGCAATGTGGCAATTTCCCCTCTATATGCTGTTGATTAACATCTTTGTTCTCCCAATAGCCTTGTACGGCATTATCTCCGGCATTCCCCTCAGCTCTGCAGATACCTATGTGCTGAATATTCCTGTCTCCCATGGCAGGCACTGGCTCGCTCTTTTTGTCTTTATCGGCGGTTTTTCCGCAGCCACGAGCATGATCATGATCGCCGCGATGACCATGTCAACCATGCTCGTCAACCATCTGCTCCTGCCGCTGTTCAATGTCTTCCGCCCGCTGGCCGCCATGCGCCGCAATCTCCTTGGTTGTCGCTGGCTCAGTATCCTGTGCATTCTTTCTATTGGTTACTGGTTTCAGACAAAGCTCGGGGAGTCTTACGCCCTGGTCAATATGGGGCTTATTTCCTTTGCCGCGGTCATTCAGTTTGCACCGGCGGCTCTCGGCGCCTTATTCTGGTCTTACGGCAGCAAACTCGGAGCAATTTCCGGCCTTGCTGCCGGTTTTTCTATCTGGCTCTACACCCTTTTGATACCCGCCTTTATCAAAAGCGGTCTGTTTTCAACCGCTCTGCTGGATAACGGTCCGTGGGGCCTGCATTTCCTGCGGCCCGAACATCTTTTCGGCCTTAATGCCCTGCCGCCTCTGCCGCATACGGTTTTCTGGTCACTTTTTTTTAATATCGGTGCATTCATTCTAGTGTCACACGTTTTCGGCCAAAGCGAAGAAGAACATGCCATCGCTCTCGACTTCAAACATATCACCCAGAAAAAAACAGCTTTTTCAACGGAAAGTCAGGAAGATGACTTGATTGATATAGAAAGAAAAATTACAATCATCCACTCCATCCTCAATGATTATTTCTCCCCCCAAAAAAGCGAAGAGATTGTCGCCCAGAAGCTTGCCGACATGTCCTTGCTGGGAAGAACGCGGATCCCAATCCTCGATTTCGCCGAACTCCTGCGAAGTATCGAAATCATCCTGGCTGGCTCAATAGGGGCGGCAATGGCCCATCGAGCCCTCAACCGGGTACACATCTTGACGCAGAATGAAAAAACCCGACTTTCAAAGGCCTACGCCGAAATCCTCTCCGGATTAAACCTCTCCCCGAGGGAACTTGCTGAAAAAATATACTTTTATCGGGAACGTGAGCAATTGTTAACGACCCACGGCAAGGAACTTGAGCAGCGTATCCGGGAAAATGAACAGGAGATTGAAGCCCGTATCCAGGTCGAAAAAACGCTGAAGGCCACGGAACAGCAGTACCACTCAATCTTTGATAATGCCTTGGAAGGCATATTCCAAGCCTCGGCCGAGGGTCGGATCCTGGCGGCAAACCCGGCAATGGCCAGCATAATGGGCTACCCATCGTCTGCTGTCATGATGCGCGAGGTTCCCGATATCCGATTGCATTTCAGCGAGATCAGCCAGAGGGACAGCTTCTTTCGCCGTTTGACAGCCGGAAAAAACGTCGAAAACTTTGAGATACAGGCCGTCGATGCCGGCGGAAAGATACTCTGGCTGAATATCAACGCACGACCGTCCTTGGATTCTCAAGGAAAACTTGACCTGATTGAAGGAATCGTCGAGGACATCACCGAAAAGAAGAAAGTCGAGGTACAACTCCAGCAGTCGCAAAAAATGGAGGCCCTCGGCACCCTGACAGGAGGCATCGCTCATGATTTCAACAATATCCTGACAGCAATCATCGGCTATGTAAATCTTCTGCAGATGAAAATCGGCAATGACGCGGTTCTCCAATCATATGCCAATGAGATTCTGACTTCCTCCAAGAGGGCCGCAACCCTCACCAAAAGTCTGCTGGCGTTCAGCAGAAAGCAGGAAATCTCTACAAAACCGGTCAATATCAATGACTGCATTAAAAACTTTGAAAAATTCATTGCCAGGATCATAGGTGAAGATATCGATCTGCTGATCACTCCTTCTCCTGAGGAGATGATCGTCATGGCAGACAGCAGCCAACTCGAACAAGTGCTGATGAATCTTGCCACAAATGCCAGAGACGCAATGAAAACCGGCGGCATGCTGAGCATCACGACGCGACCTGCGACACTGAGCCCCCGTGATATTCGCGCACATTCATCACTCAAACCAGGAAGACACGTGGAAATCGCCATTTCTGACACTGGTTGCGGCATGGATGAAGCAACACGGCTGAGAATATTCGAACCATTTTTCACTACCAAAGAGGTAGGCAAAGGGACTGGCTTGGGACTGTCAATTCTCTACGGCATCGTCAAGCAGCATAATGGCGAGATCAGCGTCTACAGTGAGGTGGGTAAAGGAACTACCTTTAAGATTTACCTTCCCACAATATCGTCAGGGATAGAGAATCTGGAGATGCACAAGGATCTTCCACCTCAGGGTGGCAGCGAAACAATCCTGCTGATCGAAGACGATTCTTCCTTGCGAAAACTCGAAAGAAGCATCCTCGAGCAATACGGCTACACAATTATCGAGGCGGAAAATGGCGAGGAGGCCCTGGAGCAGTTTTATGAAAATCAGGAAGCAATCGACTGCCTCCTTCTTGACGTCATCATGCCGAGAAAGAGCGGCAAGGAAGTCTATGATGAGATACGGAAAAGCAACCCCGGTATTAAAACCCTGTTCACCAGCGGCTATACAGCTGACATTATTCATAAGCATGGAATTCTCGAAGCACACCTGCACTTTCTCCCCAAACCTGCCACCCCCAGCGAACTGTTGAGGAAATTGCGCGAGGTCCTCGATCAGAAAGACTGATATTCCTCTGCCTGGCGGGGACAAGCTTTTATTTCGACTCCCGGAATTGACTGGAACTGCCTCCGAGTTGGTCTGCCGGTTTTTTTATTGCCCTCCGCCTGTCTGTCCAGTAGTATCATCAACATTGTTCGACATTTACTTTTACTCTAAGCACTTACCTGCGCCGATTCCGACCATCCGCAATGAACCAGAATCCTCTGCTCCGCTCTGTCGCCTTCCTGCTCTTTCCGATCTCGGCAGGTATTGTCCTGACCTCGGTGCAGAATCCGCTCGCCCCATGGCTTTTTATCACTGGAGCCGCTGGAATCTTTCTCTCGATGCTGCTTCTTACCAGTCTCTGCCGGGATCGAAACTCACTGCTGCTCGCGCTGCTCCTCGCCCTCCTGGTTCGGTTGATTTTTGTGCTGTATTATCCGCCTGCCGTCGATGTCACCCGCTATATTTGGGAAGGACTGATCCAGCACCACGGCTTCAATCCCTTTGTCACTCCACCGGCAAGCGAGGCGACCGTCCATCTCCGCAACGACCTCTGGCAGGGAGTGATCTTCAAGGAAATGACGACTATCTACTGGCCCTTTGCCCAGATACTGTTCCGGGCAGCGACAGCCAATGGACCCAGCTTTCTGGCCATGAAGTTGATGGTGAGTTTTTTCGATCTTCTCACTATCGGACTTCTCCTCCACATGACCCGAAAAAGAAATCACCCGCTGCGCTACGTCCTGCTCTATGCCCTCAATCCATTGGTGCTCATTTTCACGAGCGGCCAGGGTCACATTGAGACAATTGTCGCATCGCTGATTCTCGCCGGTCTGGCGCTGAGCGAAAGCAGATACCGCTCTCTGGCGTATGCGGCACTTTCCTGCGCCATCCTGACAAAGGTGTATGCGATTATCCTGCTTCCTTTTTTCATCAGAAAGCTCGGCCTTCGCCCGTTGATTTTTCTCTTTCTTCCTCTTTTCCTCTGCATTCCCTACTCGACGGACATAGCGGTTTTATTACACACACCAACTACCTTTGCCAGCCACTTTTCGCACAATGGCCTGTTCCAGACCCTACTCAAAGCAGCCCTTAGCTTGACAAATGGGCTAACATTACTGCTGCTCGCTGGCATACTCGGATCGGCTCTGACTGCCGTTTTCTTTCTCACATCCTCTCTGCTCAGGGCAAGCTGCAGCGCCATCGGTCTGATGCTGCTCTGCCTGCCAACCGTGCATCCCTGGTATTTCCTCCTTATCACCCCCTTCCTTGTTTTTTTTCGTCAGAGATCCTGGCTGAGCCTGCATCTCACATCGATATTCCTCATTTTTTATTTTAATCCGGCCATACCTGACACAATATTTCACCACAAACCTCTTCTGATGACATGGGAATACCTGCCTTTTCTCGGTCTTGCCGCCTATGAGTTGATCAGGAACAGGAAGCACTGGCCGGCAACGTATCCGCCTCCAGGAACCGTGAGCGTGGTGATACCAGTGCGCAACGAAGAAGACCGGATAGCCGGTTGCATCGAGTCAGTGCAGCTCCAGAATCAGGCCTGTCAAATCATTGTGGCTGACGGCCGATCTACTGATCGCACGCTCGAAAGAGTCGCAGAATTCAACGGCATCGAGACCTGCTCCTGCGAACCCGGCCGCGGGGTACAGATCGCCAATGGCATCAGGCACGCGTCAGGTGATATCATAGTTGTCCTGCATGCCGATTCCCGCCTGACCAATGGCGCACTGAAGCGGATGCTGACAGCACTGCAAAGGCATCCCGATGCAGCAGGCGGGGCCATGGACGCTATCTATGATTCACCGTTGCCCAGGTTTCGCTTGATTTCCCTGCTCAACAATTTCCGGGCACGCTTTACCGGCATTGCCTTTGGAGACCAAGCCCAGTTCTTCCGCCGTGCCGCCCTGCCCCAGGGATTCCCTGAATATCGGCTGATGGAGGATATCGAGCTGTCGATGCGTCTCAAAGAGCACGGCACACTGCTCTTTATCCCAGGCGGCGTCCGGAGTTCATCTCGCAGATGGACCTCAACCGGCTATTTTACCAATTTTATTTCCGTAATTTGGCTTACCGGCGCTTTTCTTTTCCTGCGCGCCTTCGGCCTCGTCCACGACAAGGCTGAATGGTTTTATCAACGTTATTACCGACAGGGTCCATGAGATGATTCCGCTGATAATATTCGCCAAAGTCCCGATACCCGGTTTTGCCAAGACCCGCATCGCCGAGGAATGCGGTATCCAGAAGGCAGACAGGATCTACCATGAGCTCCTGGAGGCTACAGCCCACTCCGTGACCGGTTTTCTCCACCATGTAGCCTTTACCGGAGCCGAATCGGCAGGTGAACTCATGAATGTGTTCCCCAAGGCTCATTCTTTCATCGCGCAAATCCAGGGAACGCTGGGCGAGAGACTGCAAGGCGCCTTCGAGTCAATATTCGCGAACAAGGCCGAGGCCGCAATTGCCATAGGCTGCGACTGTCCATTTCTCAACGAAAAACATTTCAGACAGGCCATCGACCATCTGCAGCACGATGCCGATGTGGTTATCGCGCCCGCACTCGACGGCGGATACACCCTGATCGGCTGCCGACCCCACGCTCTGGCTGTCTTCCAGGCCAATAGTTGGGGCAGGCCTGAACTACTGAACGAAACACTTGAAATTATTCACCTGCACGGATTTAAGCTGCATCTATTGGAAAAACTTTCCGACATAGACACACTGGCTGACTACACACAATGGAAAAAAATGTAAAAGAGGGACATCCCCCTATTTCCGCTTGACCCCTCCCCCTGCATTCCTCTACAATGACGCCATGCCAAGAATCAGTCTGACGAATCAAGTATATACCCAGCACCTCAACCGCAAACGTTATTAATGTTTGCCGACGATTATCTTCAGTCCGTACCTCACTCGCCAGGGGTATATATGATGCTCGACGGCAAATCAGCGGTGCTCTATGTCGGCAAGGCAAAGGATCTCTTCAAGAGACTCTCGTCCTATGCCCGATTCAACGGAGCAGAGTACAACAAGACCGCCGTCATGCTCTCGAAAGTTCAAAAGGTGGATACCATCATCACCCGTACGGAAAAAGAGGCGCTGATTCTTGAATCATCTCTCATTAAAAAACACCGCCCGCGCTACAATGTCATCCTGCGAGACGACAAGAGCTATCCCCTGATCAAGGTGACAGTGCAGGAAGAATGGCCCCGGGTGTTCATGACCAGGCGCCGCAGGAAAGACGGGGCGCGCTATTTCGGCCCGTATTCTTCACCAACTGCGATGTGGGCCACGCTGAAGCTGATCAGCGAACTCTTCCCGCTGCGCAGATGTACTGGCAACTCGCTGCGGTCACGCAAAAGACCCTGCCTGAACCGACAGATGGGCAGATGCCTCGCGCCCTGCGCGGGCCTTGCCGATCGACAGATTTACCAGGAACATGTGAGCAAAATCATCATGATCCTTGAGGGCCGCAACCGGGATCTTCTGAGCGACATCTCATCGAGAATGCACAGCGCCTCGGCCAACCTCGAATTTGAAAAGGCGGCCGCCCTGAGGGACCAGATGCAGGCCCTGACAAAGACCTTGGAAAAACAGCTTATCTCCGCTGAACACGGCAAGGATCTCGACGTCTTCGGTTTTTTCAGCAAGGATGTCGCCGTTGCCGTCACCGTTCTCTTTATCCGTAGCGGCCTCATCAGCGGCAGCCGCAACTTTTTTCTGACGGAACCCTATGGTGAGGACCAAGCCATTCTCGCCCAGGTTCTGCATCAATTTTATGACCAGGAAACTGCCGCGCCGTCCGAACTGCTGCTGCCATTCCTTCCCGAAGATGACCAGCTTCTCGGCGAACGCTTCAGCGATCTCTGCGGCCGCAGCGTAAACCTGACGGTCCCCCGGCGAGGCGATCGG
>JAIFKM010000171.1 GCA_020049575.1 Desulfobulbaceae bacterium
TTCACCCATCATCGTGCGCAGTGACAGGAAACAGTAATCCCTTCCTACGACGCGAGCCAACGTACCCTGCAGACACCCTGCAGACTGCATTTTAATCAATGAATTAAGTGAAATAAGAAATTTTGAACATTCTCTTTATAGCCCCCCAGCCGTTTTACCAGAACAGGGGTACTCCTATAGCCGTCAAACTCCTGGCCCAAACCCTGGGCGAACAGGGGCACATCGTCCATCTGTTGGTTTTCCATGAAGGTGAAGAAATCAGCCTGCCGAATGTAACGATTCACCGGAGCGCCTCCCTTCCCGGCATTCGCGATATTAAACCAGGCCTTTCCCTGAAAAAACTGATCTGCGATTTTTTTATCTTTTTCAAAGCCATCAGACTTCTCAGGAGCGGCAGATTTGACCTGGTTCATGCCGTGGAAGAGGCTGTTTTCATGGCCCTTGCACTGAAATTTATATTCAGGATACCGTACGTTTACGACATGGATTCGCTGATGTCCCTGCAGCTCGTCGAGAAGTATCCCTCCCTGCACCTGCTCCGTCGCGGCATGGAATGGCTGGAAAAAAAGGCAGTACAAAACAGCAGCGGCACCATCGCCGTCTGCCGGGCACTTGAAGACACTGCCCGAAAATTCGCTCCGAGCAATCTCATTGTCAGGCTGGAAGATATCACCCTGCTGACGGATGAAGCAGAAGAGCAGGATTCTCTGCGACAAAGGCTGGGAATCACCGGGACAATGCTTATGTATGTCGGAAACCTTGAGAAATATCAGGGGATAGATCTGCTTATAGAGAGTTTCAGAGAGGCCCTCGATACAACAGCAGACGCCTATCTGGTCATCATCGGCGGCAGCCAGGATGATATTCTGTTCTACAAGCAGCGAGTGGAACAACTCAGCATGGAAGGCAGGGTGTTTTTCTGTGGCCAGCGCCCGGTAGATATGCTCGGCTCCTATCTCAGTCAGGCCGATATCCTCGTCTCGCCCCGCATACAAGGCAACAATACGCCGATGAAGATCTATTCATACCTCGATTCAGGCAAAGCGGTCCTGGCAACGAAACTGCCGACCCATACCCAGGTGCTGGACGATTCAATCGCCTGCCTGGTTGCACCCGAGAAGACAAGTATGGCCGCAGGCATCATCACCCTGGTCAACAATGCAGAACTCCGTGAAAATCTAGGCGCACGAGCCAGGGAGAGGGTCAAAAGCGAATATTCCCTGCCTGTTTTCAAGAAAAAGGTGGCGGCCTTTTATCAGGCATTATCCCTGCGCTGAAATAACCCGCCTCCTGATAGGCCTGCCTTCAACAACCAATTACCGATTGTTTTTCAAGCAAGCATCGATCTCAACTTTCCCTCGCTCACGACTGTCTTCTGGCATTTTCAGGGACGGGGAAGTATATTGGCCGCTGGCTCAACCCGAGATGCACCGAATGCGAAGGACATCAGTCAGCAAGTCACGTGATTCTCAACTCAACATATCAATTCTCGAATCTTGAACAATGCAACCACCGGCGAATAAGCAACCCGCCCCACTGAGAGACACCCTCTTCCAACAGGATGTGCGTCCCGGAGACTTTGAGTTCAACGATCGTGTCGTCGAGGTTTTCGATGATATGCTCGATCGCTCGATCCCCTTCTACAAAGAAGTCATCGTCTCCACTTCACGTCTGCTCGATGCCTTTCTCCGCAGCGGCGACACGGTTTTCGATCTCGGCTGCGCCACCGGCTCGACCCTGCTCGAACTCGCACGCCTCTTACCAGACAAGAAATTAGATTTCATCGGCATTGACAACTCCAGGCCAATGCTTGAAAAAGCCCGTTTGAAAACTGAATTATTCTCAAAGCAGGCGGTCATCAGCTTCCGACAGGAAGACATCACTGCCATGGAATATACCGAAGCCGGTGCCTTTATCCTCAACTATACGCTGCAGTTCATCCGGCCGCTCAAACGAGAGGAGTTCATCCGTTCTCTCTATGCCAGCCTGCGTCCAGGCGGCATGCTGATCCTCAGCGAAAAGATCCTCCTCCATGACCGGGGATTGAACCGGCACTACATCGATATCTATCACCAGTTCAAAAAGGGTCGCGGCTATTCGGAGTTGGAAATCGCCAAAAAACGCGAGGCCCTGGAAAATGTCCTCATCCCCTTTACTAGAGAAGAAAACACCGCCCTGCTGAAAAATGCCGGATTTTCCTCGGTGTCACCCTTTTTTCAGTGGTTCAACTTCGCCTCTTTTGTGGCCGTCAAATCATCATGATCGTCTCGCTGCCATGAATTATCTTCTCTTTTTACCAGAGACCGCCAACCTCGACGAGATCGTCACGCTTCACGAGGAGCGTCAGCGCTGGGTGAAGCAGGACAAGAAGGGCTTTCTGCGCTACCGGAAACCCTTCGAGCATCTTGCAGCCTTTCAGGCCGAGCATGTCGACTGTACCGGAGACACTGTCATTCTCGGCGGTGCCGATGAGGTTTCCGAGCAGGATCGTACAGCGATACGCACGAGCCTGCAGGCCTTTATGCCCTGGCGAAAGGGTCCATATTCGGTCTTCGGCGTCGATATCGACGCGGAGTGGCGCAGCTGCCGAAAGTGGCAGCGACTGCTGCCGGTCCTGCCAGACCTGCGGGAAAAGAATGTCGCCGATATCGGCTGCAACAACGGTTACTACATGTTCCGCATGTCCGAGCACCGCCCCCGGTTTGTCCTTGGCTTCGAACCCTCGGTTCAGCACTATTACAGCTTCAAGGCCCTCAACAGTATCGCCGGCATCGGCCAACTCAATATTGACCTGCTCGGGGTCGAGCATCTGCCGCTCTTCTCCTCGTGCTTTGACGTGATCTTCCTGATGGGCATTATCTACCACCGCCCATCACCGATCGATACCCTGCGCGACGTCTACGAGGCTCTCTCCCCAGGGGGGACCCTGATCCTCGAATCGCAGGCCATTCCCGGCGACGATTCCCTCGCGCTGTTCCCGCAGACAACCTACGCCAAGGCCCCGGGCGTATATTTTATTCCCACCGGCAGATGTCTTGCCAACTGGATGAAGAAGGCCGGTTTTGAACAGGTCGATCTCTTCTGCAGTCACCCGATGTCGAATGAGGAGCAGCGCAGGACCGAATGGATGACCTTTGAGTCCTACACTGATTTTCTCAAAGACGGCAATCCTCTGCTTACAGCCGAGGGTTATCCCGCCCCCCATCGGGTTTTCCTGCGCGGTGCCAAAAAAAAGTAGAGGGCAGATGATAAATCACGAGGAATATTTGCCTTTCAAAAGAACTGTGGTATACAATTTCGATGCATCGGCTCTCATCAATTTCATGTGACACAAGGAGTGCACCTTATGGACAATACAAAATGTACGCTATACAGCAGCGGCCTGAAAGGCGCCGAAGAAACCTTTGGCGAGGCGGCAGAAAAACGCAACATCAATGAAATTATCTATTCGTTTGAAGGTCACAAACTCAGCCGTGACAAAAACACCGTCATCCTCAGCCAGGAGGAACTCGAGCGTGGTGATATCAGCATGGAACTGGCCTCCCGAATGCTCAATCGCACCTACTACGAGACCGACAAGATCAGAAAGGTCCTGCAGACCATCTTTCATATGGTCAATGGCGGCCACCAGGTCTTTGTCATCGGGGCCATCCAGGAAGACGGTTCGGTAAAAGGCGGCACGGGCTGGGCAGTCGAGCTGGCCAAGATGTTCAACCGGCCGCTGCATGTCTTCGATCAGCCAACCAAGCAGTGGTATACCTGGAAAGGCAGCTGGAATCCCGATTCACCAAAGATTGAATACGACACCTTCGTCGGCTCCGGCACCCGCTACTTAAGCGATGCCGGCCGCAATGCCATCGAACAGCTATTCATCGACTCCTTCGGTTCGTGACGACAACTGCGTACCGACCTCAGCAAGACACTGCATAACCGGCGTATCCCGAAAAAGGCCTCGCCGGTTTTTTTAAATCCGCCCCCCTATTTCTTGCCCCCTGCCAGATTTTCTCTGGCCCAGGGAGCATGCCTGAGAACAAATTCCTCATCCTCGCAGGGAAATTCACCACACTCGATACAGGTCTCGAACTTTCTCAGCAGGCAGCATCTACGGATCTCGCACATGGTGCCGCAGTGGGTCGATTTTCGCCCATCCACCCGACAGCCATCGCATATCACGTCTTCCGGTTGAATCTCGGCATCAAACTGGGCCGACCATTTTGCGGCGACCTTCGCCAGACCCTCTACATCTCCAACCTGTGTGGCGATGTAGCCATCACACTTCGAACAGTCCAGCCCACAATGCGCAATCATCGTCATATCCGCCCATCCGTTAAGATATCGAAAAAGGACTTGGACGCATCCAGTTCTGTCCCTGTTCCCCGCCAGTATAATGTGCAACAGTCTGACAACATTCCCTGTTTCCTGGAAATTGTATAGAAGTAAACCTCTCGGCATCAATTTGCAAGAAAAAATCCATATCATCTAAGCCATTGAAGACACACATGGTTTTAGTCATCAACACGCTTTAATATTGACGAAACAACAGTTTCCGGGTTAAGTATTACGGTTTTGTCTGGACAACACAGAGACCCTGCCAAGGCCGTCGAGAAAACAAAGCTGTACTGTGCACCTGAACAATCCCATCAACTTTTTGACGGCACAACACCAGCTGACAGCAGTAACGCAGCAACATTCTTCAAGGCTCGCTTCGATGATGCACTCACGGCGAGCACAGAAAAAGGAATGCACATGAAAGCACTCATCGCTCTTGAAGATGGAAAAATCTTCGAGGGGCAGTCGTTTACCGGCCCGGGAGAAGCCGCCGGCGAAATCGTCTTCAACACTTCCATGAGCGGCTACCAGGAGGTTCTCACCGACCCATCCTATACCGGCCAGATCGTCACCATGACGTACCCGCTGATTGGCAACTACGGTATCAATCCCGAAGATATGGAATCGGCGTCAGTGCATCCCAAGGCCTTTCTCGTGAAAGAATACAACGCTATCCCCTCGAACTTCCGCTCACGTCAAACACTTGCCGATTTTCTTCGCGAATTCGGGACACTCGGGGTCGAAGGATTTGACACCCGGGCGCTGGTCCGGCATATCCGCACCGTCGGCGCCATGAAGGGCATCGTCTCGACTGAGGATCTTGATCCGGTTTCTCTTGTCAGAAGGGCAAAAGAATGGTCCGGGCTTGTCGGCCAGGACATGGTCAAGCTCGTCACCTGCAAAGAGCCCTACGGCTGGGCGAATAATCGCCCTGTCCCCGGATCAAGCTTCAGCACTGCCCGGAGCGCTGCAGAGAACCCCCTGAAGGTTGTTGCCTTCGATTTCGGCATAAAATACAATCAGCTGCGAATACTCACCGAGTTGGGCTGCCAGGTCCAGGTGGTGCCTGCCACAACCGACGCCGCGACCGTTCTGTCGATGAATCCCGACGGCATATTCCTCTCCAACGGCCCGGGTGATCCGGAAGGGGTTGAGGGGGTTGTCGAGACCATCCGCGGGCTCCTCGGGAAAAAACCGATCTTCGGCATATGTCTTGGTCACCAGATGCTCGGGCTGGCCTACGGCGGCTCGACCTACAAGCTCAAGTTCGGTCATCGCGGCGGCAATCAGCCGGTCAAGGACTTGACCACCGGCCATGTCGAGATAACTGCCCAGAATCATGGATTCTGCGTTGATATGAAGAGCCTGAGCCAGGATGAAGTAGAGTTGACTCATATCAACCTCAACGACAACAGCGTCGAGGGCATGCGCCATAAAAAATACCCTGCATTTTCGGTACAGTACCATCCCGAACACGCACCCGGGCCACATGACGCTCTCTACCTGTTCGACCGTTTCATCGCCATGATGAGCGGCTGAACCGGAGCCCAGACAGAATTCCTCCTTCAAGACAGGCAACCATCCTACATACACGGAAGACAGACCATGCCGAAAAGAACAGACATCCATAAGATCCTCATCATCGGCTCTGGACCGATCATCATCAGCCAGGCCTGTGAGTTTGACTATTCCGGTGCACAGGCCGTCAAGGCCTTGAAGGAAGAAGGCTATGAGGTTGTTCTGATCAACTCCAATCCGGCCACCATCATGACCGATCCGGAATTGGCGGACGCCACCTATATCGAACCGATCACCCCCGAGATGGTCATCAAAGTCATCGAGAAGGAACGCCCGGACGCCATCCTGCCTACCCTCGGGGGCCAGACCGCTCTCAACACCGCCATCAAGGTGGCCGAGACCGGCGCCCTTGAGAAATATGGCGTCGAACTGCTGGCGGCAAATATCGCGGTGATCAAGAAAGCGGAAGGCCGCGAGGAATTCCGGTCGGCGATGAAGAGCATCGGCCTCAACGTACCGGAATCAGCCATCGTCCATACCCTTGATGAGGCCATGGCAGCCGCCGATGTCATCGGTTTTCCGATCATCATCCGCCCCAGCTTCACCCTCGGCGGCACCGGCGGCGGCGTTGCCTACAACCGCCAGGAACTTGAGGAGTTCTGTATTTCCGGCCTCGATCTGTCGATGACCACTGAAATCATGCTCGAGCGCAGCCTCCTCGGCTGGAAGGAATATGAGCTCGAGGTGATGCGCGACCGCAAGGACAACGTCGTCATTATCTGTTCCATTGAAAATATGGATGCCATGGGCGTCCACACCGGCGATTCGATCACCGTCGCACCGGCCCAGACCCTGACCGATCGCGAATACCAGGAGATGCGCGATGCCGCCATCGCCATCATCCGCGAGATCGGTGTTGAGACCGGCGGCTCCAATGTCCAATTCGCCGTCAATCCTGAAGACGGGGAACTGATGGTCATCGAGATGAACCCGCGAGTCTCTCGCAGTTCGGCTCTGGCATCGAAAGCCACCGGCTTTCCGATTGCCAAAATTGCCGCTAAACTGGCGGTCGGCTATACCCTCGACGAAATCAGAAACGACATCACCCGTGAAACCTACGCTTCGTTTGAGCCGACCATAGATTACTGCGTTGTCAAGATTCCTCGCTGGACGTTCGAAAAATTCCCAGAAGCCGATGATGTCCTGACCACGGCCATGAAATCGGTCGGCGAGACCATGGCCATCGGCCGGACCTTCAAAGAAGCCTTCCAAAAAGGCATGCGCTCGCTTGAGACAGGACGATACGGTTTTGGCGGCGACGGTAAGGATCGCATGGATCATCTCGACGCTGAAGACCTCGAACATGGTCTACGGGTGCCCAATTCCAAACGTGTTGCCCATATCTACGAGGCCCTCAAGCGAGGTATGGCAATCGCCAGGATCTATGAGCTGACCAGCATTGACCCCTGGTTCCTCAACAATCTCAAACAGATCGTCGAGACCGAAGAACAAATCAGTACTCGCGGTTTTCAAGGCCTGGACGGGGAATTTCTGCGGATCTGCAAGCAGCAGGGTTTTTCAGACCGACAACTGGCCTGGCTGACAGGTACATCTTCCAACGATGTCCGGGGACTGCGGAAAAAACTCGGCATCCTGCCGGTCTATAAGCTGGTCGACACCTGCGCCGCCGAATTCGAATCCTACACCCCCTACTGCTATTCGACCTACGAACAGGAAAACGAGGCCGTCCGCAGCGAGCGTAAGAAGATCATCATCCTCGGCGGCGGCCCGAACCGGATCGGCCAAGGCATCGAATTTGACTATTGCTGCGTGCACGCAGCCTTTGCCCTCAGAGAGATCGGCGTTGAGTCGATTATGATCAACTCCAACCCCGAGACTGTCTCCACCGACTACGACACCTCCGACAAACTCTATTTCGAACCGCTGACCCGGGAGGATGTCCTCAATATCATAGATTTTGAGAAACCCGACGGGGTAATCGTCCAGTTCGGCGGCCAGACACCGCTCAATCTGGCGGTACCTCTAGAAAAGGCCGGGGTCAAGATCATCGGCACCCAACCGGACGCCATCGACCGGGCCGAAGACCGCAAGCGTTTTCAGAAGTTCCTGCAGAAGCTCAATCTGCGCCAACCCGACAACGACACGGTCAAGACCCTCGACGAGGCGCTGGTCTCCGCCAATCGCATCGGCTACCCGGTAGTGGTACGGCCCTCCTATGTCCTTGGCGGGCGTGACATGCGCATCGTCTATAACGATCAGGGAATCAAGGATTTCATGACTGCCATCGGCGGTACTACTCTCGAACATCCTATTCTCATCGACAAATTTCTCAAAGATGCCATCGAAGTCGATGTCGACGCCATCTGCGACGGTAAGCGCACCATTATCGGCGGTATCATGGAACATGTCGAAGAGGCGGGCATCCATTCCGGCGATTCGGCCTGCGTCCTGCCGCCCCACACCCTCTCTCCGACCCTGATTGAAGAAATCAAGGCGGCGAGCCGGGCCATGGCCGAGGAACTCGGTGTCATCGGCCTGATGAACGTCCAGTACGCTGTGCAGAACAACGTTCTCTATATCCTTGAGGTCAACCCGCGGGCCTCGCGGACCGTACCCTTCGTCAGTAAGGCTACAGGCGTGCCGCTCGCCAAACTGGCAACAAAAGTTATGATGGGCATGAGTCTTGATGATCTCGGCCTGACTAAAGAAGTGGAAATCAGCCACTGGGCCGTCAAAGAAGCCGTTTTCCCCTTCGACCGTTTCGCCAATGTCGACACCCTGCTCGGTCCTGAGATGAAGTCGACCGGCGAGGTCATGGGTATCGACGACAATCTCGGCCTGGCCATCGCTAAATCCCATCTGGCGGCAGGCGGAGAACTGCCGCGCTCGGGCAACGTCTTCATCAGCGTACGCGACAGCGACAAAACGAGCATGCTGCCTGTGGCCAGATCGCTGGCTGAAATGGAGTATACGATTTTCGCCACCACCGGCACCGCGGCCTTCTTCAGGGAAAATGGCATCCAGTGCGAATACGTCAACAAGATTTCTCAGGGACGACCGCACATCCTCGACAAGATCCAGGACCGGCAGATCTCCTGGATAGTCAACACCTCTCTCGGCAAACGGACGACGGACGACTCGTACAGTATCCGGAGAGCCGCTCTTGATTTTCACATCTCCTATACCACCACGGCAACTGGTGCGGCAGCTGTGGTCAAGGCGATGCAGGAAATGAAAAAAAATACGATCGGGGTTAAACCTGTGCAATACTTCACTCGATCTCTTAAATAGAAAAAGACACAAGATGCCCTCGACATATGCCTATGATGTTTTACTTTCTCGGTACTGGTATGATTTTCCGTATTGATCCATCTCCTTTTTCTTAACAAAATGGTCAGCTGAGATCACTGCAAGATAAAAACAGGAGCCACCGGAGGTCTCTTTGAACACTTTTTATAAAAATCTAAGTATGTGGCTGGTGATTGGCTTGACCATGATCCTGCTCTTCAATCTCTTCAATAAGCCCCAGGAAAGCCTTACCTCACTCACCTACAGTGAGTTCCTGGCCAGTATCAACAGCAAAGCCATCACCCGGGTCAGAATCAGCGGAGATACTATCTCCGGCACCCTGCAGGATGGCAAACCCTTCCAGACCGTCTATCCTATCAACGACCCTGAACTCCTTCCCCTTATGCGAAAGGCCGGGGTGGATATAGCCGTCAAAGAGGTGCAGAAGGACTCCTGGTTCATGACAGCCTTCATCTCCTGGTTCCCGATGCTGCTGTTGATCGGCGTCTGGATCTTCTTCATGCGGCAGATGCAGGGCGGCGGCAAAGGCGGGGCACTGTCCTTCGGTAAAAACCGGGCTCGGCTGATGGAGCATGGCAAGAACAAGGTGACCTTCAAAGACGTGGCCGGTATCGATGAGGCAAAGGAAGAACTTGAAGAGATCATCGATTTCCTTCGCGATCCCCAGAAATTCACGGTTCTTGGTGGACGAATCCCCAAGGGCGTGCTGCTCGCCGGCTCACCGGGAACTGGCAAGACTCTTCTCGCCAAGGCCATCGCCGGCGAGGCGGATGTGCCATTCTTTTCGATCTCCGGCTCTGATTTCGTCGAAATGTTTGTTGGCGTCGGCGCTTCTCGAGTGCGTGACCTCTTCACCCAAGGTAAGAAAAACGCGCCTTGCATCATCTTCATTGATGAAATTGACGCCGTAGGCCGGCATCGCGGCGCAGGTCTCGGCGGCGGCCATGATGAGCGCGAGCAAACTCTTAACCAGTTGCTCGTTGAAATGGACGGATTTGAATCAAACGAGGGCGTCATCATCGTCGCCGCCACCAACCGACCTGATGTCCTCGATCCAGCCCTCCTGCGTCCTGGACGTTTTGACCGGCAGGTCGTGGTTCCCATCCCGGATGTCGGTGGTCGCCAGCAGATCCTGGAAATTTATGCCAAGAAAACCAAAATGGACCCCAGTGTCGATATGGAAATTCTGGCACGCGGCACCCCGGGTTTCTCCGGTGCCGATCTGGAAAATCTGGTCAACGAGGCAGCGTTGATGGCCGCACGCACCGGTGCAAAGTCTATTTCTCTTGATATTCTCGAAAAAGCCAAAGATAAAATCATGATGGGCGCTGAAAGGCGTTCGATGATCATCACCGACAAGGAAAAGGAAATCACCGCCTACCACGAGGCAGGGCATGCCCTCGTGGCCTGGCTGTTGCCCGGCACCGATCCGATTCACAAGGTCACCATTATCCCCCGCGGCCGGGCCCTCGGATTGACCATGCAGCTACCGGTCGATGAAAAATATACCCACTCAAAAAGTTTCCTCGAAAATACCATTTGTATTCTCTTTGGCGGACGCATAGCCGAGAAAATCATCTTCAATGAGATCACCACCGGGGCCGGCAACGACCTGGAACGAGCCACAGTCCTGGCCAGGAAAATGGTCTGCGAGTGGGGAATGAGCGATGAACTCGGCCCGCTGACTTACGGCAAGAAGGAAGAACAGATTTTCCTTGGCCGGGAGATAGCCCAACACCGAGATTTCAGTGAGGAAACTGCACGTCAGATTGATCTTGCAGTGAAAAAGATCATCCTTGAGGCGACGGAAAAAGTGACCATTTTGCTCGATGAGAACAAGGATATCCTTTCCAGAATGGCAGAAGACCTCCTCGAAAAGGAAACCATCGTTCTTGAAGATATCGTCGAAATGATCGAAGAACTCAGACCGGGCAAATATCCAAAAAAACCCATGCCGGCTAAGACTTCTGTCAAGCGTCATCCACGTGCCGTAACGCCGTCAGAGCCAGAGAAAGACCTCCCGACGACTGATGAATCTGCAACAGAGCCCCCCGCTGCGGGCCAGACGGTTGAAAAGGAAGCCGGCCTGTAATGACTTCCTCCACCTCCGTCAGGGTCATGGGTATTCTCAATGTGACACCCGACTCGTTTTCCGACGGAGGCATGCACTATTCCTTCGAATCTGCAGTTGAGCAGGCAGGCAGGATGATTGAGGAGGGTGCCGACGTCCTCGATATCGGCGGAGAATCGACCCGTCCTTATGCAGAGCCAGTTACAGAAGATGAAGAATTGCGACGGGTCATCCCTGTCATAGAGGCCATTCGCAGACGCTGGCGCACCCCGATCTCCATTGACACCAGCAAGGCGGCAGTGGCTCGGGCGGCGCTGGCCGCCGGAGCGGATATCATCAACGACGTCTCCGCGCTGCGCAAGGACCCGCAAATGCTGAAGGTGGTGCTGAGTTGCAACGCACAACTGATCATCATGCACATGAAGGGGACACCGGCGGATATGCAGGTTCAGCCTGAATATACTGATGTTGTCACAGAAATAATCGATTTTTTTCAGGAAAGACTCAACTGGCTGGAAGCGAACGGTGTGTCAATTCTGAAACGGCTCGGCGAACTCACCGCACTGAAGATACCCGTGCTGCTCGGTCACTCGCGCAAACGCTTCCTTGGTGAACTGAGCGGACTGGCAGTACAGGACCGGGATAATTTGACCGCCGTAGTTTCAGCGCTCAGTGTGTCCAAGGGCATTGCTATGGTCAGGGTGCATGATGTAGCAGCTAGCCGTTTGGCGATCCGCGTCGCCGAGGCAATTGCTCAGGCGGCCTGATCCTTCCTGCGGATCTCGTACCCGGCAAACGAGACAAACTGAAAGCGATACAGCGTCCCTTTGGCACCGACAGCGATAATATCACCGTCATGCAGCACCTGTCGGCCTTGCTGCCCGCCGCCTGCAATCCGATTCGCACCAACTTTCGTGCCGCAGGCGCTTCCTCTGTCCACCAGAACAAATCCATCATCGCTCTCCTCGATCTGGAAATGCTCCCGGGAAATATTCAGGAGATGACCGCGGTCAATGAGATAGAGATCATTTGTCGGATTGCCTTCATCCCTCTTAGACCTCTCGATTCGTTCGACGCCACCATTTACCTTGCGTACCCTTGACTCCCGGCCGACCCTGAACGGAAATTCCCGGATGACCAACATGTCTCCAATGAGCAGCGAATGAGGCACTGCCTCCATTGCTTCGGGAGTAAGGGCTTTGAGTGCAGCTTTGGGGAGGAGTTGGGTCAGCAGGAGATCTTTTGCATCCATTGTGCTCTACCGTTTGAGATTGGAAGGTGTGTTTGCTGGGATTGCAACTTTACGCCATACTCTTGATTATATTGTTCTGCTTTGCTTCAGCTTCACTAAAATATGTGACAGTTGACAAATGAGCAAGCAGGAAAATCCCGCAAAGAGGCAAGAACTCAATTTACCCTCCGGGAACATCGTGTAAGAATCAGTGATATCAGTTATGACCGAACAGACCAGAAATATCGAGGCAGTGGCCAAGGCCCTGCAGATCAACAGAAATCAGGTTCAGGAGACTGCCACCCTTCTTGAAAGCGGCGCGACAGTCCCCTTCATCGCCCGTTATCGTAAGGAAGTCACCGGCTCTCTAGACGAAGTAGTCATCACCGCCATAAGGGATACCCTGCAGCGCCTTGCCGAAAGAGATAAAAGGCGCCAGGCCATCATCGAATCCCTCGAAAAACAACAGACCCTGACCGAGGACCTGCACAGGCAGCTGCAGGCCGCGGAGACTCTCACCGAACTTGAGGATATCTATCTACCTTTCCGACCAAAGCGGCGGACCCGGGGTATGATTGCCCGGGAAAAGGGTCTTGAACCTCTTGCTGCCGCCATTTTCCGCCAGGCATCCTCCCCGGTCGATGCCTCGGGTTTTATCGATCCTTCAAAAGGGGTGCACACCCCGGAGGAAGCTCTAGCCGGCGCTCGGGACATTATTGCCGAACAACTCAGCGAAGATGCCGGGATCAGGGCGGGCTTGCGCCAGATCTTCAAACACCAGGCAATCCTCAGCTCGAAAGTCGTGAAAAAAAATCAGGATCTGGGCGCAAAATTCCGTGATTATTTTGACTGGCAGGAACCTGCCGGCAAAGCCGCCGGTCATCGCCTGCTGGCCATGTTGCGCGGTGAAAACGAGAAAGTTTTGACCCTTTCGTTCAGACCGCCAGAGGAATCCGCCCTGCAGTGTATCAAGAAGCGCCTTCTGAAAAACTCGCCAGTCCAGGCGCTAGTCGAAGAGGCTATCGAAGACAGTTACAAGCGACTCATCGCCCCCTCTCTGGAAAATGAGGTGCGCAGTGAGCTCAAAGACAAGGCCGACAAGGAAGCGATCGGCGTCTTCACCACCAACCTCAGAGAGCTTCTGCTCGCCCCGCCGCTCGGCGCCAAACGGGTACTAGCCCTCGATCCCGGTTATCGAACCGGCGCCAAGCTCGTCTGCCTCGATGCCCAGGGTGTGCTCCTGCATAACACCACGATCTTCCCGACCCAGAGTGAGAGAAAACTGGCAGAAGCTGCCAGTACCCTCACCGATCTGGTCAAACACTATCGCATTGAGGCCATAGCCATCGGCAATGGCACAGCCGGTCGGGAAACCGAGGAGTTTGTCCGGTCTCTTGATCTTCCTACGGAGCTGATCATCACTCTGGTCAATGAGGACGGTGCGTCCATCTACTCCGCCTCGGAGGTAGCCAGGCGCGAATTCCCCAACCACGACATAACAGTACGCGGAGCTGTTTCCATCGGCAGAAGGCTGCAGGATCCTTTGGCGGAACTGGTGAAAATCGACCCTAAATCGATCGGCGTCGGTCAGTACCAGTACGATGTCAATCAGGCGGAGCTGAAAAAGGCACTCGACGAGATGGTCGCCCACTGCGTCAACAAGGTCGGGGTGGAACTCAATACCGCAAGCCTCGAACTCCTCACCTCGGTATCAGGGCTTGGACCGGTGCTGGCCGGTAACATTATCAGCTACCGCGACCGGGTCGGACCTTTTGCCAGCAGGCAGCAACTGCTGCAGGTTCCCCGACTCGGTCCCAAGGCCTTTGAACAATGTGCCGGTTTTCTAAGGATTCGCGGGGCCGCAAATGCCCTCGACAACAGTGCCGTGCACCCGGAGAGATACGACATCGTTGCGCGTATGGCAGTCGATGCCGGGGTCAGTGTGCCCGAACTGATACAGTCCGAAACCGCCAGAAAATCTCTGGTGCTCGAAAAATATCTGACAGATTCAGTCGGCCTGCCTACTCTGCTGGATATCGTCAGCGAACTGGCGAAACCCGGTCGAGATCCCCGACTGTCCTTTATCCAGTTTCAGTTTGCCGAAGGAATTCATACGATTGCCGACCTGCAACCGGGTATGCTGCTGCCAGCGATCATTACTAATGTGACAAAATTCGGGGCGTTTGCCGATATCGGTGTGCACCAGGACGGACTGATCCACATCAGCCAGCTGGCCGACCGCTTTGTCAAGGATCCCTCCGAAGTTGTCAAGGTGCGTCAACAGGTCGAGGTGCGTGTCCTCGAAATCGACCGTGAAAGAAAACGCATAGCCCTGTCGATGAAAAAACAAGCCTGACCGCTAATCGCGTCATCAATGCCCTTGGATCAATTCGCCGATGAGCTGTCCCAGGGTTTCAACCCCCTTCTCGCTGCGCTCATCAAGAGGATAGCCGCAGTTCAACCGGAGGCAGTGCCTGTAGCGGTCTGTCCCCGAGCAGAGCGTTCCTGGCAGGATAGCGATCTCCCGTTGCAGCGCCCTGTGGAAAAGCTGCAGAACATCCACCGACCGGTCCAGCTCAACCCAGAGGCACAGCCCACCCCGGGGCGCTGAGATCCTGGTGCCGGCAGGGAAATATCTGGCTACCGACAGGGCATAATCCGAAGTCTGTTTTTTCAGGGCGTTGCGCAATCTGCGCAGATGCCGCTCATACCCACCGCTGGCTAGAAAACTGGCGATTGCTAATTGCCCCAGCTGAGGATTGGCGATCGACACGTTGAACCTTAGCCGTTCTACTTTTTCCCTGAACCGACCAGGCATTGTCCAGCCTATCCGCAGATCCGGAACCAGGCACTTGGTGAACGAAGAACAATAGAGCACCAGGCCCTCTCGATCAAAGGCCTTCAACGGCAGCGGTCGGGTTTCCCCAAAAAAGAGATCACCGTAGATATCGTCTTCGATGATCGGTACCTGCTTTGCGGCCATGAGCTCTACCAGCCTGCGTTTGGCATCATTGTCCATGACATAGCCAAGCGGATTATGAAAATTGGCATTGATCAGCGCCGCCCGCACATCATGCTCAGCAAGAGCTTTAGCAAGCAGATCCAGATTAAGGCCACTGTCCGGATCGACAGGGATTTCCAGCGCCCGCATGTCCAGATCTTCGATCAACTGGAGATAGCAAAGAAAGGTTGGCGATTCGACGAGGATGATATCCCCGGCCTTGGCAACTGCCCTAAGACAGACGTCAATGGCCGCCATGCAGCCATTGGTTATAAGAATCTCATCCTCCTGCCCCTTACCTTGAAAGCCGACAGACCTTTTTCCGATCTCAGTGCGCAGAGCCGGCAGTCCCAGCGGGTGCCCGTAACCGATGCAGGTACCGGTGGTGTATTTCCCCGCGGCGCTACGGATTTCTGCCGCCAGCTGTTTACAGGGCAAAAGGTCCGGCGAGGGAACCGCAGCACCAAACGGCAGCATCTGCGGCCGGGTCATTAAATTCTGGATCATTGCACTGAGGGCATTGATGGCAGGCCTGTGCGGTCTGACAATTTCCTTCTCACCGACCGGCAGCGGCAGAATCTTGTCCAGCAGAGGGCGGGCATAGAACCCTGATTTGTCGCGCACATCGATGACCCCTCTGTTCTCTAGTTCCGAATAGGCCTGATAGACAGTAGACAGTGAACGACCGGTCTGGGCCCGGAGACTGCGTAGCGACGGCAGTTTTTCGCCAGCCCGGAATTGACCTGAACGGATTTTCCTCTCCAGTTCATTTGCCAGCCTGAGATAATGATATTCCATAATTTTTCTTCCCTTCTCGCTGCGACCTTTTCTGTCATTACATTTTTCGTCCATCCTGCCATCTGTACCCAGATTGTACAGGGGACCTGCAGGTTTTTAAAGGAAAAGGAGAGTGTCCGAGATTGGACTTGCGAAAATCTCCTCTATTGGTATAAGCAGTAAAAATTGTCAGGGAAAATCCGCAGCTTTACCTTGAACAAGGGACAGAGGTTTCCCGGGAAACAAGAAGGTGTCTCCAGCAAATGCATACCGATGGTGGCAATTATGACGACAGA
>JAIFKM010000223.1 GCA_020049575.1 Desulfobulbaceae bacterium
TATTACCGGCAAAGAAATAGAGACATATACAGGGGATCTGCTGATTATCTGTGTAGAGCAGCCTGAGAAAGGATTGCCCACCTGTCATGAGAAAGTTCAGCCGCAGTTGATGACAGCTCTTGAACTCAATGATTTTACAGCTAAATTGGGGAATACTTTGCTTATTTATCCGCAACTTTTACAAGTATCTCCTCTGGCTGCTAAACGCCTGATGCTCATCGGACTAGGCAAAGTATTTGAGAAAAATGATGAGGATTCACTGCGTGAGATATGTCGGAAAGTTGGTGGCGATATTGCCAAAGCCGCTGAAAAGGTGAAAGCCAGATCTGTCATGGTGTGCCTGCCAACGCTCGGTGGGATCACTCCGTCTGGTGTTGCTCAGAGCATAGTTGAGGGTGTTATTCTCGGTGATTACAGATTTTTAAAATACAAGACGGAAAATCCGGAAGACAAACCTTACGAAGGGGTGAAAAAACTCACAATCCACACACCAACGCAAATAGCGGCAGTGCGAAAAGGAGCGGAGAAAGGAGAACGAGCCGCTTTTGCAGCAAGAAAAGCCCGTGATATGGCGAATGAACCGGGGAATGGCTGGACTCCGATGAATTTTGTGGAGTATGGAAAAGAACTTGCGGATGCTTATGATCTTCAAATTGAAGTCTTTTCTAAGGAAGATATGCAGGTGCTAGGCATGGGAGGTATTCTGGCAGTCAACCAAGGCTCAGCGGAGCCTGCTCAAATGGTTGTTCTCGAATATCGTCCTATGGAATGTGACAAGACCATCCTGCTGGTTGGCAAGGGATTGACCTTCGATTCAGGCGGGGTTTCCCTGAAACCTTCTGTCGGCATGCAGGACATGAAGTACGATATGTGCGGTGGAGCAGCTGTGCTGGCTGCCATGCAGGTCATTGCAAATGAGAAGCCGGATATCGGTGTAGTGGCGATAGTGCCGGCAACTGACAACATGGCCGGGAGCGCCGCCGTAAAACCCGGTGACGTCATTGTCCATTATAACGGGATGACCTCTGAAATAGTCAATACCGATGCTGAAGGCAGACTGATTCTCGCTGATGCTCTAGCTTATGGTATTGCGAAGTATGCACCGGAGTGCGTCATTGATTTGGCAACCCTTACAGGTGCAGTGATTGTGGCTCTCGGGCATCATTATACAGGAGTTCTCGGCAATGATGATAATCTGATTGAGCGTTTGATTGCTGCTGGCAAGAAAGCGGGGGAACCCATCTGGAGGTTGCCTCTGGGGGCCGATTACAGTAAACAGATCGAATCGGATGTGGCAGATATGAAAAACGCCGGAGGGAAATCGGCGGGGACTATTACAGCGGCGGCGTATCTCGAGAAATTTGTCAAAAATGTGCCCTGGGCGCATCTGGATATTGCTGGCACAGCCTGGGAATTCACTGAAAAATCATACATCCCGAAAGGTCCTTCAGGGACAGGTGTGAGGACCTTGATCGAACTGGTGCGGTCTTGGGGTAAATGAAATGCAGGGAGTGGTGGTCATTTGTTCAGCGGATGCCAGCAAATACACGATTTTTCATGGCGTCATTTTTTGATTGTTGAGGAGGCCAGGTTCTGCAGTGTATCTTTAAGGCTAGAGAAGGACGGGCTGTCATAAACAGCTTTACGCAACTGGGCGCTTCCTTGAAGATTTTTGAAATAGCGGCCTATGTGGTTTTTAACCACTCCCAATGTGTGTTCGATATTGAGATGCTGTTCGATGAGTTCCATGTGGCGGAGGACACCTTGGAGAATACTTTGGAGGTCAAGCGGTTTGCCTGATTCACGGAAGACCCATGGGTTTCCCAGAGCTCCACGACCAATCATGACCCCATCGCATCCGGTTTGGCTGAGCATGGCCATGCCGTCCTGGTATGAAAGAATATCGCCATTGCCAATAACTGGAATGGAGACAGTCTGTTTTATTCTGCTAATAATGGTTGTATCCGAAGTTCCGGTGAATCCTTGGGTCCATGTGCGGCCATGGACTGTTACGGCAGAGGCACCGGCTGCCTCGGTCATACGGGCAAATTCAATACCGTTCAACTCATTAGAACTTACACCTGCTCGTATTTTAACCGTCACGGGAACCGTTGATCTCTTGACAACATTGAGGATTATCTCTTCTGCCAGGGAAGGATTTGCCATCAAGGCAGCGCCCGCGCCTCGTTTTGTAACCTTTTTTGCTGGGCATCCCATATTTATGTCGATCAGATCAGGCTGATACGATGAAAGAATAGCCGCAGCTTCCCCCATGATATGCGGGTCTGCTCCGAAGATCTGAAAAGAGACAGGACGTTCTTTATCTGAAGAAGCAAGCATTTCAAACGTCTTACGTTGCCTGTAACAAAGTCCATGACAGCTAATCATCTCGGAGACACAGAGTCCTGCGCCATGTTCATGGCATAATTGACGGAAGGGAAGATCGGTATACCCTGCCAGTGGAGCGAGGATGAAGGGCGAGGGGATGATGAGATGAGCAATAGTCAGCATGCAGGTGTGAGGGAGTAATTTTTGTGGAGCTGAAGCGGCAGTGTTAAAATAAAAAAAGGTCGATTTCCCCTAGGAAATCGACCTTCAGATGGTAAATCGGGTTGCTCAGATTTTAGGTATCTGGACAAGAGTCCTTTGATAAATCTTTTGTGAAAGCTCGTCAATGATCGTATCAAGTGCGGCTGTTTCGTTGTCGCTTGTGACCGCCGCATTCGAAGAAGTGAGGTAGGGTTCATCCCATACTTCGCTGGGGGCCTCCATGAGAATCTTGCCTGTCGCTATATCCTTGAGGATGTAGCGGACCCGGAGACGTACCACGTTCTGCACGGACTCTCTAGATGCTCCATAACCAAGACTGGGGAGCGAGATAGAGATAATTTCACCGGCGAGAATGAGATCTGCACCATTTTTGTCTTTGCTGACATGGAGTGAACCAGCTTTCTGGTACCAGCGAGCGAGGGATCTGTACAGCTTGGAATCCAGAGAAAGGTTGCTTGTTCTATTTTTCCATTCACTGCCGCAGGAGGCGAGAAGTACTATCAAGGCAAATAATAGTGTTACTGTTCGACTGAAAGTTTTCAACGGGTTTCTCCTGAAAGATATAGATTGGACGGTGTGAAACTGTGCGCCAGGATTCTTTCATCCTTTCTAGTAAAGCGAAAATAATGAAAAATATAATATTAAATAACGATATTCACAAGTTTCTTCTTTACGACGATGGTCTTTTTTATCTTCTGTCCTGCAATATATTTAAGAACGTTTTCGTCTGAAAGAGCTAACTTTACCAATTTGTCTTCTTCGATATCTGCGGGAACATCCAGGCGGCTTCGCACCTTCCCTTGAACCTGAATGACAAGGGTGATCTGATCTTCCTTTGCTGCCTGGGCGTCAAACTCAGGCCAGGCTGCGGTTTCTATTGAGTCCTTATGTCCAAGAATTTCCCACATTTCGGCTGAGAAGTGAGGGACCATCGGTGAGAGCAATACCAGGATCACCTCAAGGGCATTTTTGACAATATGCGTTTCTGCTGTTGTCCCTTTGCTTGTGTCGGTACAGTCTGTGAGCGTATTAAAAAGCTCCATGACGGCACTTATGGCGGTGTTGAAATGAAAATTGTATTCAATATTTTCGGTTACCCGGCGAATAGTCTGATGAGTTTTGCGGTGCAGAAGGCGACCTGATTCACTGAGTTCTTTAGCAGTATCGATTTCGGAGTTACAATGAACTTTGTGGGTTTCAATGAAACGATACAATCGATTTATAAAGCGAGACGCTCCTTCGACCCCTTGGGCGTTCCATTCCAGATCTTTTTCCGGTGGAGCAGCAAAAAGACTGAAGAGACGCACCGTATCAGCGCCATACTCGCTGATGAGATCATGAGGGTCAACTACGTTTCCTTTTGATTTTGACATTTTTGAGCCATCTTTGATAACCATGCCTTGAGTCAGTAGGTTAGTGAAGGGTTCATCAATGTCAAGATAACCGAGGTCACGCAGAACCTTGGTGAAAAATCGGGAATAGAGGAGATGCAGAATGGCATGTTCAACACCGCCAATGTACTGGTCAACCGGCAACCAATATGAGGCTTTTTTCTTATCGAGGGGGGCGTCAGTAAACCTTGGGCTGGCGTATCTTGCGAAATACCAGGAAGATTCCACGAAGGTGTCCATGGTGTCGGTCTCTCTGCGGGCAGGTCCTGAGCAGACCGGGCATGTCGTGGTATAGAAAGCCGGACGTTGATGCAGAGGATCGCATTTGCTGCTAACGGGGTCGGAATCTTCGGGCAGTACAACCGGAAGATCCTTTCGCGAAACGGGCTGTACCCCGCATTTTTCACAGTGCAGCATGGGGATGGGTGCGCCCCAGTAACGCTGTCTTGAAATACCCCAGTCCCTGAGTCTATAGGTGACCTGCGGTGAACCAAACTGATGTTCAACTGCATGGGCGATGATGCTTTGTTTGGCCTCTTCCGAGGGAAGTCCGGTAAAGGGGCCGGAAGATGCGAGAAATCCGGGTCCAGTATACGCTTGTTCCATTTCGTCGGCTATGAGTTGAACACCTTCGGGTATGATCACCGGCACGATATCGAGGTGATATTTTCTGGCAAATTCAAAATCCCGCTCATCATGAGCAGGAACCGCCATGACGGCACCCGTGCCGTATTCCATAAGGACAAAGTTGGCGATAAAAATAGGTATTTTCTTGCCGTTGAATGGATGCGTGCAAAACCTGCCAGTGAAAATCCCTTTTTTTTCAGGTTCTTCGTCGAGGCTTTTCCTCTGCTTTTCCGTAATGATCTGCTCAACAAATGAGATCACTTCCTGTTGTTTTTCATAGCCCTGGATGAGTGATTCAACAAGTGGGTGTTCTGGGGCAATCGACATGAAAGTAACGCCGAAAATCGTATCAGGACGGGTAGTGAAAATCGAGATTGCAGTTTCAAGGCCATCGACCTGAAAGGCGCAGTTGAAACCGACGGATTTGCCGATCCAGTTACGTTGCATGGTTACAACCTTTTCTGGCCAACCGCTCAGTTTATCCAGATCAGCCAGCAGTTCTTCGGCATAGTCAGTAATCTTGAAGAACCAGCCGTTCATTTTGCGAGCTAGGACCGGCTGGTCGCATCGCCAGCAAGCCCCTTCGATGACTTGCTCGTTGGCCAGAACGGTTTGGCAGGATTCGCACCAGTTGACTGTCGTGACTTTTTGGTAAATAATGCCTCTTTCCCACATCTCCAGGAAGATGAGCTGCTCCCAGCGGTAATATTCCGGATTGCAGGTTGCTATTTCTCTGTCCCAGTCATACGACAAACCAAGCTGGCAGAGTTGCCTGCGCATGTAATCGATGTTGTCATAGGTCCAGACTGCGGGGTGGCTGTTGTTTTTCAGTGCTGCGTTTTCAGCGGGCAGGCCAAATGCGTCCCAGCCCATGGGATGAAGGACGTTGAAACCACGAAGACGTTTATAGCGAGCGACTACATCGCCAATGGAATAATTACGCACATGTCCCATGTGGATGCGTCCAGAAGGGTACGGAAACATTTCAAGGACATAATATTTTTCGCCTGTAGCGTCCTCAGTGGTGCGATATGTTTTGTTCTCTTTCCAGATGTTTTGCCACTTTGTTTCTATCGATTTAAAATCGTACCTGTTGCTTTTCCCCTGAACGCTGGTCATATTCCTCTACCTTTTTGTTGGCACCTTGTCGTTGAGCTGATTGTTCCAAGGTCGAATGTTCGATAAAAAAGTTGTCTCTATGGTTAAAGCTGGCCTTCATCCTCGGAGTAGTGGCTCATGTTTTCAAACATGGTGAACTCTTTGAGAAAGGTTAATTTGACAGCGCCGGTCGGGCCGTTTCGTTGCTTTCCGATAAT
>JAIFKM010000211.1 GCA_020049575.1 Desulfobulbaceae bacterium
GGAAGAAGCTCTTTCACGTGGTTGCGGCCTGGTTATATTCCCCGAATTGTCGGTTTCCGGTTATCCTCCCCAGGATCTTCTGGAGCGGCACTCGTTTCTGGTCGACCACGATAACGCTGTAGAACGATTGATCGGTGAACTGCCGGCAATAGACGTTTTGTTCGGTTGCATCGAGCAGCGACACGGCGAAAGGGGTAAAGCCCTGTACAACTCGGCGATAGCCGTTCGTGGCGGAAAAATTGTATTTCGATGCCGTAAACAACTGCTCCCTGCATACGATGTCTTTGACGAAACCCGCTATTTTGAACCAGGTCCTCCACCCGGACTTTATGAAGTCGGAGGGCTAACCTTCGGCGTGACCATATGCGAGGATGCCTGGCACCATGAGATCGGCGAATACGATAAGGCTCCGGTTGACGAGCTCTTTGCCTCCGCCCTTGCAGTTGACAAAAGAATTGATGCCTTTATCAATATCTCGGCTTCACCTTTTCAACGCGGGAAGGAACGGGTGCGCAAACAGATCTTCGGTTCGATCTGCAGATCCTTCGAGGTCCCTTTTCTTTATGTTAATCAGGTTGGCGGCCAGGATTCCCTGCTTTTTGACGGTCGTAGCCATCTTCTCAACCGTGGGGGAGAAACGACGGCCCAATCACTGGGATTCCAAGAAGATCTGCTGGTGATTGAAACAGAAGGCTGGCAGGGCGAAATGCACGCCTCGGCCGAAGTCGATGAAATAGCCTCGATCTATGACGGTCTGGTCATGGGCGTTCGTGACTATGTCGGAAAATGCGGTTTTTCCTCGGCGGTCCTCGGTCTGTCCGGTGGAATCGACTCGGCGTTGACCGCAGTCATTGCCGTCGAAGCCCTGGGCGCTGAAAAGGTATTGGGTGTAGGCATGCCGTCGATGTACAGCGCCGAGGAATCTCTGGCGGATGCCAGGCAACTCGCCGCCAATCTGGGCTGCGGTTTCACCACCATACCTATCAAGGATCTTTTCGACTCCTTCAAGGTGTCGCTTGCCGGACAATTCAAGGATCTGCCAGAGGATCTGGCGGAACAGAATCTTCAGGCCAGGATCCGCGGCAACCTGCTCATGGCCCTTTCCAATAAATTTGGTCATCTGCTGCTGACAACGGGCAACAAGAGCGAAATGGCCGTTGGATACTGCACCTTATATGGCGACATGAGCGGCGGTCTGGCCGTCATCTCTGATGTTCCCAAACAACTCGTCTATGAACTTGCCCGTTATGTCAACCGGAATGGGGAAATCATTCCGGCACGAACGATTGTCAGAGCCCCGACAGCCGAGCTGAAACCCGATCAGCGTGATCAGGATGATCTGCCCCCTTATGAAACTCTTGACCAGGTACTGGAATTGCATCTGGAAAAAGGGCTTGGCCTGCAGGAAATAGTTGCACACGGTTTTGATGAGGAGATCGTGCGTGATATCCTGCGTCGGATCAGAATCAACGAATACAAGAGAAAGCAGGCGCCGATGGGGCTCAAGGTCACCAGCAAGGCCTTCGGTTATGGTCGTCGTTATCCCAACGTCCAGAATTACCGCCAATAGAGGTGTCGATTAATGACGGGTGGCGAAAAAAAAGGGAAGCGGAAACGCCTGCCGCAGATCCTGGCCGCCGTGCTCATCCTGGTAGCCGCTGCTGCATGGCTGATCTATAATGAATCACGTCTCAAGCGCCCTCAGCAGCTCTTTCTGACCACTGCCGGGTCCGTCGACATGTGCCTGTCGTGTCACAAGGACGTCAAACTGGACGCGGCCCACGATCCGGCTGTCATTGGTTGTACTCCCTGCCATCTCGGCAATCCGCTGGCCATCACAGAAGCTGCGGCTCATAAAGGTATGGTCCTCAATCCCGGTGATCTCCGGCATGTGGAAAAAACCTGCTCGGTCGAGGGCTGTCATCCCAAAGACGCGCACAAGGTCAAGAATTCGTTGATGGCCACAAATCGCGGCATCCTCGGTACGCTGCTCTATTACTGGGGAGAGACGAAATCACAGGACACCGATCTTACCGTGGAGCAGCTGCTTGCCTCAGGTCAGACCTCACTTGCCCTCGATTATTACCGCAAACTCTGCGCGACCTGCCATCTCTGGAAACAGAAAAATGACATGCCCGGTGTGCCGGCCTTTTTCAACGAGAAAGGCGGTGGTTGTTCTGCTTGTCATTTCATTGCGCCGGAAGGTGTTCCCGTCAGGGATATCCGTTATGCCGGTGATGATGAGCAGCTTGAGATCATTGACCCAGACAAGAAAAAACCGCATCCTCTGGTAAAGGCAGGCATTCCGAGCGACAACTGCATCAGGTGCCACAATCGATCCGGGCGTATCGGCCTGTCGTATATCGGGCTCTTTGAATCGGAAGGATACGGTACCCCTTATGAAAAGGGTGGCCTGACCCGAAAACAGCTCCCCGGCGCTCGTTTCTACCTCGAGATTGCCGATGACATTCATCATGCCAAGGGCATGGAATGCATCGATTGTCATACCCGTAATGAAATAATGGGGGATGGTACGAGCTACAGCCATTATGAAGAGCAACTGGAAATATCCTGTGAAACCTGTCATGCAGTCCAGCCGCAAAAGACCCGCAAAGGAAATGAACTGAACAACCTCGCGCTGACCAACGACGGCTGGCAGATAAAAGGCAAGATTAACGGCCATAACCACCCGCTCAAGCCCCTGCGTCAGGGTGTTTGTAACTTCTCGGGTCATAAACGGGTGGGCTGCGAGGCCTGTCACTCAACCTGGGTGCCGCAGTGTTACGGCTGCCACGCCAAGCGGGACGCCAGTGCTACTCACCTCGATAAGCTCTCCCTGAAAGAAACAGAAGGGCTCTGGGAAGAGGGCAGATCCTACATTCGCTATGAAAAACCGATGCTGGCTATCTGGAAGGATGAAGTGGTGATCGTCACGCCAGGCTGTCAGGATGTCGTCACCTTTGTCGATAAGGAAGGAAAGATCGAGAATGCCTTTAACCGCTTCACGATGGCCGCTATCAACCCGCACACTACCCAGGCTAAAGGCCGGAGCTGTGTCGATTGCCATGCCTCACCAAAGACTGTTGGCCTGGGTGAAGGGACAATCTCCATCAAAGATGGCAAATTGATTTTCACCGGTCTGGACCAGGGAGTGGAGACGGCTGCTGGTCATACTCCTCCCTTCGACGCTTTTGTCACCATCGACGGCAAACAGCTGCAATATGGCTCCCGCCCTGACCTGCGCCCATTCAACGGTGAAGAACTGCGCCGCATCCTGCGGGTCGGTATCTGTGCCGGCTGTCATGAAGCAGGCGATGACAAAGTCTGGCAGAACTACACCCAGAGCAGCGTCTGCAGGCGTGAGGGTGCCTCCGCGGATCTTTTACCGCTAGTAGACGTCACAGTACAGAAGGAGAAAACGCCATAGGAAATGTAACAGGTAATCTTGAAGGCCTGAAAAAGAATCAACTCAAAATTCTCGAGCGTCTGGCCGGCAGAAAAGTCAGGCGTGATCTGATCATACCACCCGAGGTCGCGAGAACTGTCTGCGAGCTGTCGCATGAGATGAACAGACAGATCGGCCTGCTCATTCATCGCTCCGGTCAGATTGAAACCCTCATTGTCGGTAGCTTTACCGGCATCATGATCCCCCAGTTGAACGCCATTCGCGCATCGGGCGGACGATTGCGTGGCCTGCGCCTGGTTCATACCCATCCTGGAGGTGAGGATATTTCCGACGAGGATTTGATGGACCTGCTCTTTCTCCGTCTTGACCTCCTCTCTGTATTGAAGATGACTGCCGATGGCCTGCCGGAACGTCTGTATTCTGTCCATCTCCTGCCAGATAACAGTACCGGCCAGGGCTGGATCTTCCTGCCGCCAGTTCATCCGGCTAACCAGACGGAATCATTTGAAGACCTGATTATCTCCCTGGAAACGGAGTTTTCCAGATCGCAAAACCTCAGGGAGGTTGAACGTCAGAAGGATCGGGCAATCCTGGTGAGTGTCAGTACCGAGCCGAAGCTTGCCGCCGAAGAATCTCTGACAGAACTGGTGGAACTTGCCCGTTCCGATAATGTGGCGGTGCTTGACACCGTCCTGCAGCGTCTGCGCAAGGTCAATCCCCGGCTGATTCTCGGCAAGGGCAAGCTGGCTGAAATCATGATCCGGGCCCTACAGCTCGATGCCAATCTGCTCATCTTCAACCAGGAGCTGAATCCTTCCCAGATCAGGTCGATTACCGATTTCACCGACCTCAGGGTCATCGACCGGACCCAGCTCATCCTCGATATCTTTGCCCATCGGGCCATGAGCCGGGAAGGAAAGCTGCAGGTCGAGATGGCCCAGCTCAAGTATCTGCTGCCGCGCCTGTCCTCGCGTGACGATGCGCTCTCCAGGCTGACCGGCGGTATCGGCGCGAGGGGGCCTGGTGAGACCAAGCTGGAGATTGACCGGCGGCGAATCAATGATCGCCTGACACGGCTGGCTGGGGAACTCAAGGAAGTCGGTCGTGAACGGTATCGGCGGCGGTCCAAGCGCCGCAAGAAGGATCTGCCGGTGTTGTCGCTTGTCGGCTATACCAATGCCGGCAAGTCAACGCTGCTCAATACCCTGACGGGCAGTGCTATTGTGGCAGAGGACAAGCTGTTCGCCACCCTCGACCCGACGAGTCGCCGTCTGCGGTTTCCGACGGAGAGGGAGGTGATTATCACCGATACGGTTGGTTTTATCAGGAACCTGCCGGAAGCACTGCTTCAGGCCTTTAAAGCCACCCTGGAAGAACTGCAGGAGGCCGATCTGCTGGTTCATGTCATCGATATTGCCAATCCGGCCTTTCGGGAACAGATGCAGGTTGTAGAGAATCTCCTGAACGAATTGGAACTCAACGAGATCCCCTGTCTGAAGGTATTCAACAAGATCGACAAGGCTCCTTATCCGGTGCAGGCACGGGTTGAGGCGGAAAAGGAAGGGGTGGTGATCAGCGCTCTTGATTCCGGCACGCTGAAGCCTTTCCTCGAGCGGGCCGAGCGGATGATAGGCAAGGTTCTTGAGTCTTACTGAGTAGTTTTTTATAGAGCGGTCGTCGAGGTTATGACATCGTGAAAAAAAAGCAATCTAGGGATAGAGCCAAAGGATATGACCGCAGGGCTGTCGGTCAGAAGCGCAGATAGAAGCCCAGGTCTTTTTCAAAGGCCTGATCCTGATGAAATTCGCAGCCGATGGCATTTGTCCGTATCGATCTGATAGTAACCTGCTTTTTGATCTTTGTTTCCTTGCGGCTGTCGAGGGTGAATTCGACAATAGCCTTCTGACCTATCTTGATGTCGTGCACGCCCTTCACTTCAAAACAAAGGCCGGTCAGAGAGACATCGCGGATCTTGACAATGCCGCCGCCGACTGCAGGGGGCTGCATGGCGTATATACCGGTAAGATTGGTTGGTTTGCGGTAGCTCTGGCGGAAATCGAGGAGTACCTTGAAGGTTTTACTGCACTTGCATTTTACCGTAACGGTATGTGGCGCATTGCGGAACTGGGCGACAGAGATGGTCTTAGCGGCGCTGCATGAAGGGCAGACGATGATGGCCATATCATCGTCTTTGACAAAAGATCTTTCCTGGTGTTCTTGTTCCGTCATATATCCCTGGGCATACCCGAATAGAAGAAGAGGCTAAGTGCCCGAGGAGTGTCCTTCGCGCACGGTGTAATCATCTGTGTCCGCTTCAACCTGGCGACGAGTTGTCTGATTCGGTAACTGCCTGGCCTCCTCTGTCATCAGAAATAAAGTGATTCACGTCCGATAGTTTTGTCGAGAAATGAATTCTCAGGACCGGTAGTTCCCGGGTTTTGAGTCACAAGTCTACCGGAAGAAGCACACATGTAGTATGCGCTGAATGGCCGCATAATGCAAAGCTTTGTTGTTCGGATTATAAAAACTGCGGAATTTTATAGCGGAATTTTTGCGATCTGATCAGTCGCAGGATATGCCGCACGTTCCTCCAGCCATTTTCCGCCCTTGTTTCAATCGACTCGACAGATGCAAACTATTAGAGAGATCAAGCAGGTATTGCCGGTCAATCGTAAATGAGAGCTGTATAGTTCTCGAGAAGTTTCTCGGTTTTTTCGTCAAGGTCACCGGCAACTTCATGGATCTGATATTCCTGCTTGCAGCCGGTGCAGCGCATGCGTATGCGTCTGCACATCCGATGCACCTCAAGTTCTGCCGAACATTTTTTACATTTCATCGTGATTCATCGAGCAGTTCGGCCCGTGTAAATATGGCTTTCAATGTATAACCGGCTTTTGCCAGCACCTCGACGCCTCCTTCCTGACGTTCTACCACCGTGGCAACAAGTCCAACCCTGAAGCCCTGAGCCTCAACGCGTTCGATAACCTTGAGCAGAGTGCCGCCGGTTGTCACAACATCTTCGATGAGTGCAACGGTACAGCCTTCAGGCATATTTTTCAGACCTTCTATATAATTGCCGGTGCCATGGCCTTTGGCTTCCTTGCGAACGATAAAGGCCGGGATAGGATTTTTCTCCAGAAAGCTGACCAGCGAAACGGCAGTAACCAGAGGGTCGGCCCCGAGGGTCATACCGCCAACTGCCTGTATGGGCGTTTCTTCCTGTCTGATCAGCTCAAAGAGTAGCCTGCCGCAGAGATACGCTCCTTCTGCTGAGAGCGTTGTTTGCTTGCCATCGATATAGAAATCGGAGGTTTTGCCAGAAGTGAGGGTGAATGTGCCTTGACGATAGGATTTTTCCAGGAGGATCTCTTTCAGCCGCTGTCGATCATTCATCGTGTGGAATACCTTGCAGGATATGGAGAAAAAAGTCCGGAAAACGGACAGAATTACTGTTTTTGTTGCTTGTTTTTACAAGATTTTTAGGAAGGAGAAAAGAAAAAACTGGCAGCTGTAAAAAATGTCATGTTATTCTCTCCTATTAGCAGTAACATTAGACCTTGTTGGGTTAGGCAGCTCTCAGTCTCATCATTTTCAGATCAGGAGTTTAATATGTGTGGCATTGTAGGATATTCCGGACCTCGTCGAGTGGTCCCGGTTCTTCTCGAGGGACTCAGACGACTTGAATACCGTGGCTATGATTCCGCCGGGATCGTGTATCTCCAGGAAGGTAAGCTGATCAAGCATCGTTGCCAAGGCAAGCTCTCCAATCTCGAGGCCATTATCGGTGACGCCATCATTGCCCCGTCCACCTGCGGACTTGGCCATACCCGTTGGGCTACGCATGGCGCACCGACTACAATCAATGCCCACCCTCACAGTGACTGCACCGGGGACCTGGTTGTGATTCATAACGGCATCATCGAGAATTACCATTCCCTGCGAGAAGAATTAAAGGCCAAGGGGCATACCTTCACTTCGGAGACTGATACCGAGGTCCTGGCTCATCTTATCGAAGAATATCTCGAGACTGACCTGTATGCCGCAGTCTGTAAGGCTCTCGGTCGGGTGGAAGGTTCTTACGCCCTGGGCGTTCTCTGGGCTGGTATGCCGGGAACTCTGATTGCCGCCCGCAACCAGAGCCCGTTGGTCCTTGGCCTGCACGAAGAAGGCGGGTCATTCATGGCCTCAGATATCCCGGCGCTGCTGCCCTTCACCAACCAGGTTATCTTTCTGGAAGACATGGAGATTGCCATACTCAACGAAAACAGCAGACAGATTTTTTCATTGACGACCGGCGAGAAGGTGGAACGGAAGGCCGAGACGATTCTCTGGAATGCCGCCATGGCTGAAAAGGCGGGCTACAAGCATTTCATGCTGAAGGAGATCTTTGAACAGCCCCAGGCCATAACCAACACCATTGCCGGTCGCATCAACCCGGCAACCGGCGAGGTCAGCCTGCCCGAGGTCAACCTGACGGCCGCTGATATCGCCGGTATCGAGCGGATCTTTCTGGTAGCCTGCGGCACTTCCTGGCACGCCGCCCTGGTAGCCAAATACTGGATTGAACGTTATGCCAGGATTCCGGTCGAGGTCGACATCGCCTCCGAATTCCGTTACCGGCATTTGTTGATCAACGAGCGGGTGCTGACCATCTCGATCTCCCAGTCCGGCGAGACGGCCGACACCCTTGCCGGCATCCGCATCGCCAAGAAGATGGGTTCCAAGGTGGTGACGATCTGCAATGTCGTGGGCTCGACGATGACCCGGGAAGCGGACGGAGTGGTCTATACCCATGCCGGACCGGAGATCGGGGTGGCCTCGACTAAGGCCTTCATCTCGCAACTCGCGGCACTTTTTCTCTTTACTCTCTATTTGAGTCAACAGAAGAAAACCATTTCCACAGAGAAGCAACTGGAACTGAGCCAGGCCCTGGTCGGAATCGCCCCGCTCATCGAACAACAGCTGCCGCTGATCCAGAAGCAGATAGGCGGGCTGATTGAAAGTTTTTATGATTGCCGGGATTTTCTTTTCGTCGGTCGGGGTTTAAGCTTCCCGATCGCCCTGGAAGGTGCCCTCAAATTAAAGGAGATTTCCTACATCCACGCCGAGGGGTATGCTTCGGGTGAACTCAAGCACGGGCCGATTGCCTTGATTGACAAGGATATGCCGATTCTTGCCTTGGTGCCGCAGGACGAGGTGTACCAGAAGAGTATCTCGAATGTCGAAGAGATCAAAGCAAGGCAGGGACGGCTGATTTTGATCGGTTCAGAAGGGGATTCGCATCTGCGCAATATCACCGACGATGTGGTCTACCTGCCGAAGATTCATGACGATATGAACCCGATCCTGTATACGGTGCCGGCCCAACTGCTGGCCTATGAGATAGCCACCCGCCGCGGGTGTGATGTCGATCAGCCGAGGAACCTTGCCAAGAGCGTGACGGTGGAATAAAAGCGGAGAAGACTGCCTTCCCTGGCAGTCTCAAGTTGAACATTCATCTACCTCCTGGCAGCAACAGGCTGCCAGGAGGTTTTTTTATGCCGACGCTGTTTCTGCGGCCGGCCAGGTCATTTCAAAGGCTGCACCTCCGGATTCAGCAGTGCGGACAAGAACTTTCCCGTGGTGGCAGCGGGCAATCTGCCTGACAATGGCCAGTCCCAGACCATAGCCGCCGAATTCCCGGTTGCGGCTTGAATCGAGCCGCACGAACGGTTCAAAGATCTTGTCGCGATCCTTTTCCGGGATGCCGGGCCCGTCGTCCTCGACAACAAGTCTGATTTCGCCGGCCTCGGCCGAGAGGCTCAGGGTTATCAGTTTTCTGGCGAATCGGTCGGCATTCTGCAGGAGATTGTGCAAGGCCCGCTCCAGCAGTTTCGGATCGTACGAGACTTGGCTCGAGGCATCAAGCCCCTGATGGATAAATGTCACGGGGACTTTGGTTGTTTCCCGGGCAAGAATCAAAAACTCCTCGATCCATGGCAGCAGCGGACCCTTGGGCAGGTTTTGCTGCTGCCTGCTGCTTTCCAGTTTGGCATATCCCAAAAGCTCCGATACCAGATCTTCGAGTTCATTGATGTCCTTGCGCATCCCCGAGATATCTTCCAAGCGCTGGTGTTCATCGGCGCTGTATACCCGTTCAAGACCAAAACGGATACGGCTGATCGGGGTCCGAAGTTCGTGTGAGACAGCGTTGATCAGTTCCTTGTGGGAGGAAATCAGCAGTTCGATCTGGTCGGCCATGCTGTTGAAGACATTGGCGATAGCAGTAGTTGGCGATAAAAAGCAGGTTTTCACTCTGGCTGTCAGATCACCATTGCCAAATGCCCTGGCGGCGTTGCTGATCATGCTGAGCTGACGCCAGAAGTAGAAGGCCCAGACCAGGGAAAAAATGGCCATAAACAGGGCAACTGTTATAAATCCTATGATATGGTCTTTGGTATCAGCCGCAAAATCGAGAAATGGGCCCATGGTCATGGCATAATCACTGTCCTGCAGATTTCGCAGATGCAGGGAACCTTCGTTTCGAACGACAACCATGCCCTGCCGGAAGATGGCAGTTTCCTCGGGAGTGAGAGCGAGCCCCTCGATTTTTTGCACGGCAATCGGATAGCCGAAGTGAACCTGCAGTTCTTTGATCTTTGCCGGCAGGGCATTTTCCGGGAGCCCCTGCAATTCCTTTGCAAGAAGATAAAAACAGCCTCTGCTGATCTCCTGATTATAACTGCGGATCTGCTCTTCGTGATTTTTTTTGAAATATATTCCCATCAGCCAATTCGCCCCGATAGAGGTGAGGAAGATCGAGATCATCAGAAAAAAATAAAGGTTGAAATAAAAACGTCGCATGATTTTCCTGCTCAGGAAATGATGAAATGATAATTTTAAGGTTGATCAATACCAGGCATCCGAGACAAAGAGATAGCCTTTGCCCCAGACGGTTTTGATCCTGTAGGGATGCGAGGAACTGTCGCCGAGTTTTTTTCGCAATCTGGAGATCGTGACATCGATGGTCCGGTCGAGACCATCATATTCTATGCCACGCAGGTTTTTAAAAAGGAATTCCCTGTCGAGGATCGTGCCGGCGGATTCGGCCAGTATGCAGAGCAGATCAAATTCATTGCTGGTAAGTTCGATCTCATTTCCTTCCAGCAGGACCTTGCGGGACTGCCTGCAGATCGACAGGCGGCCGAACTCTCTGTTGGCAGTATTGTCACCATTGCTTGTCTGGAAAGAGGAAAGACGGCGCAGCAGGGCCCGGATGCGGGCAAGCAGAACGCGCGGTTCGATAGGCTTTTTAACATAATCGTCAGCCCCCATTTCCAAGCCTGCTACCTGGTCCATATCGTCCTCGCGAGCAGTAAGGATAAGTATCGGGCCTGAATACTTGGGGCGAATCTGCTGGCAGACGGTGAATCCGTCCATCCCTGGCAGCATCAGATCGAGAATGATCAGGTCTGGCCTGGACTGTATCGCCATCGCCACCGCCGTATCGCCCCTCTCCGATATGCTGACTGTAAAACCCTGCTTTTCGAGATATTCGCGGATCAATTGAACGAGCCTTTTATCGTCTTCAACGAGGAGTATATGCGGTTGCTGCTCTTCCACAATGGATACCTGAATTGAGGTTGGAGGGATGTCCTGTTAATTGTCTGCCACGGAATTGAGTGGCAGATCCTGACGTTTACGGTGATTGGCAAAGGCCATCCGGCGTTGCAGCTGCCCTTCATATGGGACAAAAAACACGGTGTATTGCAGTGACATTGTGATCTCCGTCGAGACAATATTGCACTGGCCGTCCGCCGAAATTCTGTAGGAATCCTTCTGTCTGTAAAGGTAGATGGTCGTTTCGTCCTGCTTGAAGGGGACTTCGACAAACTGCCATTCTACCTCGAGCGGAAGGCCGTTGCCAACAATAAGCCAGGCTGAGCCGTTGGCCCTGTGGCCATTAATTTCGGTGGTAAAGGAAAATCGTTGGCAGGAGACGTCTCCAAGAGTCCTGATTTCGCGCTCCTGCCGCCATTCAACTTGAGATCGTGTTGCAGAAGAGAACAGGCTGGGATGTAGATCTTTTTCCAGAAGAATTTCCGACATTTGCCTGAGCTCATTTTTCGGAATCTCTTCGCCGTTGGCGTATCCAGTGTGCGGGACGAGGAGAATCTTATTATCGGCTGTGCGAAACAATGTGGCCTCAAGAGTGGAGTTGTGTTCCAC
>JAIFKM010000112.1 GCA_020049575.1 Desulfobulbaceae bacterium
CAGCAACCGCCCCGGCGATAGTATTGTCGTCGATATCCGTGAAATTCATATAAGATTCCACGGACATCCCCTTCGCTTCGAGATAGCGGGCGATCAAATCAGAAACGATGAATCGGCGGCAGAGCAGGAGGTTTGCCGGTTCATAAGCTGTTGGCCCACAGGAATAAAATGTGACATGTTTTTCCTTCTGGGGGGTAAAAGTCTCTTTTTTCTTGGACAGGGTATTAAAGAACTTGAGCTGGGATTTTTTCTCTTCAACTTTTTTCTGCGGAGTGAAAAGAGGTGTACTGAGATACCGCTCGCCGCCGTCGGGAAACAAAGCAACGATCAAGCCGCTTTCGAGGTTGCTGGCAAAATCGATAGCCGCAGACATCGCAGCACCACTGCTCATCCCAACAAGCATCCCTTCATTACGGGCAAGATTCCTAGCCATTCTGAAAGCATCTTCATCCTCGATACGGACAATCCGATCTGGCACATTTTTATTAAATATACCGGGCTTGTAGGATTCCTTCATGTTCTTGAGGCCCTGTATCTTGTGACCAAGATAGGGCTCGACCGCAACTATCTCAACATGAGGCTGAAATTCCTTGAACCAGGCACACAATCCCATGACCGTGCCGGAGGTGCCCAGAGTAGCGACGACATGGGTGACCTGACCTTCGGTCTGCTGCCAGATTTCGGGTGCCGTGCCGTAATAATGGGCCTTCCAGTTGGCCTCGTTATTAAACTGATCGGTGAGGAAGTAGCGATCAGGAAATTCCCTCGCCATGGCATAGGATTTCTCAATAGCTCCATCGGTACTCCTTTTGGCAGGAGTGAGCAATATCTCGGCTCCATAAGCCTGCATGATCTTGCGGCGCTCAATCGATGCCGATTCCGGCATGACCAGTACGCACCTGTAGCCTTTGGCGGCACAGACCATGGCCAGACCGATGCCGGTATTGCCGCTGGTAGCCTCCAGGACAATCTTGTCTTTGGTCAGTTCCCCGCTTGCCTCTCCAGCCTCGATCATGGAGAGCGAGATTCTCTCCTTGATAGACCCACCTGGATTACTTGACTCGAGTTTGCCATAGATCGACACGGAGTCATTTTTGAAGAGCCTGTTAATTCGAACCAGGGGAGTATTGCCGATAACATCAAGAATGGTTTCGTATAGCATCATCAAACCGTGAAAAGCTGTTCATATTCTGCCCCCTCCTTCCCTATCGGGCCGGGAGGCAATTAACCTGAAGTCCATGAGCGTATTGGAAAATACCCCTTTCGAGCCACTGGTCAAGTCTATTCTTGCAGGCTTGCTGGCCAACCTCCCTGGTCATTCTAAACTTTCCTGCAGGCATGGGCCAGATACCAGAAGCGCATCAGCGCCTCACGGCATTGTTCATCGGGGATACAGGAAAGCTGCCTCTCAAAGGCGGCGACCTCTTCGGCAGGGGGAGGGATAAAACGCAAAGAGGGTCCTTCTTGAGAGTCTTTTGCCTTTCTTCCTTGAGGAAGTGCGAGTTTGATATCGTGGAGGGTCGATCTTTTGAGAGAAGCGTTGAGCGTTTCGAGAATATGATATCTCTGGAACTGCAACTGCTGCAGCCAGGCAGATGAATCGACCTCAACCCACAAGACTCCCCGACTGATTTTGAGAGGACGGCAACAGGCTGCCGTTTCTGGTCCAACAAGGCCTTGCCAGTCCAGGAAAATCGAATGGAGATCAAGTTGCACCTCCCACCCTTTATCACGTATAAAATGAGGCAGCACATCTGCCAGCATGGGCGGCTTCCTGTCCTTTCTCTGTTTCATCATCCGCACCCCGGAGTAAATAAACATAAACCTCCTGATCCAAAGCGGCAAAAGGTCTATTCTGAATCTTAATCAATCTACCAGAAATACAGATGGCCCGCACACCTCAAAGGCATGCAGGCCATCTGCAATCAAAAAAACGTATATGCGTTTCTTCTAGTAGACAGTCAAATATTTCTCAAGTTCCCAATCGGTTACCGCAGTCCTGAAACTATCCCATTCCTTCTCTTTTGCAATGATATACTTCTCATAGATATGCTCGCCGAGTGTAGGTTTGGCGATAGGATTAGCCTTGAGCTCCTCGAGAGCCTCTTTCAGGCTGCCTGGCATGACCGAAATGCCTTCCGCTTCCATTTCTGCAGCGGTCATTTTAAAAATATCACGTTTCACTTCTGCTGGAGGAGTGAGATTGTTCTTCACTCCATCCAATCCCGAATTGAGCATCATGGCCAATGCCAGATAGGGATTGCAAGTCGGATCTGGACAACGGATTTCAGTTCTCGTAGAAATACCACGCGATGCCGGTATGCGAATCAGGGCCGAACGGTTTGAAGCAGACCACGCAGCATATACTGGAGCCTCATAGCCAGGAACAAGGCGTTTGTATGAGTTGACCAGCGGATTGGTTACTGCCGAAAAACCGCGGGCGCCTTTCAGTGCGCCAGCGATATAGGCATAGGCTACCTTGGAAAGCTGCAGAGGATCCTTCTCATCATAAAAAGCATTGGTGCCGTCAAGATTGAAGAGTGACTGGTTGGTATGCATGCCGGAACCGTTTATCCCGAAGATCGGTTTGGGCATGAACGTAGCATGCAGGTTGTATTTGGATGCAATCGACTTGACAACCCATTTAAAGGTAACAGTGTTGTCTGCAGCTGTCAGCGCATCGGCATACTTGAAGTTGATCTCATGCTGTCCTTCGGCAACCTCATGGTGCGAGGCCTCGATCTCAAAACCCATCTGCTCAAGCACCTCGATGATCTCACGACGACAGTCGTTGGCTTTGTCCTCGGGATCCAGCGAGAAATAGCCTGCAACGTCATTGGTGATGGTGGTCGGCAATCCATCTTCATCCCTTTCAAAAAGGAAGAATTCACACTCAGTACCGACATTCATTGTGTAGCCGAGCGCTTTGGCCTCTGCCAGTACACGTTTGAGATTGACACGGGGACAGCCGATAAACGGGGTGCCGTCGGACTTGTATACATCGCAGATGATACGGGCAGCCGCAACTCCGTCACGATTTCTCCAGGGAAGGACCGTGAAGGTATTATAATCCGGCTTAAGGTACATATCCGATTCATCTATCCGGACAAAACCGTCGATGGACGATCCGTCAAACATGATATTGCCGTCGAGTGCCTTACCAATCTGGCTTTTCGGCAGAGCGACATTTTTCATAAAGCCGAGGATATCGACAAACTGGAGGCGGAAGAAATGGATATTCTCGTCCTCGATAATCTGCATTATTTCTTCTCTGGTCATTGCGGAAGTCTCCTTATGTTATTTGATTTCTTGGCATCAACGAATAAAAACCAGCTCTCAGTCGCTACCTGAGCATTTGTTAGAATTTACCTCAGTATTAAATGCCTCTGTCGGCATATCGAACCGCGGCCCCATCATCACACACAAACTATGTATTTCGCAATGATTTCAAAATAACATTTATGATGATTTCCGCAACGATCAATGAAAAATTTATTACATGGTTGTCATGTTCATACATGCTCCCCCATGACAATCGCCAGAAAAGATGTCACTGACTATCTTTCTTTTCGACCCAAGGCGTACAACAATCCGTGCACTATTTCTTTTTGGAAATCAGAGTCGAGCATTTTCCCCCCCCTGACATCGAGAACATAAAAGACATCAATCAACTGTTCGACCTCGGTGGCAATATACGCCTTATGAATATTCATCCCAAAATCAGCAAGCGTCTGGGTTATCTGATAAAGTTGTCCGGGGAGATCTGCCGAGTACACCTCGACCACCGTATACATATCCGAGCTTTCGTTATCGACAATCACCCGCGGCATGATCCTGCTGGTCATCTCCAAGCGGCGACTGGAAACCGAGGAAAGTTTCTTGTACAGTCGATGCCCGAGACCAAGTCGATGGGCGATCGCCAGATCAAGATCCTTGTTCAAACCTGCCCAGTCTTTCTCGCTGAAACTGAGCCCATCAAGTGACCGCACATCCAGAACATCAACCACTGTTCCGTCATCCCAGGTAAAGATCTGAGCCCTGACCACTGCCAGATTATGCAAAGCAACAACCCCGCAGATCTTTGCCAGCAGTCCAGGCCGGTCAGTCGACATCACCAGCAGACTCCAGTTTTCACCCTGCTCATGGGCGACCACAAGCGATTTTTGCCTCAATAGCCGCTGATTATCCCGATGAATTCGGAGATGCTCGGCTACCATTTCCGGCGTAAAGCTGAGGATGTAATCAGCTGGAAGAGAAGCTGGGTGAATACGAGGCGCCTCTTCTCTGGCCAGCAGTTCCTCAATCTGCTCGCGAAGCCAGGTGACTCCCTGCTCGACATGCTGCTCAAGAACAACAGTTTCGCGAGGATGAGTACCTGAAAAATCCAGATAGGGCAGTATCTTGAGAAACATTTCCTGCATCAGAGCCGCTTTCCAGTCACTCCAGGCCGAGGGTCCAGTTGCCCGCGAGTCGGCTATCGACAGCAGATAGAGCATTGCCAATCGTTCTGCGCTGCCGACAGTTTCGGCGCAGCGCTGAATAAAAGCAACGTCATTCAAGTCCCTCCGCAGGGCATTCTCCGGGATGAACAGGTGATAGCGCACCAGAAAACCAAGAAGATCACAATCACTCGCAGATAGCCCCAAACGTCGCCCAATCGCTATGACCAACTGGGCCCCCTCGGCACAGTGCTCTCTCCCTGAGCCCTTGCCAATATCATGCAACAGTGCGGCAAGATAGAGAACATGCGCCGAAACAACATGCCTGGAGACGCTCTCCTGATCCACGCAGATGCGCCGCAGCACGGAAAGCGTTTCAAGCGAATGCCGGTCTACGGTATAAATATGATAAACATCATGCTGGGCCAGGGTGACAATCCGCGAATATTCGGGGATATAGGCTGAAAGCAAGCCAGTCTCAAGCATTACCTCCAACACCGTGAATACGTCTGCCGCTTCCGCCAGAATCGCCAGAAAGGCTTTAGACATTCTGGGCGACGTCCTCACCTTGTCGCTGATCAAACCCAGGTTGCCCGCCACAGCCTTACGCGTACGATGATGTATAGGCAAACCCGCCCTCGCCGAAGCCAGGAAAACACGCATCAGCATATGCGGCCTGGCCAGCAACTGCGAAGGCGTCGCCACAAGGTGCACGCGGTTATTTCGAATTTCTATGCCCTTCTCAACTTCCCTGTCAGGCACACTTGCATAGCCTTTACCCGCAAGGCCCAGAACTTCATCCACATGATCAAAAAACAGATCAGTGGTGACCGCAATTGTCTGCAGATGCCTGTAGACATCGCGCATAAAACTCTCAACAGCCAGAACGCCCGCACTGTCCGTATAGCCAAATGCGATTGCCATATTTTCCTGGTTCTCAAGATAAAGCTGATCGTTCTTACGACGACTGACATAATGAAGTCGATTACGCAGTCGAACCAGCATCTCCCAGGAGAGCGTAAATTCTTTCTGTTCTTCTTCAAGGAGAAGGCCCGCCCTGAAAATATCCTCGATACCAGAGAGGCCAAAAACCACCTTGGCCGTCCAAACCATGGCCTGGATATCTCTCAGACCACCCTTTCCTTCTTTGATATGAGGTTCCAGCAGATAACTATGCTGGCCGAAACGCAACCGTCGATGATCACGATGTTGTTTCATCTTCTCGACAAAGGCATCGCGACGACCTTCAACAAAGCTCTCCCGATACCGGACCATCAGTTCTTCAAACAGTTCCGTCGCCCCGGTTATGAGCCTGGCATCCAGCAGGGCCACCTGAAAGAAATAGTCCTCCTCCGCATGCTGCAAGGACTCTTCAACTGTGCGCACCCCGTGCCCTACCTCAAGCCCACTATCCCAGAGCGGATACAAGACGGCGTTGGCAACCTCACCAACTCGCTCCTTGCACTCCGGTCGATAGAGAACCATCAGATCAATATCCGAGTAGGGAAAAAGTTCCCTCCTCCCGTACCCACCAAGCGCTACAAGCGCTATCGCTCCTTTGGTCCACTCCGCCTCAACCCGGGGAAAGCAGTCGATAATAAACTCATCCACAAGGGTGGAATGACCAAGGAGCAGGGACCTACCACTCAATCCCTGCTCCCAGAGCTTCTCGAGAGCGTCTCGCTCTGTGCGAAGGTGCAAGGTCATTCGCTAGACCGCATCGCGATTTTCTTCCCCCGTTCGCACCCGAACAACCCGCTCAACCGGCATCACAAATATCTTGCCGTCACCTATTTTGTCGGTATTTGCGGCGTTTCTGATCTTTTCGACGATAAGATCGGCCTGCTCTGCCGGAACGACGATTTCAATCTTTATTTTTGGAATAAAATCGACGACATACTCAGCACCCCGATAAATCTCTGTGTGCCCCTTCTGACGGCCGTAGCCTTTCACTTCGGAAATGGTCATACCCTTTATCCCCAATTCATTAAGGGCATCCTTCACATCATCAAGCTTGAACGGTTTAATAATTGCTTCAATTTTTTTCATAGTAGTCCTCTTAATAAGTCCCTGCTGGCTCCCCTGCAGGAATTACCCGCAGGGGATAGGAATATTTCATAGATCCGGTAAGCCTCGGAGGGGTTCAGATACTGTATCCAACCTCGCTGTGCTCAGCCACATCAAGACCCTGCTGTTCTTTATCACTATCTACACGAAGACCAACAGTCACGTCTATCACTTTCAAGATGATAAATGTTACAACAACCGAGTAGGCAATAGCAGCACCAGCACCGATAGCCTGAACCAGCAACTGTTTGGGATTGCCGTACAACAGTCCCTGATAGCCAACCGAGGCAAAGATACCGGTTGCCAGCGCTCCCCAGAGTCCGCCAAGCCCGTGAACGGCAACGACATCAAGGGCGTCATCATAACCAAGCTTTCCTTTCAAAATTACACCAAGATAACAGATGACACCTGCTACACCGCCAATCACAATCGCCCAGAGAGGAGTGACAAAACCGCATGCAGGGGTAATCGCTACCAGTCCCGCCAGAGCGCCCGAGGCAGCGCCAAGGGTCGTAGGCCTACCCTGAATCTTCCACTCGGCAAGTACCCAGGTAAGAGCTCCGGCACCCGTTGCCACCTGGGTGGTCATCAGGGCAAGTGCGGCAATAGGTCCAGCTGCCAAGGCGCTGCCGGCATTGAAGCCGAACCAGCCGAACCAGAGGACACCGGCTCCGAGAACGGTCATCGGCAGATTATGCGGATGCATTGCCTCTTTCCCCCATCCCTTGCGCTTGCCGATGACAAGAGCGCATACCAAAGCTGCCGCTCCCGAATTAATATGAATAACTGTTCCACCGGCGAAATCCAGAGCACCCATGTCAGCCAGCCAACCGCCGCCCCACACCCAGTGACAGACAGGGAAGTAGACGAACGTCACCCAGAGACTTGTAAAGAAGAGGTAGGCCGAAAACTTCATACGCTCGGCAAAAGCCCCGGTGATAAGCGCCGGAGTGATGATCGCGAACATCAACTGAAAGGCGCAGAACAACAGATCAGGTATGGTTCTGCCGGTACCCGTTTCCCAACTTACATTCCGCAGAAAGGCCCAATCAAGATTGCCGATGACGTTGCCGACATCCGGCCCAAACGACAGGGAGTATCCGTAAACAACCCAGAGAATTGAAACAATCCCCAGACACAGAAAACTCTGCATAGTTGTCGCCAAGACATTTTTACTGCGCACGAGGCCGCCATAGAACAGGGCCAGGCCGGGCGTCATCAACATAACCAGGGCTGTGGCTATGAGCATAAAAGCGGTATCTCCAGTATTCAGTTCCATAAATTTCTCCTCTCTTACATTGTCTTCAATGCATGTTTTTGACGAGAGTCATGTCGATACCGGCCCGCACGCAGTCATCAATCAGCTAATTATTATAGGCGGCCTCGGAATGTTCAGCAAAGTCCATTCCCTCCACCTCGGCCTCTTCTGAAAGTCTCATGCCTATGGAGACATGAATCACTTTAAAAAGAAGCCAACTGACAACAAAGGCATACGCACCGACAACTACAACACCCAGCGCCTGCTTAACAAGTTGGGCTGAATTGCCAGCCAACAAACCATCCACTCCATTCGGATTAACCTGAGTCGAAGCGAAAATCCCAAGACAGAGCGTTCCTATCATTCCACCAACTCCATGAATCCCGACAACATCAAGGGAATCATCCAATCCTATGCGCCCTTTGGCGCTGACGGCCAGATAACAGATGACTCCTGCCAGACTGCCAATAATGATTGCCGAATTCGGCCCGACAAATCCTGCCGCCGGGGTTATGGTAGCCAGACCCGATATGGCCCCGGAGGCTGCCCCGAGGGTCGTCGCTTTGCCTCGGCAAATCCACTCCATCACCACCCACAGCAGCATGCCCGACATACCGCCAAGATGGGTTGAAACAAAGGCGGTCGCTGCCACCTCATCGGCAGCGAACGCTGAACCGCCATTAAAGCCAAACCAGCCGAACCACAACAATCCAGTTCCCAACATGGTCATCGGCAGATTATGGGGCATGAAACTGACCCGCCCAAATCCTTTCCGTGGCCCCAGAACCAGCACACCCGCAAGGGCTGCCGCGGCACAGGTCACATGCACTACCAATCCACCAGCAAAATCCATCACCCCAATCTTGCCAAGCCACCCTCCCTTCCCCCAGATCCAGTGACAGACCGGGTTGTAGACCAGAATTGCCCACAACAACGCAAAGAGCAGAAAGGGCACAAACCGCACACGCTCGGCAAAGGCCCCTGTGATCAGGGCCGGGGTAATAATGGCGAACATGCACTGATAAATCATGAACACGCTCTGTGGGATGGTCGTTGCATAATCAGCACTGGGAGCGCTTGTTACACCATGGAGGCCAAACCATGACAAATCTCCCACCAAACCATTCACATCGGGACCAAAAGACATCGAATATCCGAGATAGACCCACTCAATCGATATCAGAGCGATCAAGAACAGACTCTGCATGACCGTCCCCAGTACATTCTTGCCCCGAACCATCCCTCCATAAAACAGGGCCAACCCCGGTGTCATGAGCAACACCAGCCCGGCAGAAGCCAGGATAAACGCCGTATCCGCCTTATTCATTGTTATCTCCCTTAAAGATGAGGATATATACACAGTGGACGCCCACCATGCCCTTATCCCTGCCCAGCAACAAAAATTGCCATACATGACATTTATGTTACTCTTTTACAATTCTTTGTCGGCAAGATAACACAATTGAATAATTCTTCAACTGACTATTCCTTCTATTACAAACACCGTGCCAAAATTGAATAATCAGATTATCTTTATGTTATTATTATATATTTTATGAATATTACAAATTCAAGCCATAGGATATTATTACTTTTATGTAATATTAAATTTATATGATGACATTTTTGTTCTTTTTTTGACTTTTGAAATCGGCAAGCCATTTGATCTTCGGGAATCCCCCGTTAAGGGATATGTCGTCAAGGCGAGGAAAGGGTTTCTCCCTTCATGGAGGTTCAGTGCTTGACAATCGCTCCATTTTGTGATGGTATGTTTGTTATTACAGATAATTGGCAGAATAAATTTTCAAACCTGCAGAGGACCAGAACCCAAGCGCAGAGTCCAAATGTTCAGCACGCACTCAGGCTTATATGAGGCGAACACTCCCGGCAGCAAAAGTTATCCTGCACGAGGACCATCCCCATCAGAGGTTGGAGAAATGCCCAGAACCGACAAGAGAAGATTCATCCGACACGACTCACTTTTCCTGCTGGACTATATCGTTATGGACCAGGAGGGTAACAGGGGTGTTTATTCGATGGGACGCACTCTTGACGTCTGCGTTGACGGGATCAAGCTTGAAGTACTCAATCGCCTTGATCTTGGAACCCTGCTGATAATTACGCTGGGATTTGAAAATGAGTTGATTGAACTTGTCGGAGAGGTCACCCACACAGAATACCACAGCGGGCGATACGTTTCAGGCGTGGCATTCTACAAGATCACCAAGAAAGGACGGGCCATCCTTGCCAAATATTCCGAAGCCTTTTTAAAGCGCAAGAAAGAACTGGAAGAATCCGGCGAGACGATCGGCCCACAATAGCACCGATCAACCCCCGTCATCATTTGCCAGGATTCACTTTCACGCCCCTCGACCGTAATCATCGTCAAAGCGGACAATATCGTCCTCTCCGAGATAGCTCCCTATCTGCACTTCAATAAGTTCCAGCGGAATAACTCCGGGATTTTCCAATCTGTGCATCGTGCCAGCGGGGATGTAGGTTGACTCGTTCTCATGCAGCAGAATAACCAGCTCGCCGTTGGTCACCTTGGCCGTACCAGTCACCACCACCCAGTGCTCATAGCGGTGGTGGTGCATCTGCAGTGAAAGTTTGGCTTTGGGATTGACAGTGATCCGTTTCATCTGATATCGGGGTTGCTCTTCAAGAACCGTATAGCTTCCCCATGGCCGATAGACAGTGGAGTGATAGATAAACTCCTTGCGGCGGGCTTTTTTCAAATGGGCGACCACCTTCTTCACCTCCTGCGATCTGGAAAGAGGCGCAACCAGTATCGCATCGGCAGTCTCGACCACCAGGGTATCCTCCAGGCCGACTGCCGCAACCAGCATATCTTCCGACCTGATCAGACAGTTCCGGGTATCCTCGAGCAGCACATCCCCCTGGCAGACATTTCCGGCGCCATCCTTCTCCAAAACCTGCCACAGGGCCTGCCAGGACCCTATATCGCTCCACCCGAGATCGGCCGCGACCACCGCCGCCCGCTCAGTTTTCTCCATCAGGGCATAGTCAATGGAATCATTTGGGCAGGCAGCCATATACCCGTCATCGAGACGAAAAAAACAGCCGTCCTTCCGGCCGAATTGCACTGCCCCAGCCATAGAGGCAACAATTTCAGGAGCATATCGGCCCATTTCAGCCTGAAAAGTCTGTACTGAAAAGGCGAACATGCCGCTGTTCCAGAAGTAATTTCCGCCCTGCAGATACTGTTCAGCTACCTCACGAGTCGGCTTTTCCTTGAAGGAGAGTACGGAGCAACCGTCTCCTCTCTCTATATAGCCATACCCTGTTTCAGCGTGCTGAGGGGTAATGCCAAAGGTAACGACAGCACCGTTTCCGGCGAGTTCGGCCGCCTCTGCCACGACCTCGACAAATCTCTGCTGGTCCTTGACGATATGGTCGGCAGGCAGGACAAGCAGAATGGCATCAGGATCGCCAAACTGCAGGACATACTCGACAGCCGCGCAGATGGCCGGCGCAGTATTGCGGCCGACCGGCTCCAACAAGATGGTGTACTCCTGAAACTTACCCAACTCATCGATTTGACTCCGGGTAATAAAACGATGCTCTTCTCCCACAACTATAATTGGGGCCAGAGACTCCGGCAGGCCCTTGGCCCGCAGCAGAGTGGTCTGCAGCAGCGAGGTACTATCTGTCAACTGCAGAAGTTGCTTGGGATAGAGCTCCCTCGACAGGGGCCATAACCTCGATCCCGTTCCACCTGCAAGTATCACTGGTTGAATTTTTCGCACGTTGGATCCTCTTTTATATTGCGCCCGACAATGATGCTAAATCGAACAATTTTAATTTTGTTTTATAATAT
>JAIFKM010000146.1 GCA_020049575.1 Desulfobulbaceae bacterium
CTGCCGAGTGGTGAGCCGGCTGGACGCGAGGTGACGGTCATCTGCGAGACGGAGGCGATGGAGGGGATGGCCTCGCCACGAAAACCAAGCGTCGAGATGGCGGCGAGATCGCGGTCTTCACGGATTTTGGAGGTGCCGTGGCGCTCGAGGCTCAGCAAAAGATCATCCTCATCCATCCCCTCGCCGTTATCGATCACTCGAATGAGTCTGGTGCCGCTGCCTTCGATTTCTATTTCGATCCTGCTGGCACCGGCATCGAGGCTGTTTTCCAGGAGTTCCTTGACAACCGAGGCGGGACGTTCGATGACCTCACCAGCTGCAATCTGGTTGGCGAGGTGTTCGGGCAGAATACGGATTTTCGACATGAAGGGAGCTTTCCTGTTGCGTGGAGGGTCCGGCGTGTTACACTGAAAATGATCTTATAGCATAATAGAAAAGCCAAATTTTACCATTACTTTCCAGCCAGTGTCATCCTATAATCCGATCACGGCTGAACAGCCGCCAGCACCTGTCTCCAAAAAAACCAGGAAGATCCGAACTGAAAAGCATATCATCGGTTTCCTTTTGGCGATATGTCTCGTCCTCTCGTTGTTTCTCGGTGCCCTGCTCATGTTCCTGGTTACCCTTGAGATTCCCAATCTGAGCACGGTATCCCATTATCGGCCCAAACAGGCTTCTCTGATCTATGACCGTCACGGCCGGATTGTCGACCGGATATTTACTGAAAACAGGACTGTCATTCCCCTTTCAGCCATGCCGGATCTCCTGCCTAAGGCCTTTATCGCAGCGGAGGACAACAGATTTTTCGATCATGCCGGACTGGATTTTTTCTCGGTACTGCGGGCGGCCATCGTCAATCTTCGGCGAGGCGAAAAGGGCCAGGGTGGCTCGACGATTACTCAGCAGGTCGCCAGATCTCTTCTGCTCACTCCCGAAAAGACCTATATCCGCAAATTCAAGGAGGCGATTCTAGCCTGGCGTATTGATACCCTGTTGAGCAAGAAAGAAATATTATATATCTATCTCAACCAGATCTATCTCGGGGCGGGGGCGCACGGTGTTGAGGCTGCGTCCCAGGCCTATTTCAAAAAACGAGCGAACGAGTTGACACTCGGGGAGATGGCCATGCTCGCCGGCCTGCCGCAGGCCCCGAGCAAATATTCGCCCCATGCCTATCCGAAAAGAGCTGCCGCCAGACAGATGTACGTCCTCAACAGGATGGCTGCCGCCGGATATATTACCGCGGAACAGGCGAGAGAGGCCTATCAGGGGAGAATTACCTACAGGAGTAGTTCAGCAGCCGATCATCTGGCTGAAAACGGCTATTATTATGAAATCGTACGAAAAGAGGTGCGCCGCCGCCTGGATGTTCCCCTCGAGACTGCCGGACTCCGGATATACACCCCACTTGATTCAGGGATGCAGCGCCGGGCAGCGCTGGCGGTTCGGGAAGGGGCGCAGGAAGCTCTTGCGCGGATCGGCAAAAAAGGCGGAGACAAGGTCACCCGATATCCTCAAGCGGCCCTTGTCAGTATCGAAATCGCCACCTCCAAGGTTCGGGCCCTGGTGGGAGGGACTGATTTTCTCAAATATTCCTTCGATCGCGCGACCCAGGCCAAACGCCAGGCCGGATCGTCATTCAAACCACTGGTCTATGCGACCGCCCTGCGGATGGGCTGGGAACCGGAATCCTATCTCAGCGATGAGCCCTTTTCCATAACCGGCAGGAATGGTGTACGCTGGCAGCCTAAGAATTTTGGCGGGAAATATCATGGAGAAGTAACCCTGGCCGAGGCTCTGGCCCATTCCTACAATATGGTGGCTGTTCGTCTTCTGCAGCAGGTGGGAACCAAAAACGTGCATAATCTGGCCCGTTCCGTGGGAATTACCTCCTATTTGCCGCCGGACCTCTCTCTGGCACTTGGTTCGGCCGATCTCACATTGCTGGAACTGACCGCAGCCTTTACACCCTTTGTCCGCGAAGGTCGTTATAACTCCCCATCATTTATCGACCGCATAGAATTGCCGGATGGCAGCGTCCTGCCCGGGGATGGTGCGGGAGAGCGGCAGGTGATGGAGATGCCGGTGGCGCTGAAGATGCGCCAGATGCTGGAAGGGGTTGTGCGTCAGGGGACTGGCCGAAGGGCGGCCGTTTTACCAGGTCTGGTGGGCGGCAAAACAGGCACCTCGAACGATAACCGGGACAACTGGTTTATCGGCTTTAACGAGAAACTGCTTACTGGAATCTGGGTCGGATGTGACGACAACAAGAGCATGGGTGGCGAGGAAACAGGCGGGCGAACAGCGGTGCCGATCTGGCTTTCTTATATGCAGGGCCTGCAGAAAAATCCGGTAAACTGATGAGAGCCAACTGTATCGCTCAGTTTTGGGGCAAGAGTCCGCAATCCCGCCTGGTGCATTCAAAAGGAGGAACCCTGTGTCATTGTTGCCTTGAGAAACCATGACTGGCAGCGTCCCTCCCTCTTATCCTGTGAGACTGAATGGGCAGATGCCAGAACTTCTTTTTCAACTGAATATTCCCTTGAGAGTGAAGAAGAACAGCATCGCCAGGCCTGCACCGATCGGCAGAGTGATGAGCCAGGAGATGATGATATTCAACACGACGCGAAGATCGAGGGCGCCGACTCCTCTTGCCAGGCCAACTCCGAGAACGGCTCCGACCAGCACATGGGTGGTGGAGATCGGCATGCCGGTTCTGGAGGCAATGACAACCGTGATTGCTGCGGCAAGTTCCGCGCAGAAACCACGTGAAGGTGTCAGCTCGGTGATTTTCTTGCCGATAGTCTGCATGACTTTGTAACCGAGGGTAACCAGGCCCAGGACAATGCCGCTGCCGCCAAGCAGCAGAATCCACAGTGGCAGAGCCGACTTCTGCATGACCTCACCACCCGACCCGACGATGCTGATGACCGCTGCCATAGGACCGATACCGTTAGCCACATCGTTTGAGCCATGGGCAAAGGCCATGGAGCAGGCGGTAAAGAGCATCATCGGAGTGAAGACCTTTTCGACGCTGGCAAAATTGAAATCCCTGTTTGCTTCTTTGTCTTCCTTGATCTTATGGACAAACGACCAGCCGAGAAATGCGGTGAAGAGGCCAAAGCCAACTGCGATGAGAAAACTCTGGGTGGTCGAAAGATTGATATGCAGGTGGTTCAATCCCTGGAAGATAGTAACTAGGGAGATGATGAATCCGACGAGAAAAATATAGACTGGGGCATATCTCTTGGCATTCTTTAAGGGATTATCGGTATTGAAGATGAGCACACGGGTGCTCATGACCAGCAGAAATGATATGGTGCCGCCAACGAGCGGCGAGATGATCCAACTGAGAACCACACTGGTGATTTTAGGCCAGTAAACAGCCTCTGGACCTATGCCGACAAGGGCAAAACCCACCAGGGCACCGACTATGGAATGGGTGGTTGAAACCGGCCAGCCCTTGGCGGAGGCCACCATCAGCCAGACAGCGGAGGCCAGCAGAGAAGCCAGCATGCCATACACCAGGATTTCCGGACTGCCGACAATGCTGCTCGGGTCGATTATCTCTTTGCGGATCGTCGTCGTCACATGGCCGCCTGCCAGCACTGCGCCGAGAAATTCAAAGATGACGGCGATACCGATCGCCTGTTTCATGGTTATGGCGCCGGCCCCGACAGATGTTCCCATGGCGTTGGCAAGATCGTTCGCGCCAACTCCCCAGGTCATATAGAGACCGAAGATGATGGCCAGAATAACGAAGGCCGTGCCGTATGCCGCAATAATCTCCATTATCGTCCTCGTACTTATTTTGACAGGAATAAAAGCAGGCGATCAGCCATGTTTTCCGACTGATCAGAGATGCTGCCGAGAAGATCTATCAGCTTGTACCAGAAAATGACCGAAACCGGATCGAGCTGGTCTTCGACCGCAAAGAGCGTTCTTCTGGTCCGGTGCATGATTGAGTCGATATTGTGCTCGCTGCGCCTGAGACCAGTTATCATGCCGGAAACCTTCTCCATTTCTCTGCCGCCGAAACCTACTTCAAGCAATTCGTCGAGCTGCTCAATGATCGCCTTGGCGTCGGAGCTGATTTCCATGGTCCCTTCGAGGAGTTCATCGAGGATTTTCTTGAGGGCATCCGGCACTTCCATGTCGCGATAACAGAGTATCTGGCCAATCTCCTCAGCTGTATCGGCGATTATGTCCTGGTCGGTGATGAGTCCGAGCAGGTCTTCCCGGTCGACAGGCAGGAAGAGAGATCTGGGCATGTTGAGACGAAAGGTATTCTTGATCTGGTCTGCCTCTGTTTCAAGAAGAGCTATTTGTTCTGCAAAGTCTCGAACCTGGGGTAAATCCTTTCTGTACAGGGCATCAAAGAGAGGCGGGATCAGGCAGATACAGGAAAAGACCGTCCGCATATGCTGCTGGATGGGCTTGAAGGGCGATTGCCGCAGCAGCCCGGAAAGAGAGGGCTTCTTCAGTAATGACATGGCATGGGTTTCCTTCGGAAAGAGAAGTTGGTAAAGAGTTGGTGACCGCTTTATGCCGGCACACTATACCAGGCAATACCACGAACGTCTGCCAGACTTTTAGGATTGTGTAAGAATTGTGTTTGGATCTTCCGCTGGGTGTGTGCCTGGATACCCTCCGTTGCTGGTGCGATAACGTAATCGTAACCGTGGATGAGGCACGGAAAGGATGTGGGTCAGCGTGAGGGAGGGAGGCGCAGGCGGTTGATCACCTTGGAGACAGGTTCTGCAGGATAGCTCACCGGTACGAATTTATTCTTGATGCTGATAAATATGCTCGGTCCCTCTTTATGTGCGCTGTAGAGGATGTGATGGCCTTTGATTGCCCCGGCGTTCTTCCAGAAACTGCCAAATGGGTCGAGGGGGGTATGTCCGACAATGATGCGACAGCCTTTGGGAAGGCCAAGACCTTCGCGGAATTTCTTGATGTCTCTTTTGGTGTAGCCCGAAGAGATGGAGTTGGGCCGTTGCAGACGGGTGGTGGTGAGTTCGTGGGCGATGAGCGGATTGTCACGGATATTGATGATGTCCTCGCGGCTGACGGAATTCCGGGGAGGACCGGCATGACAGATGAGATAGGAGTCGGAAGTGACGACATAGGGCAGCAGGTCATACAGCTTCTCCATCTCGAGGACGTATTCCAGGCCACGGAGTTCCTGCAGTCGGTTTCTCATGAGTAAACCCTGGGATATACCTCCCTTGCTGAGTTGGGGGTCGAAGCTGTCGTGGTTGCCGCGGATATAAAAAACATTGGCCGGAAATCGCTGTTTGAGGGTGAGGAGCAGGTCCATCATCAGAATAGAGCTGTCCATGCTCTCCATTTCTTTTGACACCTCGGAGTGAACGGCATCGCCGAGGATGATGAGTTTCACCGAGTTCGATTCAAGGCAGGCAAGCAGGCAGTTTTCGCTGAGGATTTTTAACAGATTGTCGATCTGGGCGTGCATGTCGCCGATGATCACCGGCGGTGTAAGGGCCGGGAGTTCGATGAGTCCGCCGGGGCGCCCTTTGCTGTCCAATGGCCGATACGGCTCATTTTCCATGATGGCGTTGACACTGCGGAGAAGGTCGAGCGCCTTGGTGGGGGGCAGGAGGGAGATGGTGCCGCCGAAAAATCTCTTCAGCTTGACTAAAGTAGCGTATCGACTACTTTCCATTCTCTCCCGGAGATCAAGATTGCTGCGGCGCACAAGGCGAACAGCATGTCCATTATCCAGCGGCGTGATAAGCAGGTCTCCGCGATGGTTGGTCACTGTCAGATGCCGTTTGGCAACAGATTTAGGGAAATGAAAGATTTCATCAAGTTCCTTGGTAGCACGGCCGATGACGACCGTCTCACCGACACGGATACGGGCAAAACCGACCATTGCTGTGGCATTGCAGCCTTCCGGCAGATGAATAAGCCAGGTTTTTTTTACCGCCTTTTTGTTGAGTCCCAAAGGGATCTCCGGGGAGAAGCGCAGGCGGTAGTCCCCGAGCAGCATGTCAAAGGCCCTGCCGTCATGGGCTATCCGGCTGTTACCCTGTAAAGTTTGCGGTTCATTCGTCAGAGTAAGCCAAGTTGCCGGCGTTCGCAGGCCGAGCAGCCATTTCCAGCCAGCCAGAGTTTTCAGGCTTGGGCGGGTCGGGCGGGCGATAACCGCCCAGGGGGGCACAGTGGTGACGTTGTGTTCGTTGATCCGCATGGGCGGGTGGTTCAGTCCTTTGCGTATATATACATGGATGCCAGCCCGGTGCATGTACAGGGCAACTTCGCAGTAGATGGCAATCTGCTGCTCCACCATCTCCATGGAAAGGTTGTCATCGACCGGGAAATAACCCTGGCTCTGTCTGGCCTGCCGCTGCCGGTAGACAACCTCAGGTTCAGGGATCAGGAATTCAAAAATATAGCGATCACGCCAGTTGGTTGAAAAAAATCCTTCGCCGGCTGGAGGAACTTTGATCCTCGACAACTCGAGGGGAGGTCGCGGCTGGCAGTCAAGATAGTCCTTGTCGAAGACTGTCAGGGCCTCGGGGATGCCTTCAAAGGGCAGGCCGAGGTGAATTTCCCTCGGTCTGTAGGTCAACGACTGATTCTTCCACCAGCCCTTCTGGGTCAAGTCGATGTATCCTTCGTTTGGCCATCCGCGAATCTGATTGATATAATAAGATTTTCCTGCACCCGGAGGACCTGTTATAACGAGTTGAAGAAACTCCAGGCCAATGGGCAGATCAATCCCTCGAATGTTTTGGAGTTCTTTGATCGGAGTGAGAATTTTTTTCAGCGGATCGTTCATTGGTCTTCAGGAAAAGTATGATTACCATTTGCTTACATAGTAAAGCTCGAGGGTGTCAATGTTTAATAAGCCTCGAATAAGTTGTTGCGCGGCGGAAGGAGTAGTGATAATCAAATACATGCTAGGAAATTGCCGATGTTCTGATGTTTTGAAGGTTTTTTATGCAATGAACAAGAGAAAGGGCAATGAATACTCGGAAAAATCCAAAAGATCCCAACGGCTGCCATTGCAGAGAGATCTTCTCCCCGGTAGGCAGGCTTGCACTTCATGCTGATGGCGAATATCTTCTGGCTATTGACTTTGTTCTTTCTGCAAATGGAAATCATCTTCTGCAAGAATGCAACCCAATCCTGTTGGAAACTGAACGGCAACTGTTCGCCTATTTTTTCGACGGTTTGAAGTCATTCGACCTGCCTCTTATGCCGTGTGGAACTCCTTTCCAACTGGCAGTCTGGCAGGCAATGCGGGATATTCCCTATGGTTTGACGAAAACGTATGGTGAGGTTGCCGAGATTGTCGGTGGCCGGAATAAGGCCAGGGCGGTGGGGCAGGCAGCTAATAAAAACCCTTTGCCAATTGTCATTCCTTGTCATCGTGTAGTAGGGACAGGAAACACTCTGACTGGATTTGCCTCCGGTGTAGATAAGAAGGCCATCTTGCTGAATCATGAGCAGGGATCAGGCCTCTGGTGAAACGATCCTGGCTATAATTTGCCCGGGCCTGTTTGGCAAGGACCTTCAATGCCCAGTCGGGCATCTGAGAATAAAGAATAACTGGAGGAGCATGGGATGGAGATAATCATTGGTTCTATACCCCCGTTGCCGCCACAGAGCAATAAGCCGTTCGAAAGACCCCAGACGGTCATCGAGGCGCAGTTGCTGCACGTCCGTCCGCCACGAAAGGGGATTGCGGGGCCGTCGGGGATGGAGAGGCGAGGGAAAATGGCAACAGATCCACTCCGGGGGAGGGTTCTCACCCTGATGGTTCCTGACGCCGATCTTCTGCCAGCTGATATCGACAGCGGCAAATATAAGGTGGCTCTGCGCTTCATCCGCAAATAACCGGAATCCGGTCCTCAATAATGAGAAAAGCCCTTGGGTCTTCTGATCCCAAGGGCTTTTTCTTTATGAAAATGACTCTGCCGATTTAAAAGGCATTCATCGTCCAGATTCCGCAGGGGCAGGTAGCTGCGCAGAATCCGCAGGCTATGCATTTTTTATCGTCGGAGACATATTCAAAGCTTCCCTCAAGGCCGAACTGATAGCCCATCTTACTGCCGAATTCGAGATCATTCCGGCTTATTGCCCCGGTCGGACAGATAGTCTCGCAGAGGTGACAATCCCGGCATGCGGCGCAGGAGAGACAACGATCAGCTTGTTCGGTCTCGCTCGAGCCGGGGATATCCGGGGTGTAATGGGTAATCGTCAGGGCCTGCTGTGGAATGAGTTGCTTGGTGAATGGCCGCCATTCAATACCTTTGATGCTGGCGACAATGAATTCGGCGGCGGTTTTGCCGGCCCCGAGAGCATTGGTTGCAAGGCCTGGTTTCTCGACATCGCCAACGGCCAGGACTCTGGCGTGGGAGGTGACATGGGCCTTGTCTGTGGTGATCCAGGAGGCACCTCCGACGGAAACTGTCTCGATTGCATCAGGCAGGAAAGCCAGGGCAGGGACATCGCCGATGGAGATAATCACCGTCTGAGCCGGAATGACCTCGCCAGTATTCATAACGAGTCCCTCCCCGGTAACTTCCTTGGTCATCACCGGCCAACGGAACACAGCTCCAAGGGCCTCGGCGGCTTCCTTCTCCTTGCCGAAGGCCAGTGGTTTCTGGATATCAACGAGAGTGACTTTTTCGGCCCCTAGTCGGTAGGCCTCGCAGGCCACATCACAGCCGACATTGCCGGCCCCGATGATGACCACTTCCCGGCCGACCGGCAGGGGCATGTCGCTCTTGGCCTTTTTCAGGAAATCAAGGGCAGTGACGACCCGTTCATGCCCCGGAAAGGGGATGCGTCGCGGCTCGTGGGTTCCGACGGCAATGACCACGTAATCATAGCTTTCCTGCAGTTTGGCGAAGAGTTCTTTGGTCATATCCACATTCAGATTGACCTTGATGTTGGGCATCGACAGGAACCGCTGAATTTCCACGTCCCAGATAGCTTGTGACAGGCGCTCCCAGGGGATGACCTGGGCCAATTTCCCGCCGATCTGGCTGTCCTTTTCATAAATATGGGCTTCGATTCCGGCCAGGGCGAGTTGCCATGCGACATTCATGCCGGCCGGACCACCGCCGATCACAGCCACCTTCTTGCCGAGCGCTTCTGCGACCTTCGGGGCGGGATGGCTACCCACGGCACGGCCGAGCACCTGCATTTCGATGGGGGCATCGACGCCGCGTCTGGAACAGTTCTCCATGCAGAGATTGGGGCAGACCGCGCCGCAGACAGAGGCAGGCAGTGGCGTATAGCGCAGAATCATCTCATAGGCCTCGTCGAGCCTGCCCTCGCGGATGAGGCGAAGACGATCGACGGTCGGGATATGGATGGGGCAGTAGTAGGTGCAGGGAGCAGCTGCTTCCAGGTTGGCCCAGTAGGGTTTTTTCCGGCGCAGGTCGCCGGTGACGATAGCATCGATGATGCTGCGGTCAAGACCCGGAGCAAGGTCGCGCAGGGGGTCGCCGCCGCCGAAGGCCTTGTTCCAGACCTTGTTGCGGTATTCCGCCATGGGCATTGGCCCGGAGGTCATCAAGGCCCGCTCCTGAGGCGTGACCGTGACCAGAACCTGCCATTCTTCTCGCCTTGAAATACTGGCAAAAAGTTCTTCCCGCCGGATATTGCGCAGAAAGCCTGAGAGGTTGTCGATCAGCCATTGCCACTGAGCGTCATTGGGGCGGTCGAGGCGGGCGTTGGATTTTGAGAAGGAATCATCGATGGGGCCGCGGAAATAGATGAGTCCGCCAACCATCCCGACGCAGGGACGATAGCCGAGGATGTTGCTCGGATTTTTTGCTTCGATACCACAGACCACGGCAGTGCCGCCGCAGTTGAATTCGGCAAAAGAGTCGCCGGTAGAACCGAGTATCCAGAGTTCAGGCTTTTCGTAATCCGGGTTCCATTTAGTCATGGTCAGGCCGCGTGCGCCTATTGACCCGCCGATGAACACCTTGCCGTTGGCCATGGCGTTACAGGCGCCGTTGGTGGCGTCACCGAGAACGGTAATTTCGGCACCGATGTTCAGGTAGCCGACGTCATCAGAGGTTGGACCCTCGCAGACTATGGTAGTGCCGGGCAGGCCCATACAGCCGAGACGCTGGCCGGATGGTCCTTTGATCTGCAGGTGCAGGCCGCCCGGGCGCTGGAGCCTGATGCCGATGTTATGCTGACCGTAGGATTCAAGAGTGAGATGGGCAGAGGCGACTGCCGCTTCACGCACCTTTTTCTCAAAATCCATGGAACGGATTCGCTGGCCCTTATCGTCGAGACCTTTTACAACTGTCGTAGTCACTGCAAACTCCTTGTGCCGGTTTCAGAGGCCTGAAAGGTCACTTCTGCTCCCGAATAGAGATTGTTCTTGGTCACAAATTTCAGCAGATATAGCTGATCTTCAGCAGATCTGCTGCGTCCTTATCGGCAATACCCAGGGCGTCCGACATACCGATCGGCAGACTCTGAGAACGGCCGAGGGGGGCCATGATCTTTTTCACCTCGGTGCGGATCGCCATGAAAACATCGGCCACGCGTTCGGCTACGAGGTCTGGGTCAAGGCGGCGATAGAGCTTCGGATTCTGGCTGGTGATGCCTTTGGGACAGATTCCCAGGTTGCAGACATTGCAGCGATTCTTTTCATTGCCTAGGCAACCGGCGGCAGCCTGCATGATGTACTTGCCGATATGAACACCTGAGGCTCCGAGCATGATCAGAGCCATACCATTCTGGGCGACGTTGCCGTTTTTGCCGATACCGCCAGCCGCAAAGATCGGGATTTCGTTCTGCTTGCCCTGGGCGGCTAGATCCAGATAACATTCACGTACGCAGGAGGCGACCGGGTGCCCTGTGGCGTCCATCGAGATATTGTAAGCTGCACCGGTACCACCATCGATGCCGTCGATCAGCAGGCCAGCGGCGAACGGGTTGCGCACCAGGTTATTCAAGACCGCCTTGGCTGAGGTGGATGCCGAAATTTTGGGATAAATCGGAACTTTATGGCCAAATGCGGTCGACATGGTCTGTACCATCTTCATGACACTCTCTTCGATGGAATAAAGCGTCTGATGCACCGGCGGTGAAGGTAGGTCGACGCTTTCCGGCACACCCCGCAACCGGGCGATGAGTTTGGAAACCTTGTACCACATCAGCAGGCCGCCATCGCCGGGTTTAGCCCCCTGGCCGTATTTGATTTCAATCGCGGCAGGGTCGCACTGCATCTCAGGGATGGCCCGTATAATCTCGTCCCAGCCGAAGTAGCCGGAGGCGATCTGCAGGATTATGTATTTCAGGTAGGGGCTTCTCAGCACCCAGGGCGGGCAGCCGCCCTCACCGGTGCACATGACCACCGGAATCCCCAGGACCTCGTTGCAGTAGGCAACTCCCTGCAGCAGGCCGAGCCACATATTTGGCGAGAGGGCACCGAAAGACATCGAACCGATGACGAAGGGAAAGATCTCCCTGGTCGGTGGAATCCAGCCGCCATTGATGGTTCGGTCGAGAAAATCTTCCGGCGAAAGGACCCGGCCGAGAGTGGTCGTCAGGTTGAATTCATGGCGGCCGGCATCGAGTGCCGGATCGGTCAGCATCGATTCGGTCGAATATGATCCGGTCCAGGAGATTCGGACCGCTGGAATTGCGCCGACCGCCGCGTTTATACGGTTCACCCTTCTGGTTGTTGAAAAACAGGGTGCGATTCTCGTTGGTGTTGGGCACCGGCATGATCGCTTCGTTCGGACAGACCATGGAGCACATCGAACAGCCGATACAGGCGTTTGCCATGGTCGTTTCCTGGCGGATACCGACGAAGGTCCGGTACTCGTTCCCCCGTTTCTTGCTCAGCACCTCAAGCTTGGGCATTCTCTGCCGCCTGTAGGTAAGGCGAATCGCATCCTTTGGACAGACCGCCGTGCAGTTGCCGCAGAGGGTGCACCGGTCCTCACGGTGCTGAATGATCCAGGGGAGGTCGGTATATGTCAGGCTGCCTGGGGCAACGGATACGGATCGTGTTGAGACCATATGGTGAGTTCCTTTCTATCTGGAGGGACAATGATTGTATGTTCACGCATGGGTTGAAAATCGAGAGACCGGTCACGGTCAGGTATCATGGCATCGATACCGCACATTTCCGAGGCAATAGCCCATTCTCCTTCGTGTCCGCCGACCGTGGCGGGGCGCATCTTCTTCTGGTCCATGACAAGGAGGCAGGTTTCGTCGGGAAGCGTGCCGATAACGGCGTTCGGACCGTCAATGATCAATCGCCGGCAGACTTCGCGCAGACCTGTGAGAAATTCTCCCTGGGGGTGCACCGCCAATTCCTTTGCGCTGAGGGGGGTGATGATATGCTTGTAGGCCTGCAGGGGCAGTTTTAGTTTTTTCAGGGTGTAATGTAGGATATGCGCAAAGACCTCTGAATCGCTCTGATAACCGGTATAACCGGGGAAATCACGGCCGATGAGCCAGTCGCGGATCGGTACGAAGGCGGTATTCTCGCCATTGGTCATCGTGGCAATGCCCTGGAGAAAGAAAGGGTGGCAGGCGTAAAGGTTGATGCCGTAGTTGGTGTTCTGTCGCCCCTGGGCCATGCAGACGCGGGATTTGATCT
>JAIFKM010000125.1 GCA_020049575.1 Desulfobulbaceae bacterium
GGGAATTGTGCGCGACATCCCGGATATTTTTAAGCTCAATGCTTCAGTACTTGCGCAACTTGATGGCTGGGGGGAAAAATCAGCGGAGAATGTGCTGGCGGCCATCGAGGCTAAAAAACAGCCGCCGCTTGGTCGCCTGCTCGCAGCCCTCGGTATCCGTTTTATCGGAGAAATTACCGCCGACCTGCTGAGCAGTCATTTCAAGTCCCTTGAACAATTGCGACAGGCCAGTCGAGAGCAGCTCCTGGAAATCGAGGGAATTGGCGAACAGGCCGCAGCCAGCATTGTCGATTTTTTCACAGCCCCGGACACCTGCAACCTGCTCGACCGCCTGCATGAGTACGGGGTCTCTCCGACAGCCAAACATGCACGCGGGACCGACCAACCTCTTTCAGGCTACACAATTCTTTTCACTGGTGGTCTCACAGATTTATCAAGGGACGAAGCAAAAAAACGGGTCAAGGATCTCGGAGGACAGATTGCCACCTCCGTAACTGAAAAGACCACCCATATTGTCGCCGGGGAGAAGGCAGGATCCAAACTAAAAAGAGCGACAGAACTTGGCAAGACAATCCTCACAGAGCAGGATTTTTTACGTTTAATAGAACCATCAATCTCATGAAACAGGGAATCTTCTCTCATCTACCAGCCTTCTCGGAGCAGAGACATCTCCTCACAGCGGACAAGGACAGGAAACAATGAAAATTCTAGATTTGCGCAGTGACACCGTAACCAGACCGACCCCAGCAATGCGCAGGGCCATGTTCACAGCCGAGGTGGGCGATGATGTTTACGGGGACGACCCTACTGTGAACAGACTTGAAAAGACCGCAGCAGAAGTCCTCGGATTCGAAGCAGCCCTCTTCACCTGCAGCGGCACCCAGGCAAATCTGATCAGCCTCATGACTCACTGCTCCCGCGGGGATGAATATATCGTCGGCCAGCAGGCCCACACCTATAAATACGAAGGCGGCGGCGGTGCTGTTCTAGGCAGCATTCAACCACAGCCTCTCGATTTCGACAGTGATGGAACTCTCGATCTCGAGAAGGTTGAAAAAGCAATAAAGCCCAACGATTTCCACTTTGCCAGAACACGACTTCTCTGTCTCGAAAACACTCAGTCTGGCAAGGTTCTGCCCATAAGCTATCTGCAATCGGCGGCAGATTTTGCCCGGCAAAAGAATCTGGCTCTCCATCTTGACGGGGCGAGAATATTCAACGCCTCTGTCAAACTCGGCGTCCATGTTTCCGAACTGACAAAACATTTCGACACAGTTTCGGCTTGTCTTTCAAAAGGCTTAGGGGCGCCGGTTGGCTCTGTTGTTTGCGGCAGCAGGGACTTTATCCAAAAAGCACGAAGATGGCGCAAAGTCGCCGGCGGAGGCATGCGGCAGGCAGGCATTCTGGCCGCAGCCGGCTTATATGCCTTGGAATACCATGTAGACAGATTGGCGGAGGACCATGACAATGCCCAACTACTGGCAAATGGCCTAGCTCAATATGATAAATTGCGGGTGGAAAGAGAAAATGTGCAGACCAATATGGTCTTTGTTGATGTCGAGGAAGCTCTCTGCCATGATCTCGCGGCATTTCTGCAATCGCATGGAATACTGATAAGCCCGGCAAAACACCTTCGCCTGGTAACTCATCTGGATATCTCCAGCGGAGACCTGAAAAGAGTCTTCACTGCCATATCGTCCTTTTTCAAGCAGCGCTCAAAAACACTACAGCAGACGAAATGATTTGTGCAGTAATTGTACCACAACAGTGCCCCACCCTGTAGCCAACAGAGGGGGCACTGCAGTACTCAATTATTTCTTTTTGTTGACGTTCTCAGCCGCCGGGCCTTTCGGGCCATCGACAACATCAAAGGTCACGCGCTCTCCTTCTTCGAGAGATTTGAAACCATCGCCCTGAATTGCTGTATGATGTACAAAGATATCCTTACCGCCGTCCTGGGCAATAAAACCAAAACCTTTTGCATCATTGAACCACTTAACTGTACCTTCAGCCATTGTACTACTCCTTTGAACTCGGTCACTTTTTGACCGTTTTGTAATAGGGCCGGAAAATCTTCGATTATCCGGCAAGCTGTCCGGAACTCCCGGACAGGCCATCTTGCAGACGTTTAGATACCGAAATCAAATGATTTGGCACGTCCTCGTCTCTGTATATTTTTGCCCGCTACCGGTGCTGCCTTCTCGGTCCGCCCTGCAGTAGCCTGCGGTCTGGCCGTCTTTGGCCTGGCGACTGTCTGCGGTCTGGCGGCCTGAGATCGGTCAGCCTGCGGTCTTCGCGATGTCGAAGCAATAGTTTCAATCGGCATCTCGGAACCGAGGGCCTTTCTGATCTGCTGCACGATACGATGATCATCACTGGTCATGAAGGTGAATGCATCTCCGGCGCATGCCGCGCGACCAGTCCTGCCCGTACGATGGGTATAAGCCTCGACCGTATCTGGCATGTCAAAATTAATAACATGGGACAGACCTGAAACATCAATACCTCGTGCTGCTATATCGGTTGCCACCAGAATATTATAGGTGCCCTGTTTGAAACCCTCAAGCGCCTGCTGCCTCTTTACCTGGGACATGTTTCCCTGAAGGGCAGCTGCCTTGAATCCGGCCTTCTCAAGAGACAGCGCGAGGCTTCGGGCCTTGTGTTTGGTTCTGGTAAACACCAGAGCATTGTGCAACTCTGGTTTTCCCAGCAATTCCTGCAGCAAGGCTGCCTTGTCACCCTGTTCGACCTGATACATCGAATGGGAGACAGATTTAATCAATCTCTCGTAGTCAATCTGGACCTTTACGGGATTGTTGAGAATATCCTCAACCAGATGGCGAACCTCCCCCGGCATCGTAGCGGAGAAGATCAAGGTCTGGCGTTTTGCAGGTACATGCTTGAGTATTCTGCGGATATCCGGCAGAAAACCCTTGTCGAACATGTGATCGGCTTCGTCGAGGATCAACACCTCAACATGGCTCAGATCGACGGCCTTATCCTGCAAATGATCAAGCAGTCTTCCCGGGCAGGCAACGATGATCTCAACACCCTCTCGCAGTCGCCTAGACTGATTTGATTTGCTGACTCCACCATAAATGACGGCGCTGCGCAGACTGGTGCCGGCTGTCATTTTGACAAAATATTCGTTGATCTGCTCGGCAAGTTCACGGGTAGGGGCAATAACCAACGCCCGGACTTTTTTTCTCGGTCCTTGCAGGAGACGCTGCAACGTCGGCAGCACAAACGCCGCTGTCTTACCGGTGCCGGTCTGGGCAAGACCGAGAAGATCACGTCCATCAAGAATGGACGGCATAGCTTGCTGCTGAATGGGGGTTGGGGTTGTGTAACCGCTGAGCTGAATTGCGGCCTCAAGGTGGGGGTGAAACGAAAAAACTTTAAAACTCATCAAAACTCCTGGTACCTACTTATGGGTACAAATTCAATCTTCATCCCGCGTATCTCGCATTTATGGCAAAAAGAGACGGGATCTCAGTTTCTCATCCTCACGGCGATTCCGGAGAAAAAAGAACTGTTTTCAGCAAGTTGCGGACAATCAATGAAAATACGGAACCAATCCGGCGCACACTGAAACCCTTGCTGGTTTTTCATGCATTAAGGCATGATGTATTATGTCCGGCCTGCATCCTAATGGCGATGCTGGCCTCGTTTTTTAGGGGGCTTCGCCTCATTACAGACGAGGCTCCGATGCTTATATTCCTTGCCATTGAGATTCTCCATGGCTTTATGCCCTTCAGATCTGGTGGACATCTCAACAAAGGCGAATCCTTTGGAGCGACCTGAAAACTGATCGATGACAAGCTTGGCGTCAACAACACTTCCATACGTTGCGAAAAGGTCCACAATCTCGGGCTCGGTTATATCAAATGGCAGGCTGCCAACAAAAAGTTTCATACTGTTTCTCCTCGTATACGTGATCAGCAGAAACTTTTACGGCATCGAGCAATGCGAATAGACACAGCGAGAGGCGGGAAAGAGTATGCTCAAACTATTATAATTAATTTCTTAAGGCACACAGAATACATGCATTACAGAAGATTTACAAGATAATAGTATCGAAACAGAAGAAGGCAAGGACGAAACCATAAAAAATCACTCCCCGCACTGCATGCCCGTAATGGGCCTGTGAAGGTTGCACTCTTTGCCCAGAATTCGCTACCTCCACCCTCTCTTGATGAATATCAATTCTTGAATACCCGCAGAAATGACCGGGGAATTGGTGTTTCAAAACGCCAGGGAACATTGCTTACCGGATGGATAAAAGCCAGGACCTGGGCATGGAGGCCTAATCGTTTCAACGGATTGTCAGTGGATCCATATTTTTTATCGCCGACGACCGGATGTCCCAAATCCTGCAAATGCACTCGAATCTGGTGTTTTCTCCCGGTCTCCAAAGAAACTTTCAGCAGAGAATAGTCCCGATTGCTCTGTATAACCTGATAATGGGTGACAGCCTTCTTCCCCTGCTGCGGATTCTGGCTAGAATACACTTTAAATGCGGAGCTTTCTGTCAGCCAGGAAGTGATCGTCCCTTCCGTCGGCTCTACGACTCCCTCCACCAGCGCCACATAGACTCGCTCGGTAATGGTTGACATCCAGGTTCCCTGCACCGCATCCTTCATCTCCTCGCTTTTGGCAAAAAGCAGCAACCCTGATGTCTCTCGATCTATCCGATGGACGACAAATATTTTATTGTCAGGATCCCGCTTCTTCACGTAATCACTGAGAATGCTGTAGGCTGTCTTACGTTTCTCGGTGTCTGTCGCCACTGTCAGCAAACCGGCCGGTTTATCGATGACGATCAGATCGCTGTCCTCAAAGACGATCTGAATCCCCTGATATAATTGATCGAGAGGAATTTTCTGCCAGCGGACCTTGATTTCCTGTCCTTTTCGCAACGGGTGATCATACTGCGTCACTGCTTTCCCGCCGACCGATACCTGCCTGTCTCTCAAAACAGCCTTGATAACTTTCCGGCTCTTTTCAGGAATCCGAGCGATGAGATATTCGAGCAGTTGTGATTCGCTCTCGACGATGAACCTGCTGTCAACCTGTTTATTTTCGGGGCCCTTGCGGGGGCTACTTGTTTTTTTCATTTGAGTTCACAACCACCACCTTGCAGGTGCCGGTGTCTGGGGAGCAAAAAGAGAGAAGACAGTGAGAAAAGCAACAGTGGGCGCTCCGGGATTCCAAGCGCAGCACGTCGATTGCATCAGGATCGTCACACATTAAAAAAAATCAGGATAATTCGTCTTTGCGCATTCCGGACAAAGGCTGTGACTGAACAAGGCCTTGGAGTGTTGCGAAATATAAGAATCGACCTGACTCCAATATCCCTGATCGTCGCGAATCTTTTTACAGAACGAGCAGATTGGCAGAATGCCCTCGAGGACTTCCACTTTCTTCAGCATTTCCTGAAGCTCATTATTCAACTTTTCGAGGTCTTCATTCTTAAGATTGAGTTCGCGGTTGCGTTCCTCCAGCAAATCCCGCATCTTTTTCAGCTGCACATGGGTGTCGACTCTTGCCAGCAACTCGGCAGCATTACAAGGCTTTATCAGATAGTCAACAGCACCGACCTCAAATCCTCGATTGATATCCTTCTGCTCTCCTCTGGCCGTAAGAAAAATGATGGGGATATTTTCCCGACCGGGAATTTTTTTTATCAGAAGGCATGTTTCGTAACCATTCAGATCCGGCATCATCACATCGAGCAGGATGAGATCACAATCCTCATGCGCAAGAATTTCCAAGGACTGCTGCCCGGATAAAGCATACGACACCGTGTAGTCGGAGCGCTCCAGAATTGTCGCCAGGACCTGAATATTTCTGCTGATATCATCTACTATCAAAATGTTCGATTTCATTGATGGCAATTCTCTCGCGTTCAAGTCATCCTTCTGGCATGGTAATCAGTTCTGGATCCGACTCAGGATTTCCGGGAAATTTTCCAGTGTCTGCTGAATATTATCGATATCAAGGGTTGCCGCAAAATCAGCCAGGGTTCGACCATATTCGAGCAGAACAGCAAGACCTCTGTCCCTGCCGATTCTTAGAATATGCTCAGAGAAAGCCCTTATATCAGATATACGCTGATTCCGCCGAATTTTCTGCCATTCGGTCGTTTGTATTTCTTGTAACTGCCGAACAACTTCAGCCGGACAGGACCAATCAACCAGATAGGAGCAACTTTCCGGTAATCCAGCTCTCTCATCCAGACTGCTGTCAACTCCAGACATCCCCCATTCCACATTGAGATATTTTACAAGTTTTTCTCGCAGTTCGGCAATATTAAAGGGACGAATGAGAAAATCATCAAATCCTGTCCGTCGTATCAACTCGATATCCTCGGGCATACCAGACGCCGTCAGGGCGATAATCGGTGTTTTTTGGAGGGCTGGTATCTTCCTGATCTCCCTGAACGCCTCATGACCATCAAGATTGGGCATACGGATATCCATGAGAATAAGCTCGGGTCTGTGTTCTTCCGCCAAGGCCAGGGCATTGCTGCCGTCGACAGCCTCAACTATCTGAACCGGACTGTCGCCGAAGGCAGCCCGCAACAGCTTGCGGTTGATTTCCAGATCATCGGCTACCAGCACCGTCGCCTCGCCAAAAAGAATATGACGGCTATCACTTTGTACATATTCATCTTTATTACTCATATCAAGAGAGGTAAGCCGCATGACTTCCGGGATATGCACTGTGAAAACGCTGCCCTTTCCCACCTCGCTTTCGAGATGAATATACCCTCCCATAGCCTCTGCCAGATTCTTCGATATAGTCAAGCCGAGCCCGGTCCCCTCTGTCGCAGGATGACGATTGCCATGCTGCTGCTGGAATGATTCGAAGATCTCCGCTCGTGCCTCCGGCGCAATGCCCACCCCGCTATCCGTTATCTGGATGGAGAGATTCACGCTCTCCGCCGCCGGAAAGGTCTCTGAAACCGTCACGCTGATCTCTACCACACCCTGTTCGGTGAATTTTACCGCATTGCCGATAATATTGAAGAGAATCTGGCGGAGTCTCACGATATCCAGCATCAAATAGCGCGGCACGCCGGCATCCACCATGGTACGCATGGAAATACCCTTGTGTTTTACCTGAACGGAAAAGACCTCAGCCAATTGACGTAACAGCTGGCGGACATCCACCTCGGTAGGATAGAGTTCCATTTTTCCGGCCTCGATCTTGGAAAGATCAAGAATATCGTTGATCAGCTGCAACAAGTTTTGCCCACCGGACTTGATGATCTGGGCATAGTTTTTTCTTTGCTGGTCCTCAAGTCCGGACTCAAGGATCTCGGCAAAACCGAGGATGGCATTGAGGGGCGTGCGGATTTCATGGCTCATCTTGGCCAGAAATTCGCTCTTTGCCCTGTTTGCCGCCTCTGCAGCCTCCCTTTCTCTCTCTGCCCGTTCCCGTTGTCGACGCTCGGTTATATCAACGATTGATCCCTCATTATAGATATGCGACCCGTCAACATCGAAAACCCGACGGCATGAAATGGATACCCATATTGTCTGTGAATCTGTTCTCAGGAGTTGGGTTTCAAATCCGACAATCCTGCCAACCGCCTCGAAATCCTGCTCATACCTCTGCCAATCCTCCCGTGAAAGGAAGAGTTGGGTTTTAATATCATCTACAGACAGGAGCAACTCTCCAGCCGTCGAGAATCCCAGAATCTGGGCCAGGGATGGGTTGACCGTGAGGAATCTGCTGTGATCGGGCAGGGCTTGAAAAATGCCTTCTATCGACTGTTCGAAGATATCTCGATATTTCCTCTCGGCGTTTTTGATATCCCCTTTGCTTTTAAAGAGTTGTAGCGACATATCGTTAAAGGCGGCACCCATCTCACCGATCTCATCCTTCCAGGGCAACCTGACAGTCTCTCCGAGGTGGCCTTCTTCGACCCGTCGCATAGCATTGCGCAATCGTGAAACAGGTCTGATAATTGCCTGAAACAAAAAAACGTTCTGGAGTAAAGACATTACGAGCGTGGTTGCGAGGAGCAGGAAAAAGAATACATAAAAAAGTTCCCTTCCCTCTTTTTCAATCTGGGACAAATTGTAGTGGATAGCAATATATCCAACTGTTGCACCAATTACTTCAATGCTGTTGAGATATGTCCCAAGAGGATAATTGGCGGCCTTGCTCTTGTAAAAGACCGGTTCTTTCCTGAAATCGGCAAAAACCTTCGAATCTATGGAATGTCCGGCATCATTATCGTAGCAGAGGTACTTTTCACCATTATCCTGGTAGAGACAAACGTTGACGATCTCTTCCCGGATTGCCTTGATCTCAGTCAATGTCGCCTTCAGGGCTCGCTGCTGCTGGGCGAAGATCTCATTGGCCAGATCATTCTGCTTCTGCTTGCAGATCGTATCAAGGAGCAGAAATATCCTGTCTGTTTCACGAGCGTACCGCTTTTTCTCTACCGGAAAGAGTATCACCAGAAAAACTATCGCGATGACTGCGGCAGTGACGAATATTGCCGTGTTGATCTTAAACGGCAGACTGCGGATTCTCATCTGACCCCTCTTCCCCGTTATGGCGGAGAAATCGTTTTGACATAGGTGGGGACACCATTGCGAATCTCAATGACAACGAGATTCTTCCCCACCGGATCTCCTTGATCATCAAAAGTTATAGCCCCGGTAACCCCCTTTGTGTAGGTAATCTTCGCCAGCGACTGGCGGATTTTCTCCCGGTCGCTACTGCCGGTCTGCCTGATTGCCTCAACAAGGACATAGACAGCATCATACCCCAGTGCTATACCGAAAATGACCGGCACACCTTCCGGGATCTTTTCGACAAATCGCCGGGAAAAGGGATTTTCCGATTCCCTTGTCCAATGGGTCAGAAAGAATGCCGTTTTCAATTTGTTGCCGCCTGAAGTATAAAAATCCCCGTCTCCCCAGCCATCGCCACCGATGATTTTTGCCTGTATCCCTGCTTCCTGTAGCTTGGCCGCTATGAATCCTGATTCGTCGTAGCCCGTCAGCACAACTACATCGGCCTTTTTGCCGACTGCCTCGCTGATCTGCCGGTCGTAGGACAGCTGATTGGATTTGTACTCTATCTCCTTGTCGATCGAGCCGCCCAGCGCCCCAAAGCGTTCGCTGAAAACCCGCGCCAGTTCCATACTGTAATCACTGGTGAGATCGACAAAAACAAGCGCCCTGCGGACTTTGAGATCATTGTAGGCGAAATTTGCCAGCATTTTCCCTTGGAAATCGTCCGTATAGCAGACACGGAAGATCATATCACCGATGGCGGTGAGTTTCGGGATAGTCGAGAGGGGAGAAATCATCGGAATACGATTTTTCTGAGCGATCGGCGCAATCGCTAGTGAATGAGAACTCCAGGAGGCTCCGATAATCGCAGTCACCTTGTTATCAACCGCCTTTTGGGCGGCAACACTCGAACCAATGGGTGTGCTTTCATTGTCGATGAGAAGGAGTTCAAGGGGGCGCCCGAGAACTCCCCCGCTGGTGTTGATTTCATCGACAGCCATCTGAATACCAGAGACGACGGAGCTGTTGGAAGCTGCTGCCTGTCCGGTCAGCGACAGGATGGCGGCAATCCGTATAGCTGATTCAGCCCCGGCCTGGCATTCTTTCGCCAGGCCGGGCATGATCCAAAACATAAAGGAGAGAACCAGTAACATCCTGCAGTTCAACGACATGATTGCCTCCTCTGTCTTAAGTGATCTTGACAAATGATGATGAGCATTACGGCAAGATGGCCTTGTGAAATACCCGCACTCCATTCTGGAATCTGATGATAAAGACCTTCTTGTTTTTAGGATCGCCATTGTCATCAAAGGAAATAGCGCCGGTCGCTCCCTCGAAATTCCGAATCGCAGCCAGGGCGTCGCGAATTTTCGCCCGGTCGACTGAGCCGCAGTTTTTGATTGCCTCGGCCAGAAGATTCACCGCATCATAGGCAAGCGGAGCGCTCATGTTATTGATCTGAATGCCGAATTTCTGCCGATAGAGCTTCTGGAGATCCCTGCTCCGCCGATAGGGCACCTCGGGATGCCACGGTGCTGACTGGTAGCTTCCGTCAATGGCATCTCCGGCGTATTTTTCGATCTCATCCCAGGCATCTCCGCCGAGGAAAGCTGCGTCCAGCCCCATGCTCCGCGCCTGCTTGATCAACAGGCCGCTATCACGCGTATATCCCGGGAGATAGACAATATCGGGCGCGAGTTTTTTGATCCTGCTTATGCCTTCGGTGAAGTTAATGGCATCGCCACGATATTCCAAGTCTGCAAGGATCTCCCCGCCGTTTGCCTGGAAGTCTTTGAGAAAATAGTCCGCCAGCATGATGCTGTAGGCCTCGTCGATATTACGCAGCACCACCGCAGAACGGGCCTTCATGTCGTCAATGGCGAACCTGGCCATCGCCCGCCCCTGAAAAGAATCAAGGAAGCAGGCGCGGAAGATGTAATTACCGACAAGAGTCACATCCGGATTCGTCGACCCCGGACTGATCATCGGGATGCCGGCGGCCTGAAGAACCGGAGCCATGGCCAGGGAATGCGAACTCCAGTGCGCCCCGACAACTGCCGCGACATCCATTTCGACCGCCTCCTTTGCCGCCATGGTTGCCCCTATCGGCGTGCTTTTGTTATCAAGTTTGATCAATTCAAACTGGCGCCCCAGGAGTCCACCGCGGGCATTGATCTCCTCCACGGCCAGTTCCGTCATGGCCAGAAGCGGGGCGTTGTGCGTGGCGGCGATCCCCGTCTGGGAAAATATGGCGGCAATGCGGATCGGTGCCAGGGCCTGGGCCTGTCTGGCAGCGGCCACCAGGAAAACGATCAGGGTCAGAAGAATGGCTCCTTTCAGGTACCCGGCAAGAATGCTTTTCGGCCGGAATCTGTGTCCTCCATCTCCGCCGTAGCCAGATTTCTTCGACCATAGAGTTATGTTGATCTTATATTTCATCTCTCTCCCAGTTCCATTCAATTTCAGGTTTCAAGTCCGTTGAAAATGGAAAACAAAAAGTGCGCCCCTTTCATTTTGATACTGCGACAGACGAACTGACGGCGCAGACAGAGGCTGAGCCGTCTTTATCCAGTCTGCCGGCAAAGCACTCAATTATATCAACCATCCATGCCTGTTTTCCGCTGCACCAGTCACTGCTCCAGAGCCAGTGAATGTCGCGTGAAAAAGCCGGATCAAGACAAAAATCCCGGTCAATGCCCGGTGGCCTCAGGATGGACATCAGTTCATCAGTCGTAGGCAATCGCCAGTCTGCACAGCCATGCCATCTCTGTCTATTCAGGTGCGCCACATAGGCGAAGGCCTGCAGCCAATCAAGGGTATACTCAGGCCCCTTGGTCTGCCATGCGAGTCCGGTATCAGGGTCATGCACCAGAAACTGATCGACCGACCGCAGACGAGGCCTGCTATAATGCATCGGCCGCATCAGTTCATCGAGCCCGAGGAAACTGCGGACATCCCTGGAGAGAATCAACTGCGGCTCGGTTCTGACCGGCCCGTATCCCGGGGTCTCATCGTCGTCTTCCTGAAAACGGCAGCC